>JAFQEY010000090.1 GCA_017398765.1 Akkermansia sp.
AAACAAAGGAAGCTTTATATATGTATATATAGGAGTTGTTGATATTAAAATATGTCATTTTGGCCATGTTTATTATTATTGATATATACAGCCTGCATTATGACATTATGAAGCGTCATATTTGCCAATGCGTTTGCCCTGAGGTTACTCATGACAAAGCTTGCACCGGGCTGCAAAATCTGATAGTATAGGCGCAACAGTTATGGTCACCACCGAATATCCGTATGGGGAGGAATTCCCCATCATCCGTATTGACACCCCACTCTGCACGGCAGAGGTTTCTGTCTACGGTGCTCACGTACTCAGCTGGGCACCAAAGGGGCAAATGCCGGTCATCTACATGAGCCCGAAAGCGGTTTTCCGCAAGGGAAAAGCTCTCCGGGGCGGCATTCCGCTTTGCTGGCCATGGTTCGGCAAAAATAAGGAAGATGCCACCCTCCCCGCGCACGGCACGGCTCGCACAGCCATGTGGCAGGTGGCGCACTGCGAAGAAGCAGAGGATGGTAAGGTTCACCTGCTCATGGCTCTTCCGCCGGAGCGGGAGATGATGCCCAGCGGAGCCGTTGCCATGGAAATTGGGGACGAACTGACCCTGAGCCTCATGACGATGGATGTGCCACGTAGCATGCCTTTCTCAGCGGCCATGCACACCTATTTTGCCGTGAGCGACTACGAAACCGTGGCGGTCACGGGGCTGGAAGAAGCGGATTTCACGGAATTTGCAGATGACGCCGTACCGCATCCTGAAGACCCACTAATTCCGCTTGGACACATTGACCGCATCTACTACCCGGTACAGGAGACTCAGGAAATTACCATCCACGACCCCGCCTGGCAGCGCAGCATCCGCATTTGCCGCGCCGGCTCCGGCTCATGCGTCGTGTGGAACCCCGGTAAAAAACTGGCAGCAGAAATGGGAGACTTGGGTGCAGGCAACGAACGTGGCTTTTTAGCAGTGGAAACAACCGTAGTACCCGCAGAAAATATACTTCTGCGCTGCGGAGAAAAACATGAGCTGACCACGCGTATTCAGGTGATTCACATTGACTGACCTCCCCTGGTCTCATGAAAAAGCTGCTGCGTGTAACGTTCCGCCTCATTCTCTGCTGCATGCTCCTGTGCGCCGGGATCATTTCCACGGTGGAACTGTGGACTTCCCTCAAAGCGGCAGATTACTGCCATGACTCGGTGAGCCATTGCAGCAATAACCGCGTAGCGGTAGTACTGGGCTGCAGCAAATATTTCACCTCAGGCAAGCCCAACGCCTACTTCCATGGGCGCATGAATGCTGCGGCAGATTTATGGAAAAGCGGAAAAATCCGCGGCATCATTGTCTCCGGTGATAACAGCGACCGCTACTACAACGAGCCGAAAGACATGCGGGAAGCACTTGTGCAGCTCGGCGTGCCGAACGAAAAAATCGTTTCCGACTTTGCCGGACTGCGCACCTATGACTCCGTTATACGCACTACCCGTATTTTCAATGCCGGGGCAGTCATTTTCATCAGCCAGCCGGACCACGTGGAACGGGCCGTTGCCACCGCCCGCAGTATAGGCATGAACGCAGAGGGGCTCTACGCCCCCCTTCCCCCGGTTACCCGCAGAACACAGTTCTCCCAATTCCTGCGCGAACGCGCCGCACGGCTCGCCATGGCGATTGACCTGATTGCCCACCGCGCCCCCACCCATCTGGGAGAATGCCAAACACTTCCTTTCTGATAAACTTCGCTCCTACCATGCTCTCACTGCTTTCCTGTACAACTATGGCCGGTGTTGCAGAATGGGTCTGCTGCCCGGGTGAAAAAAACAATGTGCTGTACAATGCATTGGCTGACTGCCCGGTAATTCACCGCTGGGCGGTGGCAGATGACCGCAGCGCAGCCTTCTTTGCGCTGGGGCGGGTTCAGGCCACAGCACGCCCGGTGGTGGTGACAGCCGGAGACGGAACCGCGGCAGCTGCCATGCTACCTGCCGTTGCAGCAGCCTACTACGAACGCCGCCCCTTGCTGGTACTTACCATGGATTCTGAACCGGACACCGGCGGTACCGGTGCACCACTGGCCATGGAAAAAGAAAATTTGTTCGGCATCTTTGCCCCAACAGTAGAGATGAATCTGCCCTGCCCGGTATCCGATTTGCCGGACTTGTCCGCCCTGCTGGCAGAAGGCTTTCCCCTGCACCTGCGCGTGCGGACAGATGAAGCCGCTATGCAGAGAGAGACGGATTTCAGCGCATTGGAAATGGGTGACGCTCCCATGCCCCCCGCGTTCCGAGGCTCACTTGCCGCACTTTCACGGATGCTGCGTTTTCACGCGGTTGAAGGGCTGGTAATGATGATTGGAGCACTGGAGCCAGCAGAACAGGAACCGGTGCTCTGGCTGGCCCAGACTCTGCGGGTTCCCGTGGTGGCAGAAGCAGCCAGCGGGCTGCGAGAGGAGCTGGCGGAACTCCTGCTGCACGGAGCAGACGAGCTGCTGATGCAACACCCGCCGCGCTATGTGCTGCGCGTTGGCGGTGTGCCGACAGGGCATTTTTGGGAGGCTTTGGAAGATTTGCCGGATACGGAGGTATTTTCCATTACCCGAACCGGCTTTTCCGGGCTCTGCCGCCGGAGCACGGTGATTGAGGGTGACCCGGAGCAGATTATGAAAGCTCTGGGAGACGTACCCCACGTAGGTGACACCGAACGCCTACTCTCCCGCAGCCGCCACAACGCAGCCCGTAGTGAGGAAAGACTACTGGCGCACCCGGAATCTGCGGCTGCATTGGTACGGGCATTCTCCTGCCACGCCTCACTGAGTGAAGTTATCTGCCTGTCCAGCCCCACAGTGACTGAGCTCTGGAACCGCTACGCACAAAACCGCGTCCCCACACTCTACCTGCGAGACCAGAGCCCCCACGGCGCAGATGGCGCAATCTCCGTATTCCTGGGCAATGCGGCTGATGCAGGATCTGCATTCTGCCTGGTGGGAGATTTAACCCTGCTGCGGGATTTGCATGCGGCAGCCATTGTGCCCCAACTGCCGCCGGGACGCCGCATTGTCGCCGTACTCAACAACGAAGGTGCAGGCGGTGCAGCCTACGCAGCAGGAAACGACCCGGAACTACAGCGACTCCTGGTCCAATCTCCTGTCTTTAAAGCAGAAAACATCGCCCGGCTCTGGGGGGCAGAATATTACCGCATACAGAACGAAGCAGATCTGGAGATACTGGATACCTTGCAGGAAGATTCCTTTGCCCTGCTGGAATTATTGCCCGACTACAACAGCTGACACAATCTTTCAGATTTCTGAAAAATCATAGGGACTATCCTCCGGATCCCACATCAGCGGGCGGCGGCGGCGTGTGTCCCACATCAGCAGAATCATGGCCCCCAGCAGCAGGAGCCTCATAGCAGTATCCAACGGATAATTCACAATCTCATGCAAACTGCCGGTACAATTGCAGCTAAGCTCCAACCCTCTGATCCACGCCTGCGCATACAGAAAAAGAAACACACTGCACATAACCGTACCCCAAAGCGCAGCCCCCTCATAACAACGGCGTAAAACAAGACACACCCCCACCACCAGCTCCATCGCCACACCTATGCAGGCTATCGGCATAGAACACCACTCCGGCAGCAAAGAACTGCGGGTCATAAACTCAGCCGTTGTCCCCAAATCCGTTATCTTCAGAGCCCCGGTAATCAGAAAAAACACCCCCAGGCCCACACGAAGCAGGCTCAGCAGAATGTTGATAAAGCTGGTTCGTCCCATGTTGTACGCAAAAATTATAACCCAACGATACCGAAAATATGATAGAATTATCGCTCACCCAGCAGGAAATAGCGTGTGACTTTTGTCTTTTTGAATATCCTAATCAGGATTTCACACCCCAGCATCCAGGCAGCCGTAAGAGCAAGAACCCGAATGACATAAGGACAATTCGGCACCACTTTTGCAAACCACGATGCAGATTTCGCAAAGAGACACCAGTGGATGGCGTATATGCCCAGTGATATGGCTCCCCAGTGACTCAGTAATTTTGAAATAAAAGGGGGTAAAATCCGGCTGAATCCTATCACAACAAAACAGATACACGGAATGGTGACATAAGCGACAAGATTCTGTGAGATATCCCACAAGTAAACCAGGCACGCCATGGTTATCAGCAGAACTCCACATATCAACCCAATGCGAACCTTATAGCGATTCATGAACGCGCGTACTCTGTCTCGATAGTGGTCTGAGAATACATGAGCCAGATACCCTGTCAGGAACCACTGGTAGAACCAACCATTTGCCGTTGGGCGAAATGCGTCTATCTTTCTGATAAGTAAAACGGCAACCAGACCCAGAACAACAGTGATGACGGGGCCCCACTTGCTTTGTATTCTCCACTTCTCAAGCACCAGAACACCTATCCAGATTACCAAATAGTTGAAGAATAGAGCTCTCAGAAACCAGAAGTCAGAGCCTATTACCTCACGCCACAAATTATTGAAAGTGAATACATTACTCCCATCCGTAATACAAATCATGTAAAAAATAAGCATCCAGACAAGATAGGGAAGAAGCAAGCGTTCGGATTTCTTGCGGATGAACACTGCATGACTCTTGGGAGGAAAGGAAAATGCCATTGCCCATCCGCTGATTAGAAATAAGATTGGCATCTGGAATGGACGAATAAAGCGCATCCACAGGATACTTTCTTCCCCCGGTAACAGGGAATGCTGCATGGCATGCGCTAACACGACAATGAACATGGTGAGGCCACGCAGAATATCTAATACGTCATCGCGCTGTTTTGCCTGCAACTCAAGCGTTAAGGGGGAAGCTGTCATCATAGTAGAGCGTTTTGCTTAAGATTCAATAGATATGGTGAACATGTAATATAAAAACTCCGCGACATGTTAGAAGTGCAGGCAGTAGGGGGAGCGGGGGCAAATGCCCCCGACTCCAATTCCAACTACTTTAGTTCGCCACAACGTTGACCAAACGCCCGGGCACAACGATAACCTTGCGGATGGTCTTGCCGGCGGTGTGCTCCTGCACGCGGGGAGACGCCAAAGCCGCAGCTTCCAGTTCCTCCCCGGAGGCATCGGCTGCCACTGTCAGCTTATCACGCAGCTTGCCGTTCACTTGAATGACGATTTCCTTGGTATTTTCCACCAGATATTCGGGATTCCAGGTCGGCCAAGCCTGTTGGCAGAGCTGACAGGCAGGCAGCGTAGCAAAGCGAGTCTGCAGAATGCTGTAAAGCTCTTCCGTAAGATGCGGCGCATAGGGATTAAGCACATGCAGCAGGCTCACATAGTCTGTCAGACAAATGCCGGCATTATCCTTGAGAGCCGTGTACATGACATTCACACACTCCATCATCTTGGAGATAGCAGTGTTGAAGCTCATGCTCTCAATATCTTCCGTCACCTTTTTGATGGTCTTGTGAACCTCCTTGCGAACCGATGTCACACCGCTGTCTGCCTCGCGGATGTTGTCGGAAAGCACCCATTCGCCCTCCTGGTTTTCCACCATAGCGAGACGCCACACGCGAGCCAGGAAGCGGCTGATACCCTCCACACCCTTGGTCTGCCAGGGTTTCACTTCCTTGAGCGGTCCCATGAACATCTCATACATGCGCAGGGAGTCGGCACCGTATTCACGCACGATGTCGTCCGGGTTCACCACGTTGCCGCGGCTCTTGGACATCTTCTGGCTATCCTCGCCCAGGATGAGCCCCTGGTTGACAAGCTTGTTGAAGGGTTCATTGGTGGTGACCAGACCATAGTCATAAAGCACCTTGTGCCAGAAACGGGCATAGAGCAGGTGCAGAACGGCATGCTCTGTGCCGCCCACATACAGGTCAACACCACCGGGATTGTTGCCGCCCATCCAGTATTTCTCCACCTCGGGGTCAACAAAAGCGTTGTCGTTAGTGGGATCCAGATAGCGCAGGTAATACCAGCAGGAACCGGCCCACTGCGGCATGGTGTTAGTCTCACGCGTAAACTTATCGGAATACTGAATCCAGGAGCTAGCCTTCACCAGAGGGCCGCGGGGGTCACCGCTGGGCTTGAAGTCTTCCATCTCCGGCTGGAGCAAGGGCAGCTCACTCTCCGGGATAGCGTAGTGATTGCCGTCCTCGCTGTTCCAGACAATGGGGAAAGGTTCACCCCAATAGCGCTGGCGGCTGAACAACCAGTCACGCAGCTTGTAGTTTACCTTGCCGCAGCCGTAGCCCATCTCTTCCAGCCAGGCAATCATCTTAGCCTTGGCTTCCGGCACAGGCAGCCCGTTGAAGTGGGCAGAATTGACCATAGTACCATCATACCCGCAGAAATCCTGCCAGGGAGTATCAGCATCATCCGGCTGAACCACCTGGATGATGGGCAGGCTGAACTTGGTGGCAAACTCGAAGTCTCGACTGTCATGTGCCGGCACGGCCATGATGGCACCGGTACCATAGCCGGTGAGCACATAGTCTGCAATCCAAATGGGCACCTGATTACCGTTTACCGGATTAGTGGCATAAGCCCCGGTAAACACACCCGTCTTTTCCTTGGAGAGGTCGGTACGCTCCAGGTCGCTCTTGGCAGCACACTCTGCCTGATAAGCTTCCACGGCAGCTTTCTGCTCCGGGGTGGTAATCTGCGCTACCAGCTCATGTTCCGGAGAAAGCACCATATAGGTAGCCCCGAACAGCGTGTCCGGGCGGGTGGTGTAGACCGTGATCGTGTGTTCGCCGCAGGTGAAGTTCACCTCAGCCCCAGTGGATTTACCAATCCAGTTGCGCTGCAACAGCTTGATGCTCTCCGGCCAGTCCAGCGGTTCCAGCTCATCAATGAGGCGCTCCGCATAAGCCGTGATGCGCAGCATCCATTGGCGCAGCTTGCGGCGCTCAACAATGTGTCCCTTGCTCTTCCATTCCTCTGCTTCCTCATTGGCCAGCACCGTGCCCATGTCCGGGCTCCAGTTCACCAGCCCCTCTGCCACATAAGCCAGGCGCACATTATCAATCTGCTCACGGGTCCAGCCCTTTTCCTCCAACTCGCTTACCGGGCGTGCTTTCTTCAACTCCTCATTGTAGTATGAGTGGTACAGGCGCAGGAAAATCCACTGTGTCCAGCGCACATAGCGCGGGTCAGTCGTGGCAATCTCGCGGTCCCAGTCGTAAGAGAAACCCAGCATCTTGAGCTGGCGGCGGAACGTATCAATATTAGCGTAAGTGGTGATAGAGGGATGCTGACCGGTCTTGATAGCATACTGCTCTGCCGGCAGACCGAAAGAGTCCCACCCCATCGGGTGTAGCACATTAAAACCATTCATGCGCTTGTAGCGACTTACGATATCCGTGGCGGTGTACCCCTCCGGATGTCCTACATGCAGCCCAGCCCCACTGGGGTAAGGAAACATGTCCAGTATGTAACACTTCGGCTTCGAGGCATCAAACCCGGTTTCTCCGGGATTCAGGGTCTTAAAAGTTTTCTGATTGTCCCAGATACCCTGCCACTTGGGTTCAAAGGCATCAAAAGGATACGGATTTTTGCGTTCTGACATAACGCGCGCAAATATAGTGCATTCACCGCTCATTTGCAAGCCTTTTGTCTGTTCTTGCAAAAAGAAAAAGAAAATCGTTTAGCGGTGTTTTTATTTTGAATCGAGGATAACTTTAAGATTGACTAATGATGAGGCGTAAGATACACTTTCGACCATGACAGGTGTCGGCGGTACAGATGAGAAAGAGCTTACCGTAGGGGTTTTATATATTTCTACCGGGAGATACAGGGTCTTCTGGCCGAAATTTTACAAAACCTTCAAAGAAAATTTTTTTCCGCAAAGCAAGCGAAAAATATACATCTTCAGTGATTCTCGCTTAGAATACTTTCTGGAAAGCGTTTCAGGAGAAGATGCGGATAATATAGTGTATACTCATATCGAAAACAAGCCCTGGCCTTTCGTCACCCTACTGAGGTATAGGCTTTTTGTTGAGCATGCGGAATTGTGGAAAGATTGTGATTATACCTTTTTTATAAACGGAGATTATGCTTTTTATCAGCGTATCGGCAGCGAAATTTTACCGACAGAGAAAGATTCGTGGCTGGTAGTTGCTGAACACCAAAAATCATTAGACTTGAAACCCGATGAGTATCCTTATGAGCGTAATTGCTCTTCAACGGCTTATATACCGTTCGGAAAAGGCTCGCATTATTTCGCAGGTGGGTTTAACGGTGGCAGAACTGCCGAATTCCTGCAACTTTGTCAGGAAATTGATGATGCAACAACCCGTGACTTGAAAAATGATATCATTGCTGTCTGGCATGATGAAAGCCAGCTGAATGCCAGACTTGTCGACAAAACCGTTAAAGTACTCTCTCCCTGGTATGTGTGGCCATCTTACTGGAATAAGCGCAGTAATCGTAAGATGGTGATTGCCGGACCGTTGGATAAGAATATGTTTGGTGGGCATGCATGGCTGCGCGGCGCAACTGATAAAAAGCTGAAATCCAAGTTTATGCGTCGGCTTCCTCGCTACATAGCCATTGCAGTTGCCGCGGCGGTGCTATTTTCTTGCCTGTATATAATTTTCTTCAGCTAATCCTGGCTTTGATTCAATATATTAATAACTGACCGACAGCATAACGTTATACACTCGGCAAGCTTAATTAAATGCGGCAGGAAACCGTATTCCCGCCGCATTTTTGGTATCTTTATTATTTTAATTGATGTTTTTTACCGGCTGTTGCTTTTTGTTGTTTACATTCCAATCTATCCAACCGTCTGCGGAGTTTTTGTCTGCTGTTTTTTCCGGCAAAGAGCAATTTTAAGCGAATAATGATTTTTTGCAACCACAGAGAAGATGTTCGCCCGGCTTCCTGCCGGGCCATCAGGTGATACCTGATTAATTGCAATTCCCGCCTGATAATATCCCCCTCCACCCCCGTTCTGCGAGCTTCTTTCCACCATTCTGAAGCCAGGGGACAAAGAATGGCATCTTTCCATGGCTTAATACCGGCATAGTGAATAATTCCGAAGCTCTTTTGCTGCACAATAGTATTCCGATATTGGAGTGCTTCTTCAGTTAAGTCATCATTGTCCAACTGAGGAGTCAGAAAGTTCCATCTCTTTTCCAAAGAAATCATATCATCCCGGAACATGTAATTGAGAATATCCTGATCCGGATACACCATATCCGGTAATTGGCAAAAAATCTCTTCTACCCGCTTCAGAAAATCCGAAGTACGGCGCCATTTATCGAGATTAATCAGCATGATTCCGGCGTTGAAATACCGGCTCATATCGTGTCCGCAGCGCAGCAGTCTTTTACGCTCCACTTCACTTTCCCTGTTGAAGCAAAGGCATACATCCTGTACAGTGGCCACGGATTTATCTTCCATATCCATATCAAAGACCTTACTCAAATCATCGCAAACCAAAATGTCCACATCCAAATAAAACAGTCGGTGACAATCCGGCAGTAGATCAGATAAAAATAAACGGTAGTAAGTGGTGTATGACCATTTGGTCACACGTCCTTTCCTTCCTCTCCGGGCAAAGAACTCATTCAATTTTTCATCAAGCAAATCAACCGAAAGAAACCGCAACGTTGCCTGAGTATGATTATGAGAAACAACCTCATGCAAACGTTCTTTGTAATAGCTTGATATACCACTATCCATAACAACGATACTGCAACTTCTTTTTTGCGGAAGATGCTGCAGGAGAGATGATACTGCCACCAGAAGATAGGGGGCGTACCCGTCATCTGACGCAAAGGCAACGGTTATTGGAAGCGTTGAAGGATTCATAATGAATAGATGTTAATGTATGTTCTCTTTTAAATTTATGTATCGATTATAATAGTTTTTTCTTCTTCTTTTGGAGGGGTGCAGCAAACTAAGCAAGCGAGCTATACCAGATAAGATGATTTTTCCCACACTCCTGCCGGCTGTAACTTCCGACACCGATGGGGTACTCAGTAAATCCTCGCCATGTTCATTTGCTTCACCCAGCAGATAAAGATTCCCTTCCGCTGCTCGACGGTGAATTTGAAGAACCGAACCGGGTGGCAACACTCCGGTTTCCTTCCATCTTATTCTTTTGGCCTCCTTCGTGCTCCCTATAATCGCGGCTGCAGAACTGTCGGTTACCAATTCCATCCTATCCAGAATATCATATATCAACATAGCAGACTCTGACGTGTCTTGTTTAAGATAATATTCGGAGGCATCGCTGCCACCATACTCAGGCCAGGGAGTCCCGGAGTGCAACAAATAGCGGAAAGCTCGTTTCAAGTTGCCTTGCCAATTGAGATGGTGAATTCGGTAATATTGCAAAGTCTGCTGTTGAAGTTTAAGAACCTGTTCTTTAGACATACTTACAGCCTGTTGCAAAATATTGTTATTATGTTCGCAATTCAATTCCGGATGCAAGTACCCCAAGGGAGCAAAATCTATGCCCGTTTCCCGTGTAATCAAGGGAATAAGCCCCTGCGACATAGCATCCAGAACACTTCCCGCCTGCCCTTCTTCCAGCGAGGGGAAAAGAACGAAATCATATTTCTGCACAAGCTCTCTATATTCCTGTTTTCCGGAATCCACCCATCCGTGCAAGTGGATTTTCGCACCGAACCGCTGCTGCAAACTTGACAGTTTTGATTGGTAATCTGAATCACCAGACCCGCCTATAATACCACAAACAAAGGGTACGTCCGGCAACTTTTGGAGCATGTCTGCCACTATATCAAAACCTTTGCGAAGACACATTTCTGTGGTTACATATAATAACCGCGGCATATCTCCGGGAACCAGGGTATCCTCCGCTCGACATGGTAATGCACTGGCATAATTGAAGCGGCGAATGGAACTTATCTCTCTTCCATCCTGTAAGAAGCTTCGGGCAACGGTGGCATTCCCTACAAGAAAGATGGAATCAGCTCTTTTTATATCGCTCAATTGCTTGAGATGTACAGTATTGCGATCAACGTGCTTTTGAGAGCATACCCTGTATTGTCGGTTAAATTGTTGAAGTATTTCGTTCCGACTTCTCGGGTGCATGTTCACAGCAAATAGCACCACCTTATCGAATGTAGCAATTCGACTCAGCGGAGAAATACTCCCCTGAATCCCTACCAATAGATCATAGTGTTTGCGCGGCAGCTTTTTGGGCGGCTTTAAACCATCCACATACTCAACATCCCCCATCTCCTTGAGTATATGGTACAAGGAACGAGCTAAGGTTGCAGCTGATGATGCGGAGAATGTTTGGCTTGTCTCTTCTCCCTGTAATGGATTAAAATGTTTGGCAGAGTATGCCAGCAATATGTTCATGATGTATATACGGCTAATAGTGTTTTACTGAATTTTGTCTTCAATTCCAAAGAAAAAAGGCACCTCTCTCTTCTCTGGAGAGTATCGCATTTTAAATGCGATGTAC
>JAFQEY010000091.1 GCA_017398765.1 Akkermansia sp.
CAGGGCAAGTTTGATGATGCCGAGTGTAAATAAATAACTAGTATATCGTTCAGTAAATGATTCCACAAGTTTGCAAAGGATAAATGGGAACTTGTAGGGGAAAATGTGCGGGCAAGCCCGCACGCGAAATTGCCCTGACGGACAGCGAAATTCATGGCGGAAGCCATGAGCGAAATTATCCTCTGCGAGAATAGCGAAATTACCGCCGGGACGGCGGTAGTGAAAAAGAATGGCAGCCCACAGGGCTGCGGAACTCTATCACTGCTGCCTGAGACAGCAATTTCGCTGGCTCGACAGAGCCAATTTCGCTCGAGCCGCAGGCGAGAATTTCACTTTTCTCTTCAGCGTGAACATCTCCCCTACAAATTCGCATCTATCTGCCGATGTGTCTATTCCTGCCGTTTAGCTATTTATCGAACGTTATACCGGTTTAATTTAATTCGTATTTCTTTCTACTTGCCATTGGTGTGAAATGCAGGTACAATGACGGAGAACTCAACAACAACAATTTTCAACAATGTTTATCTTTACGGTACCTCAGGGGCATTGCACAATCGTTGAAATGTTCGGTAAGCCTACTTCCGTGCGAAAGAGCGGATTACAGTTTTGCATACCTTTTCTCCAGAGCCTCAAGGATGTTTCATCGGCGTGGGGGAATCTGACCAATAAGAACGGGGTTTATATTGAGCTGACGGAGCAGTTGTTGGATACTAATCCTCGCTCCTGTATCACCAAGGATAATGCAACCATGCAGGTGAATTGTATTATTCGCTGGCGTATCATAGATGCTATCAAGGCGGTGTATGAGGTTCAGAATCTGCACAAGTCGCTTATAGAACTGGTGCTCAATGAGCTCCGTTCTCTCATCGGTAGTCGGAATCTGGATGAAATATTGTCCTCCCGCTCGGAGATTTCGGAAAAGGTTTCGGTGGCAGTGGCTTCCACAGCCTCACGCTGGGGCTTGAGTATCACATCCATTGAAATAAAGGAACTGACCACAGACACAGAGACGCGGGAGGCGATGCTGCGCCAGATGGAGGCGGAGCGTGTGAGCCGTTCCATAGCACTTAAGGCAGAGGGTGAAAGCACGGCCAAGGTTCGTTTGGCTGAGTCCGAAAAACAGGCAGCCATACTCCGAGCCCAGGGAGCGGCGGAAGCTATGCGTCTTGCGGCTGAGGCGGAGGCAGATTACCTGCAACGCATTGCTGCTGTAGTAGGAGCAGAGGCCGCTGCTAAAGTGCTGATGAATCGTCAGGCGTTGGAGGGGTACGCCACCATTACCACCAATCCGGCCGCTCAGGTATATCTGCCCAACAGTGTCCCCTCCGTCATGGATCTCAAGAAACAGTAAGTGATGATTACTTTGTTAGCTGATACATTTTTGGGAATAGAGCACGGCACGTTCCTGCATATCATGCTGGCCGTGGCTGTTACGCTGCTGGTTTTGGATATATTTATCTGCACGGAGCTGCTTTCCTGGCTGTCTTTGTTAATTTTTGCGGCATGGGGTACCTGGCTGGTGGGGGCACCGTGGCAGTGGTCTGTGCTGGTGTTTATCGGATTTCTTGCATTGGTCTGCGCGCTGTACTATACACTGTGGGTGCAGTGTGTGAGGCGTGTGATTATGGGGGTGCTTCTGCGCAACGCTCCCCGCGAGTCTACGGAAGATATTGTCGGTAAGACCGCTGTTGTATTGGGTGAGGCTGAGAGTCTCTGTATTCGCTGGGAGGATCACATCATCCCCATAGAACCGGATTCTCGCTCCGGGCTTACCGCCGGGGATAAGGTGGTCATTTTAGCTATTCGTGGCGGGCTCGCTCACGTCCGCAAGGCCTGAGTATCGCTCATCCGGATTCCTTTGCCGTCTTTTCTCCCCGCTCCTCCAGGAAGGAGGCTTGCTGAAACGAGTTGGCAAGCCACAAGAGACGGTACCCGATTGGTGGCGGCAGAGGAAAACTATGGTGCAAAAAAGCGCATTCGTGAACACGAATGCGCTTTGAAGGAGAGTTGAAAGAGCAATTATCTGAAGATGACCTCGTTCACGAAGGAATGGGGACGCTGGGGGTGGGTGATGCGCACTTCCTTTGCGCCCGGGGTGAGCTTGTAGCGGCGCACGTGCTCGCCCTCGGAGCTGAGGGTGGCATTGGTGACATCGCAACGCACATTGCCCACGGTGATGAGTTCTGTGGAGCCCTCCGGAACGGGCATGGTAATATCCAGCGGTGCCTTGGAGCAGAAGTAGGTGGTTGCGATATCTGCATCACTGATGCAGCGAGGATCGGTTGCCAGAGCATCCGGCGTGATGCCGATGCGGAAGAGCGTCAGCTTGATTTCCTGTGTTCTGTTGCTTGCATTGGTGACGCAAAGTGAGGTGATGCGCTCCCGGGGAAGCTCCTCTTTCTTCATGTATAGACGATTGTTGATAATATCTTTCTTGATGTGGATTTCCTGCCCGGATTCCAGCGTCAGAATGATGTTGGCCCAGTGGGACAGTTCTGCGTTCTCAAGATTGATTTCCAGCCATTCCGGGTGGATGGGGGTGGGCAGCTCCAGAGAGATGCTTTCTCCTGCATGCAGGGGGAAGACCTCCATGATGCGGTTGAGACCGATGTCTTCCGTGTTGCTGTAGGCGGTGAAATTACGCCCCTGTACGGTGCCGGAAGCATAGGGGGGCAGGGCTCGGTTAACGGCGAATTCACAGATGGAGAGCCAGTTGTGCCGAGCTTTGGTGATGCGGAAGCGGACGTAGCGAGCGCGGAGTGGTTCTTTGGAAAGATTGACAATAGCCATGTTTCCGTGCTGCGGCTTGCCAACGGGTTGCCAGTTGGTGGCATCATCAGAAACTTCAAATTGGACGGTTGCCGGGTAGTCGTTGTGTCTGCTACCGCCTGTGACCAGACAGATGTTGCTGATGCTGATGGGCGAGCCGTAATCCAGGCAGTACCACTGTCCTTCTTGCTGGAGTTTGTTGTTGGACCAGAATGTCTCCGGTCGCGCATCCATTATTTTGAGCGAGTCCGTTTTGGTATCTCCGACAGATGCGGTGAAGCGGGGGACGGAGCGCTTCTGCCCGGAAAGGTCGGCATAGACGCGGGCGTTCATGTAGGAGAAGGCTGCATTGAGAACCGGAGTCATGGCGTAGGCTGCCACTTCAACATCGTCGATTTGTCGGACTCCGCGTTCTGACCAATCCGCTCGGGTGATGGATTGCATGTCGTAAAGTGCCTGTACGGTGTCAAAGAAGTAGTGGAATAGGTAGTCGTCTTCTGTGGCGAAAGCGGTCATGATGGAGGCACCTGCCACGCCGACCAGTTCAAACTGATCCAGCCACGGTCTGATTTCTGTGCAGAGTCCGGCGACGGGGTTCTGGGTGTGTTTCAGTTCTCGGGCGGCACTGATCATGCGGTCAAACTCCAGATGGAGGAGCTGGCCTGCTTTGGAATCCGGTGTGCCGGCATCGATGCTGTCGATGAATTTTTTTGCGGTATCAGCAATGTGGGAGGATTCTTCCCGGAAATAGCCGTGGGCGTTGGGCAGCAGGTATGAGTTGTGCGCGCAGAATATCTGCATGGCTTCGCGGTGGCGGGGATAGAGCCGGTGCATGCCGGCTTCCCATGTGGTGGCTGATTCAAAGTCCTCCGTATTCCAGGCGTAGTTAGCCACGCCGAAAAGGCCGATTTTGCTTGCTTCTGCGTGCTCCATGGGGTTGGCGACAAAGCCGCTCATCTGGTTTTTCATGTCCGGGTGGGTATCCAGCCCGTAGGTGCGCCCCAGAGAGAGACGGCTGCGCTTGAAATCATTGCAGGGCCAGTTCCACCAGATGAAGGTGGGGCGCTGGACGTGGTTGTTGACCCACTGTTGGCCTTCCAGCGTGATATCGTGTACCACAGTGTCCCCTGTCCACATGATGGGGATGCTTTTATCCAGCCCGTTGCCCAGAGTTTGCAGGAAGTTTGCGTTGGTCCAGCTGCGGTTGTAACCGGTGGGGCACATGATGAGAGTCTGGTTCACATCCGGATGTTTGCGAATGAAGTTTTCCAGAATGTAGTTGGTGAGTTGCACCTGCCGCTCAGCTTTGCCTATTTCTCCGCTGGAGTCATCTACCAGCACGCCGAAGTCTCTTACGCCCAGCTCATACATCTGCCGGAGTTTATTGCAGAGGGCATCCAGCTGTGTCTTGCCGCCGTTGTCGTTCCACTTGACGGTGTTGGCGGGGTGGATGGCCCAGACGAAGCGCACGTGGTGATTGCGGGCGTATCTGACCAGTTCCGCCAGTTCTGCGGCGCGTCCGGCGGGGTAGGTTTCATAGCAGCCTTTGCCGTGGTGGTAGGGGTCATCCTTGGGGGCATAGATGTAGGTGTTGAGCTTGTTGCGCCCCATGAATCGGAAGATGGAACAGCGCGCCTCAAAACTCCACGGTGCTCCGTAATAGCCCTCCACGATACCGCGTGCCGGTATATCCGGCCAGTCGACGAGGATACCCATGGGGAGTTCTCCCAGACGGGTTATTTCACGCAGCGTTTTGCCGACGAATTCATCATTGTGCGCCAGTGTGGCATTCGGCACGTTGTAGAGCATCTGGATGATGGATTGCCGGGCATAATACAGCCCGGTTTCATCGTTGGCGTAGACAGTCAGCTTGCCGGGGGTGATATCTACTGCGTATCCTTCCGGCACGTTGGGCAGGCGTTCCCACATGCCGCCGCTCGATTCCGGGGTGCGGAGGATGGTTTGAACATCTTTCACGCGGGTGGTGACGGAGCGGGTGCCGTTGTGTTGCGGTGTCGGATAGATGACAACAGCCTCTGCGGTCTGGAGAGCGGCGGCTACCAGCGCAAGTCCGGTACAGAAAAGGTTTCCCAGCAGGGGTGAGATGCGAAGTTTCATATAGTGTGGTCTGTAAGAGAGAGCAGAGAATATGGATTCTCCTTAATCCTGAATTATACTGAACAATCAGCGGCAAGGCAAGCAGTAAAAGCTCTGAACTACCCGAAATATCAGCTTTGTGCTTTTTTCAGAGCTTCCAACAGCTCAGCTCGTCCAGCGGGGAGGTGTTGGAAGTGCCGTTGCAGGCAATGGTGCGCGGATTGATCCGGGGTGTAGAGACCGTGTAGTGTTGCTAAGCGTTTTTCAAAATGATGAAGAATGGCAAGTCTCGGCGGGTGTGTCGCCACGTAGTCCAACGCTCCTGAAATGAGGTTGTGCCATGCAGAATCTCCTGATTCATTTTCTACGGTGACAAGTAAGAGTTGCGCCATATAGCTGCACAGTCTCAGGCGGGTGAGGCTGCTGCGCAGCGGCAGCCGTGGTGTAAGCAGGGTCGCGGAATTGAGCGAGTGTAAATCACTCCTGCCTGTAGCCGGGCGGTATACTAACTCGCATTCGTGAAAAAGGTCAATGCTGCCGCTCAGGTCGCTGCCCGGTTTGCGTGCGTTGCGCGCTGCGGTGCGGACTATGCCTTTATGGGCAGTGCACCAGCTCACAATAACTCCGCTCTCTCCCAGTGGATTCAGCCGGAGAATGGTGCCTGTATCTTTTTCCATTTGCCGCTATTTTTGCAGGTATTTTTCCTCCAGCCCGGAGATTTGAATGGCTCGTATGTAGGGCAGGGAGGCATTCCTGGCGGGAAAAATGGTTTGCGCAGCATAGATGTCCTCCCGCGCCTGTGTGCGGTTGCCGCGTGTTATGTGCATGGCTGCCTGACTGAAGTAGTAAAGCGGAGTATCCGAAATAGGCGTGAGGTGGCTGACCAGTTTTTTCGCTTCTTTGCGTTCTTCCAGCATGAGGTGGCAGAGATAGATGCGAAAGGTAAGTATATCTGACAGGGTGGAAGAAAGAGAATCCTGCTCAGTTTGAAGGATACTGTGTATGATTTCTATACATTGGCGAAATTCTCCCTTTCCCATGTGGAGATTAGCAATATTCATGAGGGTGGTTTCGTCATGCGGTAATACCTCTTTGGCTTTATTGAGCTCAATCTCAGCTTCCTCAAAACGCTTTTGGGCAATGAGGCAAACGGCCCGCAGATTCCACACGTGCGGGTTTTTATTATAGATAAATTCGCACTGGCTCAGCAGCCCGTAACACACAGCCAGGTCTCCAATGGCGTATGCATGCTTGGCCTGGCGGAAGAGGTTGATGTATTCTGCCCGCATATCTTTGGGCAGGTTGGAAAACCCGGCCAGCCATTTTGCAACGGGCTGAGCTTGTGTTTCAGCACCCGGAGTCTGACCGACTGCTGACAGGGGAAGCAGCAGTACGACCGACAATATGAGTTGAGCTATCTTCATGGGCGATAGTGGGCGCATATTGTTTCGCTGATGGCAGCTGCGGTCAATCCGTATTTTTCCCGCAACAGGCACTCGCTGCCATGCTCAATAAAATTATTTGGCCAACCAATGCGCAACACGTGTGTTCGGCGGTTGTTTTCGTTGAGCAGTTCCATGACGGCTGACCCGAAACCGCCGACGATGGTGTGGTCTTCAAGAGTGACGATGAGTTTGTATGAATCTGCGGCGCGGAGGATGGTTTCTTTATCAAGCGGGCAGATAAACCGGGCGTTGATGTGCCCACAGGAGATGCCGCGCTTTTGCAGTGTCTGCGAAACGCAGCGTGCTATGCCGTTCATATTGCCCAGAGCCAGCAGTAGCACGTCCTGTCCTTCTTTTATCGTTTCTGCTTTTCCTATGGGGAGTAGTTGAGGTGTTGCCGGCATGGAGACACCTTCTCCTGCACCTCTGGGGTAGCGGATGGCACTCGGAGTGTCATTGATCCCGTTCATGGTGTAGAGCATGTGGTACAGCTCTGCTTCATCCTTGGGCTGCATGAGGATGAGATAGGGAATCGCGCGCAGCATGGCTATGTCGTACAGCCCGTGGTGGGTTGGTCCGTCTTCCGGTGACAGCCCGGCGCGATCCATGCAGAAGCGCACCGGTAGTTTTTGCAGAGCAGCATCATGCTGAATCATGTCCACACAGCGCTGCATGAAAGTGGAATAGACTGCCAGATAGGGTTTCAGTCCCTGTGTGGCAAGGCCGCAGGCAAACAATGCCGCATGTTCCTCTGCTATGCCGACATCAAAAAAACGTTTCGGGAACTGGTTTCGGAATATATCCAGTTTGGTGCCGGAGGGCATGGCGGCAGTTATCGCGGTGATGGCAGGGTCGTCTGCCGCCAGCGCGGTGAGGGATTTTCCGAAAGCTTCGGAGTAGGTGAGCGTATCGCCCTTGGCTGTGCTGCCGTCACAGATATTGTATTGACCTATTCCGTGAAACTTGGTCGGGTTGCAGGCCGCGGGCTGATAGCCGCACCCCTTTTCTGTGATTACATGGATGATGGAGGGTGAGCCGTGTCGGGCTGCTATGCGCAGCAGTTTTTCCAGACGGGCGGTATCATGTCCATCCACCGGCCCATAGTAGGAAAGCCCAAGTTCCTGGAAAAAACTCAGCGGTGTGATGAGACCATGTGCTGCCCGTACCAGTCTTGCGACTTGTTTGCTGGCATTTTGTCCGGCGATATTCTCTATGATTTGTTTGGTCCGACTGCGTAACCACGCATAGGTGTCGGTTTCCTGAAGCTTGGCAAAATAATTGGAGAGGGCACCGACATTTTTGTCAATGCTCCACTCGTTATCATTGAGAATGAGGGTAAACTTGCGAGTGGTGGTCGAAATGCTGTTGAGCCCTTCCAGCGTTGTGCCGCAGGTAAAGGCACCGTCTCCCACTACGGCTACCACGTGGTAGTCATCCCCCGCTAAATCACGGGCCGCCGCCATGCCCAAGGCGGCAGAAAGTGCGGTTCCAGCATGCCCCGCACCGTAGGCATCATGCTCGGATTCGCTGCGTTTGCAAAATCCGGAAATTCCGCCGAACTGCCGAATGGTCTGAAAACGCTCCGCACGCCCGGTGAAAAGCTTGTGGATGTAGCATTGGTGGGATACATCAAAAAGGATTTTATCTCTCGGTGTGGAGAAAACCCGGTGAAGGGCAATGCTCAATTCCACTATTCCCAGATTCGGAGCCAGGTGCCCACCCGTTTCAGAAAGAGTGTTGATGAGGAGCCTGCGCACCTCTTCTGCTAATTCCGGCAATTGCTCGGGCTGCAGAGCCTTGACATCTGCCGGACTCTTGATGCCTTGAAGGAGCGGTGTAAGGTCAGATGAGTGAGAAGTCGTCATTATTCCTGCGGGAAGGGGGGGCGGGAGCCGTATTGTCTGACTCGTTTTTTTCCAGCTGTTGAATGCGAAGTTCTGCTTCTTTCAGCAAGCTGCGGCTATTGCGGATAAGTTTCAGCCCTTCTTCTGTCAGGGCAATCATCTCTTCCAAGCCTGTTTCCGGATTATCCATGCGGGCGACTATTTCCTCCAGTCTGGAGCTGGCCTGCTCAAAGCTCAGTATCTCTTTTTTTGCTCGGGCACACATAGGTATACATCATTTACCGGGGTTTCGGCTGTAGTATATCATTTCCGCACCGAGGAGGAAATTGCGGTGGGGGAATTGCCCTTGAGAGGAGACTACGCTGGCCAGCGTCCGAGCGTTTCTCTGGCTGTCGCCGTGTGTGTTGAACAATTCCGCTAATGCGAGGTTGTGCTTGGGTACCAGTTGGAGAATCTTGCCTTCCAGAGCCAGCGGCGCAAACTCTCCGCTGCGGTGGATGACTCCGCTCAAGCCCCCGGATTGCATGGAGTGGGAACTGGGGGTGATGAGAAAACCCTGCACCTGCAAGCCTGCGCGTCTGAATGCGGGTTCCAAATCATTGGTGTAGGAACTGATGCGCGTGGGAAGCCACAGTGCTTTGCGGTCTGCGTACCAGGCTACGGCCCATGGTTGATCTGTTACGATGATATCGTTCGGATTGGTGATATCATGTAACTCTCCGTTGAGCTTGTTGGGGTAGTACGGGGGGAAATGGGGAATGCCACGGGCACTGGTGATAATGCCCATCTGCAATTCCCGGGGAAATTCAAAGAGGAATTTGCCGGAGGAGATAACAACGATGACGACTATGGCCAGATTCCTCATGGTGACAAAATTCTCCGCCATCTGCAGGCGGGAAAGGAAGATAAATACGAGAGACATTCCGTATGCTGCAAAGAAGGGCGCAAAGATGACTGAAATCTGGGAAACATCCATTACGGCGGTTACACCAAAGATGGCCATGCCGATGCATGAGCTGAGCCAGCAGCTGAAAATGACCCATTTCAGTGCGTTGACAATAGGATTGCGGTAACGATTAAACAGAGAAAGCAGGAAGAACGGGGTGACGATGATGGAGCCCATGTTCACGTATACGGAGCTGCTTTGAGCAAAAGCCGCCCCTAACAGTCTCAGGAAGAAATTTGTACTGTTGATGTTGAGGCTGAATTCATCCGTAGAGCGCATCATCTGTTCTACTCCACCGGCTCCGAATCCGCCATAGAAGGCCTGTTGGAATACCCCACTGAGACCGCCTCCCGGTTGAAGAAGAATAGCGGTGGGTATCATGAACAAAATGATTCCCATGACCACGCCTATGATTGCCTGCATGCCTTTGGGCTTGAAATATATACCGGAAAAAACGGTGAGCCCGATGAAGCACCACACACAGATTCTGCTCGTAAAGCACATGATGATAATCATGAAGAATGCCAGAGCATTGTACAGGAAAACCTGCTTGTTTTTGTTTTTCTGGTCTGCCTGAATAGCAGCGCAGACACAGAATGCCGCTCCGATAAACAGGCACATCAGCATAGGTTGAGCCAACCCGCTGACGGCGTAGTTGAGCATCAGTTTGCTGAATCCCAGCAGAAGTACTACCGAGGTTGCCAGAATCTCATCAAACAACTTACTGAATAATATGTAACTGAATAAGAGTGCAAGGAGGAAGAATACTGTACTGACGGTGGCGATGACCCGATCTCCGTCGTATACCATTTCAAAATCAGGGGTCATGCGATTTTCTGCGAAATTGTGATAACCCGCTGCACGAATCGCCATGGCAAGAATAGTGGGGTGCAGGGGTGCGTAAGCTGTCGCCCGATAGTTGTTAAAATCCAATTCCTCCTCTGATGTTTTTGCTCTGAGAACCACATCAAACGGTGCCAGATTCTTGGTGGTGAAGCCCTCGCCTCTGGCCATCTGCCGGGCTATCTGCGCCTGATCCATGGCTTCAGCCTGGCTCAGTCCCTTGAAAGTAAAAATAAGCTGTGTGAGACACAATAGCAGCAAAACCGCAGCCACCAGCAGACGGATGATGAATATGGTGTTGTTGCGTGAGGTTATGGAATTGTCGTTGTTGTCCATGTTGAGCGTTCAGAGATATTGTTTGAAAGTGTCCGGTGACTTCGCCATTTTGCGCTGGAGGGTGCGTCTGTTGATGCCCAGAAGTTCAGCCGCAGCAGAACGATTACCTTCCGTTTGCTTTAATGCCAGCAGGATGACCTGCCTCTCCACACATTCTAAATTAAGAGAGGGTGGGTTTTCAAGCTCAAAGTACGTTATCGTCCGGTTATTTTTATCCGCCGGTGTGGTTTTTTCTTGTTCGGTGAGGTATTCGGGTAAGTCGTCTTCTGTAATTTCGGAGCCGCCGCACATGATGACTCCGTGCTCAACTGCCGTTCTGAGCTGGCGAACATTGCCGGGCCAAGTGTAGTTGCGCAGTAGTTGGAGAGCATTTCGGGAGAACTGCAGGCGGTCTTTGCCGTTTTCTGTGCCCAATTCGCTGAGAAAGGCTTGCGCCATGAGAATGATATCTCCGCGCCTTTCTCTCAGGGGGGGGAGTGTGAGGGTGATGACATTGAGCCGCTGGTATAAGTCCTGCCGGAATGAGCCATCTGCCACCATATCGGAAAGTTTTCTGTTGGTGGCAGCAATGATTCGAACATTGACGGGGACGGGCGCGTTGCTGCCGACTCGCTCAATGCAGCGCTCTGCCAGTACACGCAGGAGCTTAACCTGTGTGCTGTGGTCTATTTCACCTATTTCGTCCAGAAAAAGGGTGCCGCCGTCTGCCTCCTCAAAGCGCCCGATTCGGCGTTGGGTAGCTCCGGTGAAAGCTCCTTTTTCATGACCGAATAACTCACTTTCCATGAGTTGCGGTGAGAGTGCCGCGCAGTTTACCGCCACAAACTTGTTGTTGCTGCGGGCAGAGAGTTTGTGCAGTGCCCGTGCGGCAAGTTCCTTACCAGTGCCGGTCTCTCCCTCAATGAGGACGGATGCGTTGCTGGGGGCTACCCGGCTGATGCGGTTGAAGATGTTCTGCATCTGCGGGCTGTTTCCCAGCATTTTGTCTAACCCGGTGCTTTGTTCTAGTCTGCTGGTCAGCTCTCTGTTGGCTGATTCAAGTTGTCTGGTCTGTGTGGCGCGGCGTAGCAACAGCTCCACTTCGTCCAAATTCAGAGGCTTTGTCAGGAAATAATATGCACCGTGTTTTTTTGCTTCTGCTGCGGTGCCGGCACTGCCGTATGCCGTCATCATAATGCAGAGCGGGGGGGAAGAGAGCGTTTGGGCAAAGTCTATCAGCTCCATTCCGCTTTCTCCCCCCAGTCTCAAATCCGTCAGCAGGATGTCAACCGGCTCGCTTTCCATGACGTTCCGTGCAGCTTTGCCTCCGGCGGCGGCAAACACCTCGTAGTTGTCCTCCAGTGCGGCACTGAGAACAGTACGCGTGGACTTCTCATCGTCCACTATCAGCAGCACGGGTTTCATGACGTCTCGTCAGATAATCCAGAGACCATCGGTTTCGTCGAAACCGAACATAATATTGAAAGCATGCACCCCTTGTCCGCCGGCTCCCTTGATGACGTTGTCCTCCGCGCTCATCAGCACCACGCGGTTTGTGCGGGTATCAATGGCCCAGCCGATGTCCACGAAGTTTGTGCGCGTCACATTCTTTGTGTCTGCCGGTTTGTTCGGCCCCATGAGTCGGACAAAGGGCGCGTGCGCGTACGCTTCCTCCATGCACGCAGTGATTTGGTCGATGGTGACCCCGGGGGCAAGCTTGGCCACGGTGGTGGTCACGATGCCGGTGTTGACGGGCATCAGGTGGGGAGTGAAGGTGATGGTGACATTTGCGCCGGCGGCGAGGGAAAGCTCCTGCTCGATTTCGGAGAGGTGTCGGTGGCGGGGAACCCCGTAGGCACGCATGCTTTCGTTGCACTCACAATAGAGCAGGGAGACATCTGCCTTGCGCCCGGCACCGGAGACACCGCTACCGCTGTTTACCACGATATCCTCCGGCAGCACCAGCCCCGCGCGCAGTAGCGGCACCAGTGGCAGGATGATGCTGGTGGGGTAGCACCCGGGAGAGCCCACGATGCGGGCATTCTCAATCTCTGCCCGGTGCCACTCAGGCATGCCATAGGGAGCCTCCTGCATCAATTCTGCATCCGGGTGTGGCTTCCCGTAGAAATCCTCATACACTGCCGGGTCGTTCAGACGGAAGTCTGCGGAAAGGTCAATCACGCGTATGCCCGCGTCCACGAGGCCGCGCCCGTACGAGGCAGATACGCCGTGGGGCAGGGCGAGAAAGGCAGCCTCAGCTCCCGTGGCTGCAATGGCGGCCACGTCAGAATCCGTGAATTGCAGCTCAGCACCCGGCACATTGCGGAAACGGGGGAAAACATCGCTGAGCGGTTTGCCCGCATACTGCCGGGATGTAGCACATACAAGTTCAACTCCGGGGTGGCGCAACAGAATGCGCAGAAGCTCCTGTCCGGTGTATCCGCTGGCACCCACAACTGCTGTTTTGACCTTTTTCATGACAAAAATGAGTGTATCACGAAAAAAATGTGTTGACAATCACAAAATTTATCTGTATACTGCGCCCGTCACCGCGTTGCGGGGCAGAAAACGGGCAGTAGCGCAGTCTGGTAGCGCACTTGCATGGGGTGCAAGGGGTCGTGGGTTCGAATCCCGCTTGCCCGATACAGAAATGAGTCCTGGCTATTTTGTCAGGACTCATTTTTTTAAAAAAAAGTTGCTCCTTGAGGAGGAATATGGTATCCTGCTCCAAGATACATGAGTTCTTCCGATAAAGAAAGTATATGGCAGTCAACTAAGCCGATGATAAGTCGGTACATGAAACCGCAGAGAGGGGTAATTGCTTCCGGGATTTTCTTTGGTGCCGTTGCTGCGGCAGCGGCGGGTTTCGGTTTGCCGTTCATGATTCAGTATGTGTTTCCCATGGTGTTTGATCAAGCGGAAATGCCGGCTTTTCTTCGTGAAATTGTCGAGAAGCATGTGGACGAGAATTACAGAGCCGATGTTGTCTTATGGGCTGCTGCATTGATTATTCCACTGGTGATGACCGTGCGAGGGGTTGCAACTTACTTGAACTCGTATATGTTGACCAAAGCAGGCATGCGCGCTCTGTCTGAATTGCGGGCAGATATGTTTGCGCGTTTGCAGTGGCTTTCTTTTTCCTATCATGACCGCAACAGTCGTGGCGGGGTGATGACAACCGTCATCCAGTATACGCAAATGGTGCAGCAGGGTATCATTACTGTCATGAATGATTTGGTTATTCAACCTCTCACATTAGTTGCTGCGGTTGCTTATCTGGTGTACGCTGCTGTTACAAGCAATGAGAGTGCGATGCTGCTGGGAAATCTGATTATTTCGGCTGCATGTGTCCCCATTGTACGAATGGTGGGAAAGCGCATGATTAAGCAAATGCGTTCTGCGTTGTCCGGTATGAATGTGATTACTGCTACGGTAGAAGAAACCTTGTCTGCACAGCGTGAAGTGAGAGCCTTTAATCTGGAAAAACGTCAATCCGATGTGCTCGCCTCTCACATACGCCATTACAATGGTCTGATGATCCGCATGGCAGCATGGCGGCAAAGCGTGACTCCGGCGGTGGAAATGGTCAGTGCCCTTGCTCTGGCCTATGCTCTTTACTGCGGTTGCAGTGATGGTTTGTCCCTGGAACAGTTCACCGCCATTGCGATGGCGTTTTACTTTTGCTATGATCCCATCAAGCGGTTGGGATCGGTAGTGAATCAGGCTCAACTCATGCAGGTGGGGATTAAGGGAATAGAATCGCTTCTTTATGCAAAGGATGAAACCCCCGAACCTACGACCCCCGTTTCACTTCCCAAACAGATAAAGGGTGATGTGGAGTTCAGGAATGTCAGTTTTTCGTATGTCAAAGGAACTCCTGTTCTTCGGGATATCAGCGTGAGTGTTGCTGCCGGTCAGATTGTGGGGTTGGTGGGCCCCAGTGGTTCCGGTAAAACGACGTTCATTAACCTTATTTGCCGCTTTTATGACCCATGTTCGGGATCTGTTTGCCTGGATGGTGTGGATGTGAAGGATATTACCCGTGAGGATCGAACACGCAATATCGGTCTTGTGTCTCAGTTTTCTGCGTTGTTCAATGATTCGATTTTGGAGAACATTCGCCAGGGGCGTGCCGGAGCGACTGATGATGAGGTAAGAGCTGCTGCAACTCTTGCTAAGGTGGATGAGTTTGCGGATTCTCTGCCGGGTGGTTACAATTATATGTTGGGAGAAAGCGGAAGCGGACTTTCCGGCGGGCAGCGTCAACGGGTATCCATAGCCAGAGCCTTTCTCAAAAATGCGCCCGTGTTGATTTTGGATGAGGCGACATCCGCATTGGATATGCGAAGCGAGGCTGCCATTCAAGATTCTTTGGAAAAGCTGGCACAGGGGCATACTACATTTATTATTGCACATCGGTTCAGTACGCTGCGGATGGCACAGCGTATACTCGTGTTTGAAAACGGGAGAATCATAGCAGATGGTACGCACCGGGAATTATATGAAAGCTGTATGCTTTATCGCGGACTTTATGACGAGCAGGTTCAACAGGAAAAGGAACTGAAAGTATGAAGAGAATTATATATTTCCTGAGGAGATTCTTGTGGCCTCACATTTTTTTGTTTGTGATAGTTCTTCTCACCGGTGTGTTGGCAGCTTCTGCCAGCGGGCTGGGTGTGCCGTTCATGGTGAAGTATGTGTTCCCGGTTGTTTTTCGGGATGCTGATTCGACTACTCCCCAGTTACTAGAACTTATTCCATCACTGGCGGAACTGACTCCGAACATGTTGCTGCTCTTGGCGTGTGCCACTTTGCCTGCTATTTTTATCATCAGAGGTGTATCCATGTGGGCAAACGCCGTGTTGGTGAATCTCCTTGGGATCCGAATCCTGGAGACTCTGCGTATGGCTGTGTTTAACCGCGTGCAGGAACTCCCTATTGCTTTTATGGAGGAACGTCAGAAGGGAGACATGCTTAGTCGCGTTGTTGCTGATACGCAGAACGTTCAGAACATTCTTTCCTCCATTGCCAATGATCTGGTCAAACAGCCGGTTACTTGCGTTTGCGCATTGTCTGCCTTTATCTGGTTGCTCATTTCGAGCGGACATGGGATTCTGTTCATGATCAATATTGTGTTCATTGCTCTGGCTGCTTGGCCCATCGTTGTGTTCGGCAAAAGAATATCTCAGAAAGCACTGCGGGCACAACAGGGTTTAGGTGCTCTTAATTCTGCCATTCAGCAGAATCTCGAAACGCAGCGAGAGGTGCGTGCCTATGCGCTTGAGGAGCGTGAGATACGGGATTTTCGGGCGGTTTCGGATGCCTATTGTAACAATTATGTCAAATTGGTTAAATACCAGAAGGCACTGATACCCGTTATGGAAATTGTGACGGCGTTGGCACTTTCTTTCCTGCTGGTGCGCGGCAAGCAGTATGGTATGAGCCTTACGGATTTTATAGCTATGGCCGGGGCTTTGTTCTTTGCGTTTGATTCGATGAAGCGTGCCGGGAATGCATTCAATCGCTTCAATGAAGCACAGGGGGCTCTGCTGCGTTTGGCAGAGGTGTTGGATGAACCCAATTCCATTCCTGACCCGGAAAATCCTGTGCAGTTGGCGCAGCCGGTGCGTGGTGATATTACGTTCCGTAACGTGGATTTTGCCTATAAGGAGGGAGGGGATAAGGTTCTCCGTGACATCAATGTCCATATCCCGGCCGGTCAGATTGTGGGCTTGGTTGGTCCCAGTGGTGCAGGCAAAACTACATTTGCTTCCCTCATCCCCCGATTTTATGAGGTAAGTTCGGGCGCGGTGGAGCTGGATGGGGTGGATATTCGCCGCATCAGGCAGCATGACTTGCGTGAGGAGCTTTCATTGGTAGGTCAGCAGGCTCTCTTGTTTACCGGCACGATACGAGATAATATTCTGCTGGGGAAACGGGATGCTACTGATGAAGAAATCCGTGTAGCTTCCGATGCGGCATCGGTGACTAAATTTCTTAATTCTCAGAGTAAGGGGTTGGATACCCCGCTGGGGCAGGGCGGCAGCGGACTTTCCGGCGGTCAGCGTCAGCGTGTGGCTATTGCTCGTGCTTTTGTGAAGAATGCACCTATTCTGATTTTAGATGAGGCAACTGCTTCCCTGGATGCAGAGAGTGAGCGTGAAATTCAGGAATCGCTGGACGAACTGTCCAAGGGTCGTACTACGCTGATTGTGGCGCACCGTTTCAGCACCATTCGCAATGCAGACCGTATTCTTGTATTTGAAGGCGGTCGGATTGTGGGGGACGGTTCGCATGAGTCTCTCTATAGTTCTTGCCCGTTGTACAAGGAGCTTTACGACAGACAGGGTATTCAGGATTAAGGCTATGTTCGCTTGCCTGCAACAACTGAGCCGCTTTCTCGCGGCTCATACTTCTGCATTTGTTTTACTTGTGGCGGGGGTGACGTTTTGGCAGCCTTGGCTCTTTGACTGGGTTCGTGGTAATATACAGTCTGCAGTACTGGGGTTTATCATGCTTACGATGGGCATGACGCTTTCTCCGCAGGACTTTCGAGTTCTTGCGTTGCGCCCGTTGGATATTGCTCTTGGAGCCTTGGCGCAGTTCACGATTATGCCGTTGCTTGCGTGGGCGTTGGTGAGCTGCTTTGATTTGCCGCGCGGTATTGCGTTGGGGTTGGTGCTGGTGGGGTGTTGCCCGGGCGGGGTTTCCAGCAATATCATGAGCTTTCTCTGCCGGGGTGATGTGGCTTTCTCTGTTGGCATGACCACAGTTTCCACTCTTTTGTCACCGGTGGTAACTCCTCTTTTTGTATTATGGCTTGCCGGTGCCAGTATTGATGTGGATGCTGCGGGCATGTTTCGCAGCATTCTGTTGGTGACTATCCTTCCCGTTGCTCTAGGCACCGTTGGAAATACGCTCTTGCGCCGGAAACAGAGTTATCGTGCCCTTTGTTCTGCCATGCCGGGGGCATCAGTTATTGGGCTTGCCTGCATTGTGGGCGGGGTGATTTCTGCTTGCGGTTCCCATTTTCTGGAGAGCGGTGTACTTATCTTTGTAACCATTTTTCTGCACAATACACTGGGTTATATGCTGGGGTATGCGGCGGGCCGATTCTTCTGCATGAGCCGCCCTAAGCGCCGCACCCTGTCCATAGAAGTGGGGATGCAGAATGCCGGGCTTGCCACGGTGCTGGCGGGTAAGCATTTTTCTGCCTTGCCGGAAGCCGCCGTGGCATCTGCTATCTGTTGCGTGTGGCATTCTATTACCGGGACTCTTTTGGCGGGATTTTTCAATTTCTTTGATCGCCTGCGCGGACTACAGGCGGATAAAGAGTCTCCTGCGGTAAAGGAAGAGGCAGAGCAGCCACGCCAGCAATAGCCCTGTCCCGGCATACCCGGCCGCTAAGCTCTCCGGTGGCAGTATTGCTCGGTACGCTCCGCAACACAGTCTCTCGGCCAGTGCTGGAAAACTGATTAAATGGGTAAGCATGTAGATAAACAGGGCATTGCTTCCCACCACTGTCAGGGGGTAGCACCAGCGGCGCATACCCGCCACATCTGTCACCGGGTGTAGAATCCCCATCAGGACCAGACCTATACCCCCGCAACACAGTACAAAACCCGGTGTCCAGATACCTTTGATAACCGGCATCTGCTCCCCGAGTATCAGCAGAATCCCTCCGCTTACCAGCAGGCTCAGGCTGCGCTTAGTTTCACTCATATTTTGCCGCGTCAGAAATAATCCCCCCGCATAGCCCAGCAGGCTCAGTCCACTTGCAGAGAGAATGCAAAGAGGCCCTTCCGGATCATAGCATCCGCTGTGCAGTATTCCGGGGCAGAGCAGGGCATCAACCTTGCTGTTGAAGCATCCTGTCGGTGTCAGGTCACCCCCGGCTCCTTGTAATATCCCTATTGCTGTCAGGATTAGGGTTGCTCCGACAAGTGCTCCTCTCAGATTACTTTTGCTCAGTACTACCCAGCTGCCTGCCAGTGCTCCGGATATACCGATAAGCCCCAGTACAGATGCATATCTCATCTGCCCTGTGTCCCAGATAAGCGGTCCATTGATTATCCAGCCCAGCACAATCAATATCAATGCTCTTTTCCACATCTTTACCATTATTTTACCTGCTGGCTTTCCCTCAGCCTGTTGCCGCCGCAAGGAAAAACTCATGGATATCCCTGCCATAAAGACAAACAGGGGGAATATCATATCGTATACCGTCATCCCCTCCCACGGGCTGTGTCCCATCTGTTCCCGAATTGTTTGCCATGCTCGGTTGTCGGGATACAATGGCGCGAGCCGATACACCAGTGCATCCAGCCCTATGATGAACAGCATGTCCAACCCTCTCAGGGCATCCAGAGATACCATCCTGCCGTTTTTCGGCTCATTTTTGCTCAAATTTCCCTCCATTCACCCTATTTTAGCCCCTGTTTTCCTTTTTTCAAGCATGAAAAGTTGGAAAAGACGAACAAAATTAGAAAAATTCTAAAATAATGCTTGCATCTTACCTACTTTTGTGGTAATTTTTCGCCAACGAAAGTCCCCGGAACAAAACTCCGGGAAAAAGAAACAGAAAAAAAAGAAAGGACAACCGACATGTTAATCGGAAAGAAAGCACCTGAGTTCAAGGCCACCGCAGTCATCAACGGCGAAATCGTACCTGATTTCAGTCTCAGCCGCTATATCGGCGAAAAGTATGTGGTGTTCTTCTTCTATCCTAAGGATTTCACCTTTGTCTGCCCGACAGAGCTGGTAGGCTTCCAGGCCGCACTGGAGGAATTCACCAAGCGCGACACAGTGGTAGTGGGTTGCTCCACAGACTCGGAATACAGCCATTGGGCATGGACAAACACTCCGCTGAATCAGGGTGGTATCCATGGTGTGAGCTATCCGCTTGTGGCAGATATCAACAAGGAAGTGGCGGAGAAGTTTGATGTGCTTGCTGGTGAGCGCTGCACAGATGCGCAGGGTAATTGCTGTATCAAGGGAGAGATGGTGGCCTACCGCGGACTTTTCCTCATTGACAAGAGCGGAGTTGTGCGCCACATGGTGGTGAATGACATGCCGCTGGGACGCTCCGTAGAGGAAGCAATCCGCATGGTGGATGCGCTTCAGCACTTCGAGCAGTACGGCGAGGTATGCCCGCTGGGTTGGCAGAAGGGCAAGGAAGCCATGGCTCCCACACATGAGGGGGTGTCCGGCTATCTCAGCCGTTGAGTACCCCGGTACTACGTTATTTGCAGATTTGTTGTTCCATAAGTGCTGACCCCGTGGCGAAAGCCGCGGGGTTTTGCTGGGTACGTCAGGCATGACACGTAACTGGGGTGAGAGTCCCCAATGAGCCGCTGACAGAGCAGAATCAAATAGCCAAAGGCAATTGCGCCGCAGTAATGTGGGGTGGGAAGGAAGCCGGAGGCGAAACACAGACAGGATGAACAAGAACCGGATAGAAGGCCAAAGCGCACGAGGTGAGGCAGCCATGGATGCTCACGCCCGATACTCTGTCAAGAGTGCGCATGGTA
>JAFQEY010000092.1 GCA_017398765.1 Akkermansia sp.
AGCAAGGTCTTATGCCGGAATTTGCGCGACTTCGTCGCGTCAATTATTACAATAACACGTCATTGAAAGACTACGTGCTGAAATCAGAGAATGCTTTGATTGCTCTTAGTCAAGAGTTAAGGGAATCTGCCAGAAAGGGAGCCAAGGAATTTTTTGGTCAGTAAAAATGCGCCCTTCAGGAGTTGGGGGTATTCCCCAACTCCTGAACTGAATGCAACAAAAAAATATAACGATGAAAAAGCACATATTTACGGTTGCCTCCCTGTTGGTGGCTTTTGTTCTTAGTTGTTACCCTGCGCACGGATTAACTTCGGAAGAACGCAAAGAATTGAACGATACGTTTGGTCTCGGTGGTTGTCTTGATACGAATAATGAATCGTATTCAAAAGCTAAAGAAGAGCTTAGTAAGGCGATTCAAGCAGGTGATGAGGCATCGGTCAGCCGTATTGTTCGTTCTTTTGATGGTATCGTCAATTCAGAAATTAAGACCTTTTGTGGATTTAGTACACCCTTGATCTTTGCCTGCCGATTAGGAGAGCATCGTTTTGATATAGTGAAGCTATTGCTGCAAAACGGAGCGAATGTAAATGCAACGGATAAATTGGGGGCGACGGCTTTACATGTTAATATAAATTCCCCCAAGATTGTTGATTTGTTGCTTGAATATGGAGCTGATATTTCGGCGAAAGACAGCATTGGGCGTACTGTTTTATTTGGCAAAGAAAATGTTTTTGTCCTTTGTTCGTTATTAAATAAAGGGGTGAGCGCGAAAGCTGTGGATAAAACAGGCCAAACCGCTTTGCATATTGCATGTGAGCAGCTTCATCAACCTGAGTTGATTGCCATATTGGCAGACGTGAGTGATGTCAATGCAAAAGATCAAAACGGTCAAACGCCCTTACATTTGTTGGTAAGGAAAGCTGAGATGTTTGAATGTCGGGATAACGAGGTGACGGAAAATGTCCGAATTATACTGCGAAAGGGGGCAGATCCATCGATTCAGGATGGTAGCGGGAGAACTCCGTTGAATTATGTAGATAAAGAATGGCCGTTTATACCGAATGAAGGAGAAGCCGTCGTCGCTGCTCTTTTGAGAGCTGCGATGGAAAAGTAAACGTTACCACCCATTACTTGCAAGCCCCATGACAACAGGCAGAAGATTCAGAACCGTGGTACTGTGCGTGATTGCTCTGCTCCTGCTTTTTAATGCAGGAGTAGGGGCAGGGGAGATTGTGGAAATGAATCAGGATGCAGACACGATGATGTGGAGCCTGATAGCCTGGGCGGTACTGAGCCTGTGGTTGATGGCGGATTTCCGCATCTTCCGCAATGCTCTGATTTTGCAATTTCCCATAGCGGTATTCTGTTCACCCTTTGTTTCCATCCCCATTTGGTTTGTCACCATAGGGATAGGTCTGCTGCTGAGCCCGCTGTTTCAGGTGGTGCGTCTGGTGTGGAATGTGTTGTGCATCATCGCCGCGCCGTTTCGGCGGGGTGGGTGCAGTTGCCTGCTGACGGTGCTGCTGCTCTGCGGCGGAGCTTTCCATGCCTCCGCAGCTGCGGATACGGGAGCGAAGCGTGTCGGGCAGTTGGATATTCCTACACTGGACGGCAAACCGGGAAATCTGCCCGCAGGTGATACGGCATCCCCGTATCACCTGCCGCAGCACCCGCGAGATTTACTCAAGCCGGAGGAGCAAGGGATGAAGCCGGAGGATGTGTTCATGAAATGCATTGAGGAACGTGATAATGAGCGGGTTCGTCTTTTCATTGTGTCCGGCCTGGATATCAACGAATGCCGCCGGGTGAGTTATCCTGAGTGTTACAATGCGCTTCAGTTTGCGGTAAAAGAACAGAATTTCGCGGCCGTAAAAGCACTGGTGGATGCCGGGGCAGAGGTGAATATCCCTGCCTGTTCTTCTTTTGCAGGGGAGAAGGATTCCTCTCTTCTTCACTTTGCCAGAACCGTGGAAGCGGACTGGGGATTCAATGAAAAGTACTGCATTTACACCTATCTGGAGCAACACGGAGCCCGCATGAACTGGACAGAGGAATTCAGTATGGAGGAGAATCGCTCCGTGCTGGCCATTGTACTCTCTGCTTCTGCTGTATTGGGTTTTGCTTTCGGGCTTTTATGCATCGTCGCTTTCCGTATATCCGGCAGAGCAAGCCGTGTGGTAATCATCTGCGTAGTTGTTTTGCTTTTCCTGAGTGCAACCATTCGTTTCATGCCGGAGTTGCTGCATTTCATGAAGAGTTAATAAAGTTTTATTATTATATTTTTTAGCCGTTATCATATCGTTATCAGTTATGGAAACTCCATTAGCACAAGAAAATCGCTTCCGACCGAAAAAAAGAAGTAAGTGGTTTTGGGCTCTTGTCGTTACTGCCGGCGTTGTTGTCTGTGCCGGTACACTTTTTATGACGTTGGGGGCTGCAGTTGAAAATACCTCGAGGAATGCAAAAAAAACGCGTCTCGCAGAGGTACTGGAAGATAATAGACCTTACTATTCTGCCACGCTGCTGGAGGACGCGGAGCATATTCACGATGATGAATTGATGCTGTTATGCAAGTTCCTGACCGAAGAAGATGACAGGCGGCATTCCGGTGCAGATTGGCTTTTACTTAAGGCATTGCGTCACTCTCTGAATTCTGTTAAATACAAAGGATCCGGATTGAAGCCGTTCGTTTCAATGGCTTTGCAGAAGGGGAATGCGGAGCTGCTGGAAGTGCTGTGCAGTAGTGACTGTTATAAAGGTGAGGACTTCAATCGTGCCATTGTTTTTGCCATAGATAAGGATAACATGAAGCTTTTGAAAGAATTGGCTACAAAGTCTTTTTCCGGTAAAAACGTTGACAAGACACTGGTAAAGTATGCTCTTGAAAAAAACAAACCGTTGATGGCACTTGAACTGACAAACAGCGGAGCCGCATTTGAGGGAAATGAAAAAGATATACTCTTCCGTGCTATAGAGTTGAGACCGGATATGTGGCCTCATCTGGCGTTTGAGCAGCGTCAGACTGTTTGTGACCACGCCGGAGAATTTTTCCTGCACGCAGCAAAATATGGCAGAACGGAAATAATAAAGCGGTTGATTGATCCACGGAATAAAGACAAGAATATCCTCATCGCAGCCGGGGAAGAGAGCGATGGGGAAGATTCCGGCATCGGACCGTGGCCGGAAGTGGATTTGAACTCGCACGGAGTAGATGCGTTGTTCGTCTGCTTGGAGAGTGAGAAATATTGGGATGTTGTCAGTTTGCTTCTGGATGCCGGGGCAGATGTCAATGCTATTTCGAGAGATGCAGAGAAACAAACGCTTCTTCATGCGTATGTGAGGGATTTTTCCTCCCCCGATCATGGGGAAGAATTTGTCCGTTATTTATTAGAAAAGGGTATCAATGTCAATGCGAAAGATGCATCGGGACTGACTGCATTGCATATCGCTCTTGCTCGTAATTATTTAGCTGACGAAAGGGAGGAAAAAGCAAAGGTGGAAAAATTGCCGTCTGTTGCAGCATTGTTGATTCAGAATGGCGCAGATGTTAATGCCCGCACCTCTTCCGGTCTCACTCCCATGATGATAGCGGCATGGGTGGGGGCGCATCAAGATGTGTTCCACCTCTTGAGGCAGAAGGGGGCAGATGTGAACGCCCGTGATGATTTCGGTTTCACCCCTTTGATGTGGGCGACAGTCCGTAGAAGATATGATTCTATGCAGGCTCTTCTTGCCGCAAATGCAGATGTTAATGCGAAAACTTCGTCAGGTGCTACTGCTCTGTATTTTGCCTTGCAGAATTGTGATGACAAAGCTGTAAGGATATTATTAGCTGCCGATGCGGAAGCCGACCGGACGACCATAGATGCCGTGACTCGGGAATCCTGCTACATTGCTTGTGCAGTAATACATGCCGATATTTTGAGAATACCCCAAATAATGCGTAACGCGGATGTTTATCGTATGATAAAAGGACATATATTCCCTTCAGAGAAGAAGGCTAAGGAGAGTGAAGAAAAATAATCATGCGTGATGGTATCTTACCAGACAACTTAATGAAGAAGAAAATGAAATTAAGCAAATGGAAAAGTCTGATGGTGTTCACCCTGATGGTGGGCGGGTGTGCGGTGTCTGTTTCACAGGTTAGAGCTGATGATCTTGTCATTTTTCGGGATTCGCTGGATCTTATGCATCAACTCAACATGAGGTTTGAAAAGCCGTATTTGCGTCCTCTTCATGGTGCTGTTTATCACGGGAAGCTTTCGAGCGTGAAGCGCTTGTTGGAATTTTGTAAAGACGGAGCGAAGGATAAAGATGAAGATGGATGTACTCCACTGCATTATTGTGTCATAGATGAAAGAATTGCAGAATTATTGATATCTTATGGGGCGGATGTTTATGCAAGAAACAAAGACGGGTATATTCCCTTGCAGACAATTATGGAGTCTCCTGTTAAAAGCGGGAATATAGAGAAAATTATAAGATTTTTGCTGCTTCAAGACCGACATAATAAAATGCTTCAAGCGGTCGATTTAGATGGGAATACACCTTTACATAATGCTGTAAGGTTTGAAAAAGATGCTCCCATTGCGCGCTTGTTTGTGCATGCCGGTGCGGACGTAAACGCAAAGAATGAAGAAGGTGATACACCTTTACACCTCGTAGCGGAGAATTTGTATGATGAATCTCTTCATGAAATAATCAGAATCCTTCTGGAAGAAGGTCACGCTGATACAACGGTGCGGAATAACGAAGGCCTGACCCCGGCGGGGGTAGCGATTAAAAAAGGTAATACCAAAGCGGCGGAACTGATATTTAACCATAAACAAAAGCATTAACATGAATTCTACGCAACACAATGGGGTACAGCCACGCATGGAGATACCCACCTATTTTCTCCGGTCACTTTTGTTTTCCGCGTTTTGTCCGTTTCCTCCGTCTACGATATTGTTTTTAGTGGCAGCGGGAAAGTGCAATGCTATTTATGAGCATTATTATGCCGGAAGAATCGCAGAGGCACGGAAACAGAGCAAAATGGCCAAAAAGTGCATTGATATCGGACTGTGGCTGTTGCTGGGTGCTTTCATTGCCGCCGTTGTATGCATTATTCTGATAGGAATTTACAGATAAACACCGTCCATGACTATGAATGATACAGAGCGTCCCGCCGTTGCGGTGCAGGAAATGCCGAGTAAGCCGAAGACTTATTTAGGACCTTCTCTGCTTCTTTTCTTCTTAACGCCTCCGGTGTTCTTTCCTTTCTTTCTGCTGAATTTTCTGTATTTGCTTGCTGCCGGAAAAGCACGAGCCATCAATGAAGCCTATTACAGCGGGAATTACTGGTTGGCGGGGGAGCTTTCCAAAAGTGCGCGACTTTGGTTTATTGCCGGTTGTGTGTGGTCTGTGTTAGTCATTGCCTTCTGGGGGGGGTATTCTGGTTTCTGCCGTGACGGAGGGGAATTTTTAAGAGAAACGTTATGAAAACTGAATTAAATGAGATACTGGCATTGCCGATAGCTCTACTGGTTGTAGGGTGCATCTGGCATTTGATTATCAAACCCGCCACCGAAAGCAAGGTGCTGCGTTTTTTTCTGGGATTAATCCTTTTCGCAGCAGGTGTATTCCTCCTGTTTGCGATCAGGGGAATGTAAAAAAACATAAAACAAGATAACGATATGACGAACGATAACGAGATGATACCCGGTAACGAAACCGGGGGTGGAAGTGTGGAGCTGCCGACTTATTGCGGGACGGCATTGTTTCTGTCCTGGCTGTTTGCACTTTGCGTTCCTGCTGCCATTTTATTCCTGATTGCGGCGGGGCGGAGTAATGCCATATATGACCACTACCATGCCGGCAGGTTGGCGCAGGCAGGGAGAGAGATGCGACTGGTGAAGATTCTGATGGGGTCAGGCTTGGCACTTGTTGCTCTTTCTGTGGTGCTTATTGTTGTGTTTTCGATATTATCTGTTAACAATTAATACTTCATTATATGAAAAATGAACTGATGAGGAAACCGAAGACCTATCAGACGGCAAGTCTGCTGCTGTATGGCCTTTTTATCTGGTTGTTTTTTTGGAATATTCCCTTTCTGGCGGCAGCCAGTCTGACTCCCGCGCTGAACCGTGCTTACTATTCCGGTGATTTGGATAAAGCTCGCCAATTATCCGCCCGTGCCCGCATGTGGTTGATTTTAGGCTGCATTCTCGTCGGATTGGTAGTGATTGGTATCCCGGCAGGTGCGTTGATTTCCCTGTTAAAATGACTCTTTGAAATAAAAAATATATGAATACTCAATTAATCTGTTACACTGCACCTAATGATTTGATTGCCCGCTGGGGATTAGCAGTAGTATTATTCATTATTCTGTGTATATTGGAAACAGCTATCAAAAATAATATAGAAAGCAAGGGTGTCAGGTATCTTCTTTGCCTGCCTTTGCGTTTGATTTTTGCCGGGTACATCTTTATTGTGTGCCTGCAATAAATTAATACTAACCGAATTACAAAGATGAATTATCATCCATATATAGCAGCGTTGGCGGTACCCGGAGTGGTGCTGTGTGTAGGAGCTTGTTCCGTACAGAATGAAACGGATGCCAAGTTCCTGGAAATGAGTAACCTCAATTATACCATTAGTGCCTTATTGATGAATGTGAACCATTCCAACGTGGAGGAGACGATAAATCGGATGGAGGAACAGGTAAGCCGTTTTGAGGAAATTCTGAATAGTTTCACGTCCCGAGGGCAGGTCCTTTCCGGCAGTAAAAAGGTGGCGAAGCAAATGTTCGAAAACCAGATGGAAATGGTTCGTTTGGCAGAAAGCATTTCAGAGGAACGTTCTGCGGAAATCGATGCTATCGTAGAGGGAAATCCCCGTTTGAACAGAATCATGGAACGCTATGATGCTGCAAACGTGCAGTTTCTGGAACGAATGAAGTTCTCTGACGCAGAGATGAAGCGATTGGAGAATATGTTGGAAGGTGCGATTTCTCGTTAAAAGCCGCAGAATGAATATTGGGCGGGGTGGTGTGAGAGCGGTGCGTCACTCCGCCCAATGCGGCTTTCTCCAAGGAGTTAAAGGATTAAATCAGCGTTCCCTGACTAAATCACAAAGATGAATTATCGACCATACATAGCAGCGTTGGCAGTACCCGGAATGGTGCTGTGCGCAGCTGCTGACTCGGTGCAGAGTGAGACGGATGCCAAATTCTGGGAAATCTGCAGCTTGAATTATTATGTTTGTTTCCTGATTCTGAATTTAACGCATTCCAATGCGGATGAAACGGCCGGGAAAATAGAAGGGTGTGCTGAAAGAATAGGAGGAATTCTGTACAGCTTCCCTACGAGCAGCAGTATGCGTTTCGGTAGTAAAGAGGTAGTGGAGAAAGTCGTCAGAAATACGATTGAGATGATGTCGATGATTCCCAAAATCGGGAAGAGATTTTCCTTACCTCAAAAAGATGAAGTTAATTCCATTTTTGAAAAGAATGAGAGATTAAGGAAAGCTTTTGAGCATTATATAGAGGTCAACAAAAGATTATGGAAACGGATGGATTTTTCTGATGAGGAAAATAAAAGATATTCCGATTTCATGAAAAGCGCGTTTTCACGTTAAAAGAAAATGAAAAAGTTATACGTCATTGTTTCTCCTGAGGGGGAGGTGGTATACCCGCCCGTGTACTCTGAGCAGGAGGTATATTTGGCTCTGCCTCATTATTCCGGAGGCAGAGTTGTGGAGATTTATCAGCTCAACAGTCGGGAAGCTCATCTCAGAGCCATGGGCCCCATCCGCTCGTTTCTGCAGTTTCTTATATTTCTGCCGATTTGCGCCGCGCTGATTCTGTTTCCTTTATATGTCATTTATGATGAATATGCAGATTATCTGACTGTCAATGACTGGGATCGGGCACCGGCGATATTTGTTCCGTCAGAAATCACCGAGCACACAACGAAACATCGTCTGAATGCTATCCCCGTGGGTGAAACTTCCTACCTTAGTTTGTCCGGAAGTTATATGTATGAATACAAGGGTGAGACGTATACCGGAACGCGAATCGGGAATCATACGGATGCGGATATCAAAGCGATGAAGGTCAATGATAAGGAGTATGAGCGCCGCCCTCGCGAGATGACCTGTTATGTGAATCCCGCGAATCCTCAGGAAGCCTGTCTGTTTAATACACGGCCGGATTTCTTTGAAGATCATAAAGTACTGATTCTCCTGTTGCCGCTGTTGGGCATCGCCGGCCTCTGGTCTCTGTTCCATACGGCAGCATTGCGCTCAAAATTGAAGAAACTTCCCTTAGTCATCAACGAAGAATGAAAGAGACACTTTATCCCTATCTGGCATCACCGTTCCACAATGCACCCGGGCGGAGCGGGCCTTTTCTTGAAGGTCCTGCGGAGTTTCTGGCAGAGGAACGGAAGGCTTATTGCAATGAGCTGAGCACGCCTCTGCATGTGGCTCTGATAGAGTTTGAGCATGCAGAGGATTTGCGGGAGTTGATTCAGGAAGCCCCGAATATCAACGCGCAGGATGCGGAGGGGCATACGCCGCTGCACATGCTGTGTTATCGAGAGTCTTGTGAATATGCTGTGGCGGAGATGCTGCTGGCAGCCGGGGCAGATGTCAATATTGCCAATAAGGCGGGACGGACGCCGCTGTTTGTCTGCTCCAGTCCGCAGTGCGTGAAGCTGTTGTTGGATGCGGGGGCGGATGTGTTGCACCGGGATGTGGAAGGCTGTACGGCTCTGCATTTTCTGCCACGGGTGAAGCGGGCTGTTCCTGACACGGTGTTGCTGATTCTCAGCCGGAAGTTTCCGATTAATTTACGGGATGGGTTGGGGAATACGCCTCTGCATGTGGCGGCGGAACATGGCTGCGAGGAGACGGTGGAAATTCTGTTACAGGCGGGAGCGGATCCCGGTATCCTGAATGATGCCGGGAAAAGTCCTGCGGATCTGGCACGGGAGAATGCACACATGGTGATGGGGAATATGCTGCACCGGCGGCAGAACAGGCTGGTGCAGGCGTACAGACGCCTGCAGATAGGGAAGCTGGCTTTTGACGGTACGCCTGTGCCGCCGACCTGGTTCCGGCGGTCGCTCATCATGCTTGCTTTGTCAGTGGGGCTGTTTCTGTGTGGGAGTATGTCTTACCCTGAGCGCGCAGAAGTGCCGGCGGTGTTGGGTGTCTGGCTGCTGTTGCCTGCGGTGTGCTTTATCGTGACGGCGGCGCAGTATAACAGGATATATGATGCCGTGTTCAGTTCTGAGGATATGCAGAAGGCCGCTGAGCGAAGTCTGCGCGCTCAGTACTGGTTTCTGTTGGGAATCAAGCTGATGGTGGGGATTCCCATCGCCTTGGTTTTTATAGGAAAAATGGCAGGGTCTCTGCTGCATTAACCCCGTTTGACAAGATTCATGAACAAGAGAAGAGAACCGAGTCGGCTTGCCCGCCGTAAACCGAAAACGTATCTACTGCCGTCGTGCATTCTGATGGTATTGCTGCCGATAGAGTCGATACTCTGTGTGTTTTTCCTGGTGTCTGCCTGGCTGACCAAATCCATCAACGAAGCGTATTATTCCGGCAATGAGCAAAGGGCGAAAGAACTGTCGAAACTGGCGCGTAACTTTTTCATAGCCGGTTGTGTCAGCCGGGTTATGATGCTGTCCGTGTGCGTATATGCACTCTGGCTATTACCCGGGTTTAGTTCATAAGAGAGGAACAGAAAACGTTATGAAAATGATGAAAGAGAATTTTCTGATTGCGGCGATATTATGGCTCGGGTTGTCCGTCATGCCCGTACAGGGGGAAGCAGAGTTCGATTGGTGCGATGATGCACAGTGGCAGGCGGCTCTGAGGGGCGAGGCAAATGTGAATGCCCGGGATGTGGGCGGGTTCACGGCTCTGCACCTGGCAGATTATCCGGAAGAAGCACGGCGTTTCATTGAACTGGGGGCGGATGTGAATGCTGTTACAGAATGGGGGTGCTCTGTTCTGAGGCATTTGTGTATCCTCGGTGCGGTTGATTCCGTCCGCTTGGTGCTGGAAAAGAAACCAACTACGGACGATGTGAACGCATTGCTCAGAGTCGTGTGCCACTATGGGCATGAGAATGTTGCCTGCCTGCTGCTACAGCAGTCCGGAGCGGATGTTAACACCGTGGATGCTGCGGTGAATACCCTGCTGCATTATGCCTGTGGGCAGGAGGCAGCAGGGGGGGATACGCTCCCCGGCCAGGATAAGAATCGTCTGCAGTTGATAAGGATGCTGCTGGAAGCCGGGCTTTCTCCGAATGCCCGCAATAAGGAAGGCAATACGCCGCTGCATCTGGCTGCACAACATCAGGCTTACGAGGTCATTCCGCTCTTATTGGCAGCCGGGGCTGACCGACAGGCAAAGAATGAGGCGGGCATGACTCCCGTCCGTCTCCTGCGCATGTATGGGGTGAGGGGGCGGGATTTCTATGGGGCGGAATTGTTCCTGAATCATGGCGAGGATGCTGATCTTTTACTTCATTTTCTGGACAAGGATGATGTTCCTGCGGTGCGGATAATGAAAAATCGCGGAGCTGACGTGACCTCGGTATCAGAGAATTCATACGGACGAAAGACCCCGTTGCATTTGTCGAAATCCGTCGACATGACACAGCTGCTGCTGGAAAGCGGTGCGAATGTGGGTGCGAAGGATGAGTGGGAACAGACTCCGCTGTTTTATGCTCGCACCCCGGAGATGGTGCGGCTGCTGGTTCGGCACGGGGCGGATGTGAATGCCACGGCGCGGCATGATAGAACGCCCTTGAATCGCTTGATGATTGATTCGTTATACTGGGAAGTAGCGGAGGCGTTGCTGGAAGCCGGGGCAGAGCTGAATCCGGAGAACGCCATGCCGCCGCTGCATCAGGCATGTGTTTACGGGAATTTGGCCATGGTGGAAAAACTCCTGAGCAAGGGGGCAAATCCTCACTTGAAGAGTCATGCAGGGAAGACGGCTCTTGATTATGCCCGACAGTTCGGAAAAACAAAAATTGTCCGTCTGTTGGAGAAAATCCAAAAGTGACTTTGTACGGTATGAAAAGATTCGGAATCATGACCGTTGCGCTCACGGCGGGGGGGTGCCTGCTGGCGGGGTGTGGGGAAGAGCCGCAGCGGGCTGCGGAAGTCCCGGCCGCTCAGTCGGAGGTGGTGCCCGGGTGGGTGGATGAAAAAGAGCCGCCGCTGGAGTATCTGGATGAGGCATTGGCGCGCGCGGAAGCCCGGAATGACGGTAAGGAGGTCTGCCGTTTGCTGCGGGAATACATTACATGCGAGAACGCTGACCATGCCGGGTTGATTCAGGAATATTCACTGTTGGCTTTTGCTGCGGCACATGGTTATCCTGCGGCTCTGCGTTACCTGATTGCAACGGATGGAACCGATTGGCAAAACGCTTGCCCGGAAAAGCTGGATTCTCCCTTGTGCCTGGCGGCGGAGGGGGGGCATGCGGACTGCGTGAGGATTCTGCTGGAAGCCGGATTCAAACCGGAGGATTGCCGATACGATAGCCCATATACATGTGCCCTGAGCAGTAAAAATCCGGAGTGTATCCGTCTGCTGCATGAGGCTTGCCGCATCTCAGACCCCATTTGTTACCCGGAGCCGGAAACGGAAGCAGACTGTGCACTCCATGCCACTTTGGAGGCTGCTATTGCCGGGGACTGTTCGGTGTGTGCGGAGCGTTTGGTAAAAGCCGGGGCAGACGTCAATGCTGAGCTGAAACCGGGGTTTACTCCCCTGATGCTGGCTGCATCGTACGGGAGACCGGAGCACCTCCGTCTGCTGTTGGAGGCAGGTGCGAAGGTGAACGTGCAGACTCCGGGTGCTCCGAGTGTGCTTCATTACGCGCTGGAATGGCGGACGTACTCGCAGCCGCAGGTTCACTACCGGCAGATGATTGAGTGCGTCCGTTTGTTGCTGGAAGCCGGGGCAGATGCTTCCTGCTGTCAGGAATTCGGAACAACTCCGCTGCATCTGGCAGCCCGCCGTTGCATGGCGGAAAACGTTTCCCGCATGTTGGCAGACGGCGCTGACCCCAATGCCTTGGGAACGGCGTGTTACGGTGCGGGAAAAGAAATAACGCCGCTTATGGAAGCGTTGGAATGTTCCTCTACCATGATGGTTCTGCTGGAAAACGGGACTGATATTACGCCCTATAAGGATACTATCCTGTGGATGGCGGCTGACCGCTCGCCCCGTGTAATTCGCAAGCTGCTGGAGCTGGGCGCGAATCCTGCGGCGCGGGGTGCAGATGGTACTTCCGTGCTCGATCTGGTTGTCCGGGAGGGCAATGAGGAAAAAATCCGACTCATCCGGGAGGCTCTTCAGCACTCCCGCCGCAAACGGCGGTAATGTCACTGTGCCGCAGGCACAATTTCACTCTTGGACAACAGAAGTGAAATTCTGCCCAACCTGAGCGCGCTGGCGCAGGATGTGGTCACAGATGACGAGCCATGCCATGGCTTCTACCACGGGGACAGCGCGGGGCAGGACGCAGGCATCATGCCGTCCTTTGCCGCGCAGTCTGACCTCCTGAAGGGAATCGTTGACGGTATCCTGCGCCAGCATGAGGGTGGCGGTGGGTTTGAAAGCCAGGCGCAGGTTGATGTTTTCACCGTTGGAAATGCCACCCTGAATGCCGCCGGAGCGGTTGGTGCGGGTGCGGACGCGCCCGTTGTCCATGTAAAAGGCGTCATTGTGCTCACTGCCGCGGAATTGGGCAGCACTGAATCCGCTGCCAACCTCAAATCCTTTGCAAGCCGGGATGCTCAGCATGGCGTGTCCGAGCGTGGCCTCCAGTTTGTCAAAGACAGGGTCACCCAGACCAACGGGGCAGTTGCGGATGGTGCAGGCAACTACGCCGCCCAGGGAATCCCCCTGACTGCGGGCGGTGCGGATAGCCTCAGCCATTTGCTCGGCAGTGGCGGAGTCTGCCGTGCGGACGATGTTTGCTTCTACGGCGGCGGCATCTATATCTTCCGGCCTGACCGGGCAGGTGATGTGGTGTATGCGTTCTACCCAGCTGATGATTTCCAGCTCCGGGCAGAGAGATTGTGCCACGGCTCGGGCTACGGCACCTGCGGCAACGCGGCCGATGGTTTCACGCGCGCTGGCGCGTCCGCCGCCGGCCCAGGCGCGTATGCCGTATTTGGCATCGTAGCAGTAGTCTGCGTGGGAGGGGCGGTAGGTGTGCTGCATTTCATCATACGCGCCGGAGCGGTGGTCTTTGTTGCGGACGGACAGGGCAATGGGGGTGCCCAGAGTCAGACCGTCCAGCACGCCGCTGAGAATTTCTACAGTATCAGCTTCATTGCGCGGGGTGACGATGTCGCTCTGCCCCGGGCGGCGGCGGTTCAGCTCCTGCTGAATCATTTCCTGAGTGAGTGGAATACGTGGGGGGCAGCCGTCTATAACGACACCGACTCCGGTGCCGTGAGATTCTCCCCAGGTGCAGATGCGAAACAGAGTGCCGAATGTGCTGGACATAATAACTATAGAAAGTCAGGAAATGATACTGAAAGGTGAGCTTGTTGGCAAGGGGGGATTGTGTATTCAGCTGTGCGCGCGGTAAAATTGCCAGTTGAGCCAGCCCAGATACCCAATGATGAGGAAGTTGAACCATGAGCCGGAGATGAGGCTCCAGAGTGCCAGTATGCCGCAGAGTATTAAGCCGATTATGCAGACGATGCGGTTGTTGTTCAGTAGTGTGGCCAGTAGGCGTCCGCCGTCCAGCGGCAGGATGGGCAGCAGGTTGAACACGCTCCACCAGAAGCAGATGAGGAACAGGACTGCATAGAGCTTGAACAGAGTCGGGGATATGCTACTGTTGAGCAGGACTTGTGCGGCTTCCGGTGAAATGGTGCCCACGGGCATGGTGAGTGACAGTTGTATGCCGATTTCCAGCTGCCCCAGCTGAAGCCCGAGTATGGCTCCGCCGGTGATGCCCAGTAGCAGGGAGGCCAGCGGCCCGGCCAGTACGGTGATAAAGTAGTTCAGACGAGATGAGGGGGCAAACTCATGCCGGGTGATGCCGCCCATGCCGGCGATGGTGATGGCTGCATTTCCGCCGCCTAATTTGCGCCCGACCAGGGCGTGCCCAAACTCATGTGCCAGCAGTGTGAGCATGCCGGCTACCACAAAACACAGCACCTGTACCAGTGAATCCTTATCGCTTATGCCAAATCCGCCGCCGATGATGGCAAGGACAATCCAGGACATAGGGTGAATTGCCACGGGAATACCCCAAAGTCGGAATTGTATTATACCTTTTGTCTCTTGATTGCTTTCCATGCCCGATTTTTACCCTTATTTGCCCCCCATTGCAATCTAAATTCCACTTTTTTTGAATTTTTTTCAAAAAAAGCTTGCAAAGATGGGAAAAAAGGAGTAATATGCCGCCGCACCCCATCTGATGGGGGAAGCGAAATCCGGCGTAGCTCAGTGGCAGAGCGGATGACTGTTAATCATTAGGTCGTTGGTTCGACCCCAACCGCCGGAGCGAAAAAGCCTCTCACATGAATATGTGGGAGGCTTTTTGCATTCGGCTATTCTGTGGGGAGAATAGCCATGCCACGCTTTAGTCTTGAAAAGCGGTGAGTTGCCTGCTAAGGTTCGCGCATGGCAACTGATAAGAATATCACGATGAAGACGAGCAAGGGCGATATTAACCTGACGGTGTTCGCCTCCAAGACACCGATGACGGCCGCCAGCTTCCTGAATTTGGCCTCTAAGGGCTTTTATGATGGATTGACCTTTCACCGCGTGATTGCAGATTTCATGATTCAGGGGGGTGACCCGCAGGGTACGGGTTGCGGGGGCCCCGGGTATCAGTTTGATGATGAATGCCGCCCGGATCTGAAGTTTACTCGGCCCGGGTTGTTGGCCATGGCTAATGCCGGGCGTACCTGGACGGGGCAGGGGACTAATGGTTCCCAGTTCTTTATAACGCATGTTCCCACGGAGTGGCTGAATGGTAAGCACACCATTTTCGGGGAGGTGCAGAGTGAGGCAGATCAGAAGGTTGTCAACAGCATTAAGCAGGGCGATAAGATTACTGCCATTGTCATTCACGATGACTGCTCCGACCTCTTCGAGGAGCAGGCTCGCAATATCGAGCGCTGGAACAGCAAGCTCAAGTAACGTATACCACTTATGGTTTTTGCGGTCCAGGACCTCCACATAGAGTTCGGACCCCGCGTGCTCTTCGATTCTCTGTCCTTTGTGGTGGAGCACGGAGAGCGCATTGCTTTTGCGGGGCAGAACGGTGCCGGCAAATCCACCCTCATGAAGTGTATCGTGGGGGTGCAGGAGCCGGATCACGGGCGTGTTCTGCTGCCGCGGCATACCCATGTGGGCTACTTGCCGCAGGATGGTATCCATATCACCGGCACGCAACTGTTGGATGAGGTGTTGGGCAGTGTGGGTAAAATTGTGGAGCTGCAGCAGGCGGTGGAGGAGCTTTCCGCTGAGCTTCCGCGCCTGGAGGCCGCCTCCCCGGAATACCGGGAGACGCTGGAGGAAATCGGGCGGCTGGAGTTGATATTACAGGATAGGGATGCCGCATCCCTGCGCCCGCGTGCGGAGTCCATATTGCGTGGTCTGGGATTTAGTGAGACAGATTTCGCGCGTGATTGCGGGGAGTTTTCCGGTGGTTGGCAGATGCGCATTGCGCTGGCTAAGCTGTTGCTGCAGGAGCCGGAGGTGCTGCTGCTGGATGAACCGACCAACCATTTGGACCTGCAGACGCAGCGGTGGTTGGAGCAAAGCCTGCGGAGCTACAGGGGGGCTATCTGTATCATCAGCCACGATATTGCGTTGTTGGATAATCTGGTGACCCGCACCATTGCTTTCCACCACGGCAGGGCAGAGGAATATGCCGGCAATTTCTCGTTTTATCTGAGAGAGAGCAAGGCCAGAAAAGAGATTATGCTCCGCCAGGCGAAAGCACAGCAGCGGGAGATTGCCAAGACTCAGGAATTCATTGACCGCTTTCGCGCCAAGGCTACCAAGGCAACACAGGTGCAGAGCCGTATCAAGCAGCTGGAAAAGGTGGAGCTGATTGAGGTGGAGGACGATGACGCGGTGATGAGTTTTCACTTTCCGCCGCCGCCGCCCGGTGGGCATACCGTGGTGAGGTTGGAAAAGGTTTGCAAAGCGTATGGTTCTATCCGCCTGTTGGAAAACTATGATTACACCATGGAAAAGGGTGACCGGGTGGCGATTGTGGGGGTGAACGGCTCCGGCAAATCCACTTTCACGCGCCTTATTTCCGGAACGGAGGCGGCGGATTCCGGCAGTATTATTCCCGGGCATCACACTCAGGTGGCTTTTTTCTCTCAGACGCATGCGGATGTGTTGAACAACGAGCAAACGGTGCTGGAGTGTGTGGAGGCAGCGGCAAGCCGGGAAACCCGACCCATGGTGCGCAATATTCTGGGTTGTTTCCTGTTCCGTGGGGATGATGTGTTTAAGAAGATTGGGGTGCTTTCCGGTGGTGAGCGTTCGCGCGTGGCTCTGGTGTGCATGCTGCTTAAGCCTGCCAATTTCCTGATTATGGATGAACCGACCAACCATTTGGACTTTCAGAGTCAGGATGTGCTGCAGCGAGCTCTTGCAGAGTACCCCGGTTCCTACTGTATTGTGTCACACAATCGGCAGTTTCTGGATCCTGTTGTTAATAAGGTATTGGAGTTCCGCCCCGGGCAAGCCCCGCGTTTGTTTTACGGCAATGTCAGCGCGTATCTGGAAACGGTGGAGGCGGAGGAAACCCGCCGCAGTAAGTCTGCCGCGCTTGCCGCGGCGGGGAGCCCCGAGACTCCTGCTCCGGCGGTGAACCGCAAAGACCTGCGCCGCCTGCGCACTCAGGCGCGGGAGAAGCGCAACGCGTTGTTGCGGCCCTTGCAAAGGGAGCTCGAACAGGTGGAAGCCGATATTGCGTGCCGCGATGAGCGTAAGGATGTTATCTCTGCAGAATTGGAGTTGCCGGAGAATGTGTCTGACAATCAGAAACTTATGGAGCTGACGCTGGAATATCAGCGGCTTGAGCGGGAGAATGAGGCACTTTTTACCCGTTGGGAGGAAATCTCTCTGGAAATGGAGCGCGTAACGGCGGAATTGCAGAAAGAGTTCGGCGATTGGGAGTGACTATATCTGCATCGTCAGGGCGAGGGAAAAAAAGACTTTTTTGTGTCATATTTTTAATTTTTTTCTCGCAGATAAGGAATTTTGTGCTATATATCTTCACACGCAAATTGCCAAACACTTGACAAAATGCGTAAAGGGTGGAGTATCGTCTCATTTTTACACACATTATGTCGACAAGCAAAAAAGATTCCCCGAAGTCGGTCAAGAAGCCGACTGTGAAAGTAACTACCGAAGAAACAGCGGAGCCCGCAGACACGCCGGCGGCAAAGAAGTCCCCGGCAGAAAAAAAATCAGCTAATTCCAAGAAAACCGCTCAACCCAAGGCCGTGAAAAAGGCTGAGACCAAGCCTGCTGAGTCGGTGTATGAGTCAGATGCGGATGAGTTATCCTCGAAGAAAAAGCGTAAGGGGACTTTCAACCCGCGCGTGTCGGCACAGCAGCTTCAGGATTTCTTTTCGGACGACAACACACTAAAGACTGCTTTTAAGGCATTGTTGGCCATCGCCAAGAAAAATAATGGCTACGTGACAGACTCAGACATCGCGGATTCATTACCCCCGGATGCTGCGGAGGATGATGATCAGGCGCGGCTGTTTGAGCATCTGCATGAAATTGGTGTGGAGGTGAGAGATGATTCTCTCGTGCTGACGCGGCTGGAGGTTTCCGGGGAGGCCATCAGGCGTTCCGGCGGCAAGCTGGTGAATACACCGGAGGTGCAGGAAAAGATTAAGGATTTGATACGTCTGGCTCAGGAGCAGGGGTATCTGACGTATGATGATATTAATGATGTGTTGCCGCACGATATCATCAAGCCGGAGGACTATGAGGAAATCATGGAGCGCCTGCGCGGAATGCAGTTTGATATCATTGATGCTTCCGATGTGGATTCCTACAGCGAGCGCCAGCGTATGTCCGACACCGGGGAAGAGGACGAGACGGAGAAGATGGAGGCCAAGCTCGATATCCTGGACGATCCGGTGCGCATGTACCTCAAGCAAATGGGGCTCAAGGAACTGCTCTCCCGCCAGAAAGAGGTGGAAATCTCCCGCCGTATCGACCAGGCAGAGAAGAGTATTCAGGAAAATCTGCACCGCTTCGGTCTTGCTGCCGTGTTTTACTGCGATACGGCCAACAAGGTGATGATGAATCAGGAGCGCTTTGACCGCGTGGTGGCAGATAAGAATATCGACCGTCGTGAAAAATATCTCAAAGAGCTGACGCTGCTGATTACCCGCGTGCTGGATCTGCACGATGACGCGCGCGCTGCATACGCACGGCTCAACTCTGCACGCAGACGGAAAAAATCTGTGACGGCAGCACAGAAAGAGTTTGAGGAACTTCGCGACAAACTCGCAGGTTTTTACCCGGAGTTCTCATTTAAGAGTAAGGTGTATGAGGATTTTGTGGGGCGTTTGCGTGAGATTCGTCAGCGGGTGATGAAACTGCTGCGCCAGCGTGAGACAGACCCTGAGGATGACAGCTGCCGCGATGCGCTCAAGGAGATAGAAATGCAGCTTTGGATGCCTGTGCCCCAGTTCCTGGAGCATTATAAGGTGATGCGCCAGAGTGTGAAGGATGCTCAGGATGCCAAGCGGGAAATGATAGAGTCCAACCTGCGTCTGGTTATTTCTATTGCCAAGAAATACACCAACCGTGGTCTTGCGTTCCTTGATTTGATTCAGGAGGGTAACATGGGGCTCATGAAAGCGGTGGAGAAGTTTGAGTACCGCCGTGGCTATAAGTTCTCTACCTATGCCACGTGGTGGATTCGCCAGGCTATCACCCGTTCCATAGCTGACCAGGCACGCACCATCCGAATTCCCGTGCACATGATTGAGACGATTAACAAGTTGATGCGTGTGCAGAAAAAACTGGTGCAGGATTTAGGGCGTGAACCCACGCCGGATGAAATTTCCGCTGAGTGCGGTATGCCGGTGGAGAAGGTGCGCAGCGTGCTCAAGATGGCGCAGCAGCCTATTTCCATGCAACAGCCGGTGGGTGATTCGGATGATACGTCCTTTGGTGATTTTTTGGAGGATAAGAGTGCGGAAAACCCCATGGACGGGGCTTCCTACAACTCGCTGCGTGACAAGATTGGCGATGTGCTCAACACGCTCAATCCCCGTGAACGCGCGGTCATCGAGCAGCGCTTTGGCCTGCGAGACGGTACGCCGCGCACGCTGGAGGAAGTGGGACGCCAGTTCAATGTGACCCGTGAGCGAATCCGCCAGATTGAGGCCAAGGCTCTTCGCAAGCTTCGTCACCCCACACGTATCAGCAAGATTCGCGGCTACCTGCCGGATTCTGCGGAGAATTAATGCACTCCCTCCCGTTGGGTAGATCAACAACCGGGCAGCGTTCACTTTCGGAGAACGTTGCCCGGTTTTTCAGTTGCAAGGGGTGGGCGGGGTTGAAGACTCGCTATCTGCAGTGGCACCGATAATGAGATTAAGCGCGCGGAGGGTGACCGTGCGGCGCAATTGCCGGCGGTTCTGCTTGGGGAGAAACAGTGTTTCCGTGTGGAGCGGGCGGCGGGCACCGCGCCTCATGATTGCCAGGCAGATGGTACCGACCGGCGGTTCTCCCTCAGCGGCGGTAGGCCCGGCATTTCCGGAGACTGCCACGGCAATATCGGCCCCCGCCTGTCGCAGCGCGCTTTCAGCCATGGCCGCCACCACGGGTTCGCTTACTACACTGAACGCGTCAATCAGCGCAGGTGAGACATCCAACAGGCGTTCTTTTGCCTCATTGCAATAGGTTACCCAGCCGTAGCGAAATGCGGCGGACGCCCCGGGCACATCGGTGAGCGCGGCTGCTATCATGCCGCCGGTGCAGCTTTCTGCCGTGGTGACAGTCAGCCCCGTCAGCTTGAGGCTTTCTACAGCCGCAAAGGCAGCCAGTGCTATTTCGGTATCCACGGGTCAGTCCTCCTCCGGCAGTTGTATGGCAACGGTAGCAAAGGCGGCTATGCCCTCTCGGCGGCCTATGGCACCCAGTTTTTCATTTGTGGTGGCTTTAATCCCCACGCGTCGGGGAGATACCCCCAGAATCTGGGCGAGCGTATCCTTCATCTGCGGTACAAAGGGCATGATTTTCGGAGCTTCAGCAATCAGCGCACAGTCGGCATTAACCATGTGTCCGCCGCGAGCCTTCAGCAGCTCAATTGCCTTTTCCACTATTCTCAGGGAGCAGATATTGCGGCAACTCTCCTCTCCCGGTGGAAACCAATAGCCAATATCCGGCTCTCCCAGTGCTCCCAGAATGGCATCTGCCAGCGCGTGGCAGAGCACATCTGCATCGCTGTGCCCGCAGAGTCCTTTAGTCTCATGCACCTTCACCCCTCCCAGCCAAAGCGGGCGCTCTGTCTCAGAAAAACGGTGTATATCGTATCCCAGCCCGGTCAGTGTTTGCATCATGCGCCCATTATAGCATACTCTTTCTCTCTCCCGCCACTAAAAAAGCTTAGTTCCTTATTTTTTCAGGTGGAAATGACATCCGGTTATTATGGGTTTACCCGTGGGATTTCATTTCGTGGTGAGAATCTCACGTCACACAAAAAACGCTGCCACCCATCACAGGCGGCAGCGTTGAAAATAGACTAAGCTTTCACGCTCTCTTTACTTGCGGCGGCGGCGGGCAGCCAGACCGGCCAGAGCCAGCAGGCTCAGCGTAGCCGTGGTCGGCTCCGGTACAGCCACTACATTATTGCTAAGAGCACTGAGTGTAATGTTGGTGAAGTGCTCATTCCCACCATTGGACCAGAGGCGGATAGAATTGCTCTTTGTGAGAGTCAGATCACTATCCAAATCAATGTAGAAAGATTTCTCGCCGGAAATAGCCGTCAGACGTCCTCCGATAATGGAACCGGCTTGTTCGTTAGCAATAAACTGCAGCGTTATAGGCGTAGAATCTACTGTCACCATGGACTCCGGAGAATTGGTAGAGGCTCCATAACCGTAAAATTCAAGCGTTCCGTTGGTGTTTACGCTAAACTTCACAGCGGCACCATTACCGCTACCATCATTCTGAATAAATGCGAGATCCTGCTCTGCCACAGCGGCGCGCTGAGTATCAAGATTGAACGTAAGCTCCCAAGAAGTGAGTGCATCGATATCGTCAGACCAGGTCAACAGCGTGTTGGAGCTCTTAAGTTCCGTTACATTGAGTGTCAGCGGAGCGGCAGCAGCCACACCGGCGAGGGCGAGAAGGGCAATGATTGTCTTCTTCATGTTATTATCTATGTGTTTG
>JAFQEY010000093.1 GCA_017398765.1 Akkermansia sp.
ACTCTATTATTGCTTGTTTACTCATTTTGAGTGACATGTGTATATGTTAGTGCCTGATTTATGAGGCATCCAGCTTTTCACGTGTCAGCCTAACTCGTGAAAAGTGTCAGTTCGGTGACTGGATTTTTGAGGCAATGCGCCCCCGGAACAACCCACTCACTTGAGCTTGATTTGACTTGCCAAGCCGCCGGGAGCAGTGTATGATAGCCGACCGCAAGCCGTTATCATGAGTAAAGAGAAAACAAAAAAGGAAAAAGCTGACCTGAAAACAGGCTCAGTCACGCCTGATACCACCCAGCTGATGATGCCGCAGGCCCCCGGTGTGGAAAAAAGCCTGCTCTCCATGATGACGATTGACCCCACCAATATCGTGTCCCGGTGTATCTCTGAAGGCATGACCGGGGAGTACTTTTACATACCCGCTCACCGTATTCTGTGGGATATCTTCCGCGCGCGCTACGACAAGGGTCTGCCGATAGATGCCACCTCCGTGGCACAGGAACTCACGGACCACCACCGGCTGGAAGCCGTGGGCGGCCAGGCCGGGCTCATGGATATTTTCTCCTTTGCCACCACCACGGCACTTTTCCGCATGCATTTTGACACACTGCGTGAAAAGTTTGTGCGCCGCGCCATCATCCTGGCCTCCAACCGTGCCTCTGAGGCGGCTTACACCGGCGAGGCGGAGATTGAAACCCTGCTTGACCAGACAGAGCAGGAAGTGCTGCAGATACGCCAGAGCACGGATAAGGGTGAGGAGTGGAGCCTGAACCGCGATATCAACGCTGCCATGACCAATCTGGAGCGTATGATGAATAGTAACGGTGAAATTCTGGGGCTTTCCACCGGTTATCCGCGCTTGGATAAGATGATTAACGGGCTCAAGAGCGGTGAGCTCTTTGTTATTGCCGCTCGCCCGTCTATGGGTAAAACCTCGTTCATGCTCAATATTCTGGAGCATCTGGCTCTGGATGTAAAGAAACCGGTGCTGGCATTTTCCTGTGAAATGCCCAGTGTGCAGCTGGTGGAACGCCTTCTCTACGCACGCAGCGGTGTAAGCAAGCAGCAGTTACTCTCCAAGGGCGGCTCATTTTCCAAGGAGGAAATGAAGCGGCTCAAGTACGCCATCACTGAGCTGCGTGCCAGCAAGCTGGTGATTGATGACACCGCCGGTATCTCCATCTCTGAGCTGAGAGCCAAAGCTCGCCGCGTGATGCGTGACCACCCCGACCTCTGCTGCATCGGCATTGACTATCTCCAGCTCATGCGCTCCCACACCAAGCAGGCCCAGAACAGCCGCGAACGTGAAATTGCCGAAATCTCCGGCGGGCTCAAAGCTCTCGCCAAAGAGCTGCGACTCCCCATCATCGTGCTGGCTCAGCTGAACCGCGGACCGGAAAACCGCCCGGGCAAAAATAAAGGTGTGCCGATGATGAGTGACCTCCGCGAATCCGGTGCCATTGAGCAGGACGCTGACATGATTGGTCTGCTGTACCGCTCCGCTTACTATGCAGAGGATGATGAGGAGCGGCAGGAAATCGGCTCAGATGCCAACCTTGCCCTTGCCAAGAACCGAAATGGCCCCACGGGTGATGTACCGCTGACTTTCCACGCGGAACTGATGCGCTTTATCCCGCGCATTCCGCGTCCGGATGAAGACGGCGGGGAGTAAAAGCTTTATGAAGAATAAGATGGTGCAGTTAGTGGTGGCTCTGGTGCTGGTAGTACTGGGGCTGAGTGCCTGCAGCAGCGTGCCGACCGGTAGCCGGAGCGGTGTGGTGGTGCTGGATATCGGTCACTTTATCGGCGCAGGTGGAGCTTCCACTCCCGGGGCCGTCAATGGCAAAGTAATCAGCGAGTGTGCTTTCTGGTACGAATACTCCTACTACGTGAAGCGTGAAATTGAGCGTGCCGGGTACAAGTGCGTCATCTGCAACCGGGGAAATGCGCCCACGACTGAGCCCTTGCTTTCCTTTGCCCGCCGCGCCGGGGTCATTCACCTGCGCCGGCCTGACCGCAACGCCGCACGCTACCCCTCCCGCTACCACCCTGACCGCGTGGCAAGCGGTATGGTGAGCGCGGACTACGCCATCTATCGCCGCGCGGCAGCCATGGTGTTCCTGCACCACAACAGCTCCGGCGGATGGACCAATTCCCCCATGCCCTCCATCATTCTCAGTAACCGCTACAACGGGCGTCCCCTGGCGGCTGCCATTGCAACAACCCTGAATCGGGAAGTGCTTAATCACGGTATGCCCAACGGCGGTCGCGAGTGCACGGTACAGGTGCGTTATGTGGATGCCGACCGCGCCGCCGGCTGGCTGAACGCCTGCGATGATTCCGGGATTCCCGCCGCAGTCATTGAAGCGGCTTTCTTAAACAACCGCAACCACGCCACCTATCTCGCCAATCCCGCCAATGCTCGCCACTACGCTGAAAGCATAGGACGCGGTGTGGCGACCTACCTGCGCAGCGGCAAGGCTGTGGGGCACATCCGCGCAGATGAAAATCGGGCAGATGAAGGCTCTTTCGGCTACGCCGCTGAATCTCGTCGCCTCAAGGTACCGGGTGCCAAATTGCTCATTCGCTGACAGAATAAATCACCTCACCCTGTAAAATTATAAAAACGGCACTTTTTATCTTGCCAAACCTCCATGATGTGCTATATTGGTAGTGTTCCCTCCGTAATACCTACGGAGCGTGGAACGCATTAACAACAAACAATAAAACAACCATGAAATACATTACCATGCTTGCCCTTACGGCAGCTGCTTTCGTGTCCTGCCAGCAGCAACAGCAGCAGACTCCTCCTCCCTCTGACCCCGTTCCCCCGCCCCCCGTGGAACCCGTCAAGAAGTAAGAGTCATCTCAGCTCTGACATGACAGCGCACCCCGAAATGGGATGCGCTGTTTAGTTTTATTCTTCACTCAAAACAGCCCCGCCCCCCGGTGAGGAGAGCTTCACACCGCCATTTTTTCACCTACCATGTCAGTATGTCAAAAGAGTAATGGTAGAAAGCTTGCGTACGCTGAGGGAATATGCTATGCTGAGCGCACGATGAAAACCTCCACCATTTGCGTTCAGAGCGGCTGGAACCCGAAGAAGGGTGAGCCGCGTGTGCTGCCCATTTACCAGTCCACCACCTTCAAGTACGAGACGAGCGAGCAGATGGCACGCCTGTTTGATTTGGAGGAAGCCGGATTCTTCTACACCCGCCTGCAGAACCCCACCAACGAATGTGTGGCCAAGAAAATTGCCGAGCTGGAGGGCGGCGTGGCGGCCATTCTGACCTCTTCCGGTCAGGCGGCTTCGTTCTACTCCATCTTCAACATCTGCGAGGCCGGTGACCACTTCGTCTCCACCTCTGCCATCTACGGCGGCACCTTCAACCTCTTTGCCGTCACGTTCAAAAAGCTGGGTATCGAGGTCACTTTCGTGGATCAGGATGCCCCGGAGGAAGAAATCCAGAAGGCATTCCGCCCCAACACCAAGTGTCTGTTCTCAGAGACGATATCCAACCCCTCTCTGCAGGTGCTCGACATCCGCAAGATGGCCGACATTGCCCACAAGAACGGGGTGCCGCTGATTGTGGACAATACCTTTGCCACCCCCATGAACTGCCGCCCCTTTGAGCACGGTGCCGATATCGTCATGCACTCCACCACCAAGTACATGGACGGTCATGCCACCCAGGTGGGCGGCGTGATTGTGGACAGCGGCAAGTTCGATTGGGCCGCCCACGCAGACAAGTTCCCCGGGCTGACTCAGCCGGATGATTCCTACCACGGGCTTGTGTATACGCAGGCTTTCGGTGCCGGTGCCTACATCACCAAATGCACCGTCCAGCTCATGCGCGATCTGGGCTCCATTCCCTCACCCATGAATGCCTTCCTGCTCAACCTGGGGCTGGAGACGCTGCACCTGCGTGTGCCCCGCCACTGCGAAAACGCCCAGAAGGTGGCCGAATTCCTCGAAACCCAGCCGGATGTGGCCTGGATTAACTATGCGGGGCTTCCCTCCAACAAATACTATGCGCTGGCGCAGAAGCAGTTCGACGGCGGCCGCACCTGCGGCGTAGTCACTTTCGGCATCAAGGGCGGGCGTGAGCGCGCCATCAAGTTCATGGACAGACTGAAGCTCGCCTCCATCGTGACCCACGTGGCCGATGCCCGCACCTGTGTGCTGCACCCCGCCAGCCACACCCACCGCCAGCTCTCCGATGAGCAGCTCATCGAAGCCGGCGTGAAGCCCGACCTCATCCGCTTCTCCGTGGGCATTGAGGATGCTGAGGATATCATCGATGACCTCAAGCAGGCTCTCGCCGCCATCCAATAATCGGATTGGCAACCGAAACCATTCATCTGAAACACCCCTCCGGCATCACCATGCGGAGGGGTGTTTTATATCCCCCGACTCCGGCACCATTCCCGAAATTCGGGAGTAGCGTTCCCGAATTTCGGGAATTTCATTAAAGTGCTGAGATGGGGAAACCGCAGGCACCATCGGCCATAGGGACAAAGCGCTCTGCTGTGCAGAACACGATACCGGGCATGAGCAAGGCCTGCCCCGGGGGAATGGAACGCGCCCACTTCAAATCTGCGGAAGAGGGGCTGCTGCTGCGCTTCACCTCCATGGGATAAATACGGCCATTCTGCTCCAGCAGGAAATCCACCTCTCCGCCATCGAGATTACGGAAATAGCTGATTCTCGGTCGAATACCGGCATTGGCGAAACGCCGCATCAGCTGCCCGAATACCCAAGTCTCCAGGATGGCGCCGGCATAGGTACTCTGCATCATCATATCAGGATTCTGCCAGCCGGCCAGCCAGGAACAGAGCCCCGTGTCCATGAAATACAGCTTCGGGGTTTTGGCCAACCGCTTGGTGCTGTTGACATGGTAAGGCTCCAGCAACGTGACAATGCCGGAGGTTTCCAGTATGGAAACCCAGGCGGCAGCCGTTTTGGGAGAAACCTCGGCATCGCGCGCCAGGTCGCTGTAGACTAACTGCTGCCCGGTGCGCAACGCGGCGGAACGCATCAGGCGGACAAAGGCGCTCCTGTTGCCCACCTGCGAAAGAGCCTGAACATCCCGCTCCACATAGGTCTGCACATAGGCATCAAAGAATGCATCGCGCGGCAGTGCCGTCTGCTGCGCCATCTGCGGATAACCACCACGCCATATCCCGGTGTACAAATCATGGATGTTGCACAATGTACCCGAACATACCATATCCGAAACGCGCTCCGGATCGAATGCCGGAACACCGAGGCCGAGACCGCATGACTCCTGACGCGACAGGCTGAACAACTCTACTATTCCGATGCGCCCGGCCAGGCTTTCACTCACGCCGGACATCAGGTGGAAGCGCTGTGAACCCGTCAACCAATACATCCCCGGTTTGCGATTCGCATCCACACGCATCTTGATGGCACGAAACAGCTCCGGTGCATACTGAACCTCATCTATGCACAAGGGTTCTCCGTACTGCTCCAGAAACCCGATGGGGTCCTTGCGGGCTCTGTCGGCTTCCAGATAGTCATCCAGCGAGATATACCTCATCCCCTCCGGCATCATTTCCTTCAACAGAGTCGATTTCCCCACCTGCCGGGCTCCCGTCACCAATACACAGGGGAAGAATCGGCTCAATTCCTCCACTTTGGCCCGCATCGTTCGCTCCAGATATATCAACTCTGCTCCCATGAGCTTATAATGCATGATAACGAAGAGGAGGTCAATACAAATTCCCGAAATTCGGGAGTAGCGTTCCCGAATTTCGGGAATTTGGCAGAAAAAGGGGGAGAATTCACGATTCTGCGTTGTCGTGGCGGGGGAAGATGTGGCATAATGCAGGGTATGCAGCACGAGGTACATGTATGCCCGAACGGACTGACGGCCATGGTGGCAGCGCAGCGGAATCTGCCGCTGGTGTCGCTCCAGTTCTGGGTGGAAAGCGGGTCGATACACGAGGAAGAGCACGCGGGGGCGGGGATATCGCATCTGATTGAGCACATGGTGTTCAAGGGGACGGAGGAATTCAGCGGACAGGAGCTCAACGAACGCGTACCCGCACTGGGCGGAAGCTGGAATGCCTATACCAGCACCGACCGCACCGTGTACCACATCGACGGCCCGGCAGAGCACTGGCGGGAGTTCCTGCACCTGCTGGCGCAGCTGGTGTTTCACCCCACCTTCCCGAAGGAAGAGTTTGAGCGCGAGCGCGATGTCATCCGCCGCGAGATGGCCATGTACAACGATGACCCGCAGGACGCCTCCTACCGCGCGCTCATCACGACCCTCTTCAAAAGTCACCCGCGCCGCCTGCCCGTCATCGGCGAGCCGGAGGCATTCGACCGCTTGAGCCACAGCGACATGGTGAACAGCCACCGCCGCCGCTACGTGCCCGGCAATGTGTTCATCTGTGCGGCCGGAGATGTGCCGACAGAGAGCTTTTTCCAAGCCGTGGAGCAAGAGGTGGGGCAACTGCCTGCCGCCCCGCTGCCGCCGCGCCCGCACACGGCAGAGGCACGGCAATGGGGGCCACGCCTGCACCGCCGGGAGTTTGCCCAGCCGACCTCCACGCTGATGCTGGCCTGGCGGGTGCCGCATTCCAACCACCCGGATGCCGCCGCCATCAGCATGCTGGGTTCCATCCTGGGTGAGGGTCGAAGTGCCTGGCTCTATAAGAAGTTTCACGACGAGGAAGGGCTGGCGCACGATGTGAGCGTGATGATGGTGCCGAACCGCGAGGGCGAAGGAGCCATGGTGCTGGAGGCCGATGTGGAGCGCACCGACCGCGATACCCTGCGTGACGCCATGCTGGACTACCTCCGCACACTGCCGGAGGCCGACTTTGAGGAAGCGCGACTGCGCACCCGCCGCCAGATGAAAGTGGCGCGGCTGCGCACCCTATCCACGGTGCAGGGGCTGGCGGGCACAGTCGGCATGTCCTGGCATCTGAACCGCAACCTGAACTGCATGGAGGAATGGGATGCCGCGCTGGAACAGGTGACAGCCGCAGACCTGGCACGCGCTGCCGCCACCTACCTGCGCCCGGAGCGGCTCACGGAGGTGAGCGTTGACCCTATCGGCACCAACCCGCCGCAGGCAGAGGAAAACGCCATCGGTATCGGGGATGCTCCGGTCGTTCATGAACTCGCCAACGGGCTTCGCATCGTCACCCGCATTGACCGCCGCGTGCCCATGGCACACGCCACGCTGGCGGTGCGCGCCGGCAGCCCCACGGAAACGGCGCAGACCGCCGGTATCAACAGCCTGCTCTCCGAATGTCTGCTGAAAGGCACCGCCACCCGCAGCACCGCGCAGTGGGCCGACGAGGTGGAAAATCTGGGGGCTTCCATCTCCGGCAATGCCGGCAATAATACCCTGAGCCTCAGCGGGCGATGCCTCCGGGACGACCTGTCTGCCCTGCTGGAGCTGCTGGCGGATGCCGCTCTGCACCCGGCACTACCGGCAGAGGCCATTGAGACAGAAAAGAAAGCCATGATAGCCGATGTGCTGGATGCGGAGGAGGACCCGGCGGCACTGGCGTTCCGGCGCATCCGCAGTCTGTGCTTCGGCAGCGTCTCTTATGGCAACCACCGCGACGGCACGGTGGAGAGCATCAGCTCCCTGAACCGCAGCACTCTGGCCGCCCACCATGCACGCCTGATGTGCGGCCGCAACGCCGTGCTGGCTGTGGCGGGAGATATTAACCCGGAAGCCGTGGTGCAGCTGGCAGAGCAGCTCTTCGGCTCCATGCCCGCCGGATGCCCGGCCACCGGCACACCCACCCCGCCCCAGATGCCCGGGGATGAAACCATCTCTGCCGGCAAGGAGCAGGCCGTACTGGTCGTGGCTCTGCCTGCGCTCACCGCCACGGATGATGATGTGCCCCTGCAAACGCTCTTTGAAGAATGGTGCCGCGATATGTCCGGCCCCGTGTTCTCCGAAATCCGCGAACGCCGCGGGTTGGCCTACTACGCCGCCGCTGCTTCCCTGCTGGGGCTTGACACCGGCTGCCTGTACTTCTACCTGGGCACCGCCCCGGAGCAGGTGGAGGAAGCCAGCACTGCCCTCTCGGATATCCTCTGCCAACTGTCCGAAAACGGCATGCCCGCAGACGCGCTGGAGCGCAGCCGCTCCGCCGCGCTGACCGGGCGACTGCTCTCCCTCCAATCCTGCGGCAAGCAATGCTCTGCCATGGCGGTCAACACCCTGCTGGGACTGGGGGCGGATTACAATGACCGCCTGCCCGACATGCTCAAGGCAATCACCCCGCAGGCCATGAACAGCTACATCGCCCGCATTCTCTCCCCCACAGCCACCCGAACCCGGGTCACCGTCCGCTAACCTGTTACCTCCATGATTATCGCCACAGCAGATGAGATTCGCGCAGCGGAGCAACAACTCTTCGCCACAGGTGCCATCACCTCCGGCGAGCTGATGGATGCCGTCATTGAGCGGCTGTGGCAAGCCTGGCAGCGCGAAACACTCACCGCCGGGCTGCATCCGCAGCGGGTCGTTGTCTATGCCGGGCGCGGCAACAATGCCGGAGACGCCCTGGGCCTGGCCGCCCGCTTCGGCTGCCCGGTCACGTTGCGGTCCGTCTGCGAGGCAGAGGAGCTTTCCCCGGATTCCCGCCGGGAGCTCTTCCGCATCACCGCGCCGATTGATACGGAACGGCCCGCCCCTCAACCCGGGCTGCTGATTATCGACGGATTGCTGGGCAGCGGTGCCCGCGGCGAGCTGCGCCCCTCCTATGCCGAGCTCGTGCGCGAAATGAACACCCTGCGCGCCGAATCTCCCCGCAGTCTGCTGTTATCCATTGATATACCCACCGGATTGAATGCCGCCAATGGCAGAGGCGGTGCCCATGTGGTGATGGCTGATATCACCGCCGCCATCGGCTGCGTGAAACCCGGCATGCTGGTGGATGGTGCAGAGGATGCCGTGGGCCGCCTGCTCTGCATCCCGCTGCCGGAGGTGACGCTTCCCCCCTGCTCCGAGGCACAGGTACTCTGTCCCGAACTCACCCGCGGTTGGCTGCGCCGCCGACCCTACTCCCATTTCAAGAACCGCGTGGGACGCGTCGGCATCATCGCCGGCAGCAAGGGGATGATTGGCGCGGCACAGATGTGCGCCGAAGCCGCCGTGGCAGCCGGGGCCGGGCTCGTGAACCTCTACTGCCCGGAGGAGGTCTGTGACCTGCTGGCGGCACGGGTTACCCCGGAAGTGATGGTGTCCCCCCTGCTGCCGTCCCTCGTGCTTTCGGCACTGTCCGTGCAGGCCTGGGTCATTGGCCCCGGTATCGGCTACCAGAACACGCCCCGGGCACAAAATCTGCTGCAACTCATCAACCACGCCACATGCCCCGTGGTGCTGGATGCAGATGCGCTCAACACCGCCGCTGAAAGAGGCTGGACCTTCCGCAGCAACCACATCCTCACCCCGCATCCGGGCGAAATGAACCGCTTGCATACCCTCGGCGGACGCCGCCGCGACATCGTGCAGCGTTTTACGGAAGCCAACCCCTGCACCCTCCTGCTGAAAGGAGCCCGCAGCATCATTGCCGACAGGAGCAACTGCTATTACAACGTGAGCGGCGGCCCCTTCATGGCCAACGGCGGTCAGGGCGATGTGCTGGCCGGCACCATCGGCGCCCTCGCGGCTCAGGGGCTTGCCCCCCTCCGCGCCGCTGCGCTGGGGGCTTACGCCTGCGGCCGCGCCGCAGAAGCCGCTCTGGCTGCCACCGGCTATCCCCCCGCCATCCGCGCCGGCCAGGTCATCGCCCACCTGCCGCAGGCTCTTGCAGGATGCTGAATATCAACGAAAATTTACAAAAGTTACTGACATTTTGTGATTATGGGCTTGCAAACACGCTTGTTGCATGATATACTCACCGACCGCACACGGGGTGCGGAGTGTCACCATCATTTTCCCCATGAAAGTCGAACTCATCGAAAAAGCCGTAGAAATCGTAGGCGATAACCAGCTGCTGGTCAACATCGTGTCCAAGCGCGTGCAGCAGCTCAACCACGGTGCTGATCCCTACGTGGTCACCACGCCGGAAATGCAGTGCGGCGATATCGCACTGACCGAAATCATTGAGGGTAAAATAGTCTGGCGTGAGCAGACAGACGAGGAACTGGCCGCCGCCCGTGCCGCCAATGACGACGTTGATCCCTTTGAAGCTCTGGCCGCAGAGGCCGGTGAGCCCCCCGTCATTGAAACCACCCTCAACCTGTAACTCAGACCGGGTAATTTTTCTACACGGCCCGGCTCTCCGAATCATCGGAGCCGGGCCGACACTTTAACCAGCCCCCCCCCAAGATAACACATGGCCAAGAAGCCCGCACCGCAGAATAACCTGATAGCCAGCAACAAGAAAGCAGGCCGGGATTATGAAATCCTCGGCAAACATGAGTGCGGCATCGAGCTGCGCGGCACAGAGGTCAAATCCATCCGCGCGGGGCGGGTCAACATCGCGGACTCTTTCGCGCGCGTGGAAAAAGGTCAGCTCTTTCTCTATGGCTGCGATGTCCAGCCTTGGGAAACCGCCGGCAAGTGGTTCCAGCACGAAGCCAAGCGACCGCGCCGCCTGCTGATGCACAAGCGCGAAATCCTCAAGCTGGAAATCCAGCAGGCTCAGAAAGGCTTTGCCCTGCCCCTGCTGCGCCTCTACTGGAAAAACGGCAAGGTGAAAGCCGAGCTCGGTATCGGCCGCGGTAAGACCCACCGCGACCAGCGCTACGACCTCAAGGCCCGTGTCGAGCTGCGCGAGGCTCAGCGCGAGGTAACCCGTTTTAACAAGGGGTATTAAAACCCGGCAAAAAAGAGGGGGCCGCGCCCCCTTATTTTTTTGCTGCGTGAATGCAGTATCAGCTCAACATCCTGTCAGGACTTATTTTGCTGAGGAATCTGCCGCCAACGGCAGGTGGGTTTTTCCACCTTTTCTGCGGTACGCTCCAAATTATCCCCACGGTAGATGCACACCTCACGGGGCGGTTCACAAAAACAATTCACCAGCCGCCGACACAAATTAACGGCTCGGGTAAAGAACCAGCCTATCAGCAAGACGATGGGAGAATTCTTTGAGCGATAATACTTTTCTTCTTTCTCCAAATTAAGCGACCAGGCCAGGTTTGTCCCCGTCATTGCATCTGTAGTGGTAAACAGTTTCGGCATAGCATATACCTTGGGATGCGTTTTCAGAATATCCAGGAAAAAGACTCTGTCTGAGATAATTCTGTATGCTGTGTCAAAACGCACCCCGTGCCGTCTCATCGTGCTTGCTCTGTGGAAACAGGAACTCGATCGAATCATGCACTCATTTACACTTCTCCAAATCGTCGGTTTTATCGGTCTGTAGTGGCAGTGGTAACTCTCATCCGGATTCAGTACTATAAATGTTGCCGTGAGCATATCCATATCTGCCTTTTTCGCAAATTCTGCGCCCACCTGAGCCAACGCCTGCGGGAGATATTGCTCATCAGAGTTCAGATGGGCAGTTACATCCGCATCACCCGGCAGCTTATCCCACGCATGATTCAGGGCATCATACATCCCCTTATCCCGGTTGCTTTCATAGGTAAAGGTATATCCCGGCTTCCCGGCTTGCTCTCGCTGCCAGTTTTCCAGCCACTCCGGCGTGCCATCCGTTGAACACCCGTCCTGCACATGGTGATGAACTTCCACACCCTCCCCCACCTGGTCAGCCACAGAGCGTATGGCCCGCTTCAACCAATTCAATGAGTTGTATGTGGGAGTTACAATATAAAACTTCATGTGTCGGAGTCTAACACACTTGCCTTTTTTTGGCAAGTTTTTACTAAATCTGCAAAAAAAATAACAACTTCGCATAATTATTTTTGAACAAAGGCAAAAAAGGACGGGTCAACACGGCATGACCAACAACCTTACTACAAAGTTTATGGAGGGGCTGCAGGCAGCACAAAAGGCGGCAGCAGCCGGAGGACGAGCGGAGATATACCCCGCAGAGGTACTGCTGGCCCTGGTTCAGCAGGAGGGGGGTGTGCTCAGTTCCGTGCTGCAGAAGGCCGGAGTGCCTGCCGGCCAGGTGACCCGCGAGCTGGAGAGTTGGCTTAGCCGCCAACCGCGGCAACAGGGAGCGGTGGCAAGCGGAGCCGGAATCGGGCCCGGGCTGGACAGAGTGCTGAACGCCGCAGAACAGCAGAGACAGAGCATGAAGGATGACTACCTGAGCGTAGAACACTTTGTGTTAGGCATATTTGCAGCAGATGCAGAGTTGAGCCGGATTCTGGAGAATTGCGGGTTGAACAAGACCCGCTACATGGAAGCGTTGAAAGAGATTCGCGGCAACCAGCGCATTACTGACCAGGAACCGGAGCAGAAATACCAGACACTGGAAAAATATGGCACAGATTTGACGGAACGCGCCCGCCGGGGCAAAATTGACCCCGTTATCGGCCGCGATGCAGAAATTCGCCGTGTGCTCCAGATTCTTTCCCGCCGCACTAAGAACAACCCTGTGCTCATCGGTGAGCCGGGAGTGGGCAAAACCGCCATAGCAGAAGGGCTCGCGCGCCGCATTGTGAACGGAGACGTGCCGGAGAGCATGAAAGGCAAACGCCTGGTGAGCCTCAACATCGGCTCCATGCTGGCCGGGGCAAAATACCGGGGTGAGTTTGAGGAACGCCTGAAAGCCTTTATCAAAGAGGTTACCGCCTCAGAGGGTGAAATTATCCTGTTCATAGATGAGCTGCACACGCTGGTGGGAGCCGGAGCGGGTGGTGACAGCTCCATGGATGCTGCCAACCTGCTCAAACCGGCACTGGCACGCGGTGAGCTGCGCACCATCGGTGCCACCACGCTGGACGAGTACCGCAAGTACATCGAAAAAGATGCCGCACTGGAGCGGCGTTTCCAGCCCGTCATGGTGGCAGAGCCGGACGTGGCGGATACCATCGCCATCCTGCGCGGGCTGAAAGAGCGCTATGAGGTACACCACGGAGTCCATATCACAGACGGTGCGCTGGTGGCAGCCGCCACCCTCAGCAACCGATACATCACAGACCGTTTCCTGCCGGACAAAGCAGTGGATTTGGTGGATGAGGCCGCAGCGCGTCTCAAGATTGAGCTGGATTCCATGCCCGCGGAAATAGATGAGCTGAACCGCTCCGCCATGCAGCTGGAGATGGAACGCCAGGCTCTGGAAAAAGAAAAGGATGAGGCTTCCCGCAAACGGCTGGAAAGCATCACCCGCGAGCTGGCTGACACCCGCGAAAAAGTGGACGGGATGCTGGCCCGCTGGCAGAGTGAGAAAGACGTGGTAACCCGTGCCCGCGAAGCCCAAAAGCAGATTGATACCCTGCGCACGGAAGCTGAGCAGGCTCAACGCCGCGGCGACCTCGGGCGCGCCTCCCAAATTCTCTACGGCGAAATCCCCGCCGCCGAAAATGCAGCCAAAGAAGCGCGAGAAGCACTCAACAAACTGCAAAGCAGCGGAGAAGGACTGCTCAAAGAGGAAGTCACGGAAGCCGACATCGCCAAAGTCGTATCCACCTGGACCGGCATACCCGCTGCGCGGCTTGCTGAGGGGGAACGTGAAAAACTCCTGCACATGGAGGAACGCCTCGGCCGGCGACTCATCGGGCAGAAAGAAGCCGTCAAAGCCGTTTCCGATGCCGTGCGCCGCTCACGCGCCGGGCTGCAGGACGAGAACCGCCCGCTGGGTTCCTTCATCTTTCTGGGTCCCACCGGCGTGGGCAAGACCGAGCTGGCCAAGGCACTGGCAGAGTTTCTGTTCGATGATGAGGGGGCCATGGTGCGCATTGACATGTCTGAGTATATGGAAAAACACAGCGTTTCACGCCTCATTGGTGCGCCTCCCGGGTACGTGGGCTATGATGAGGGCGGACAGCTCACGGAAACGGTGCGCCGCCGCCCCTACAGTGTAGTGCTCTTCGATGAGATTGAGAAAGCGCACCCGGATGTGTTCAACGTGCTGTTGCAAGTGCTGGATGACGGGCGCATTACGGATGGACAGGGACGCACGGTGGATTTCACCAATACCGTCCTCATCATGACCAGCAACATCGGCAGCCAATTCATCCTCAATGAGCAGGATGCCGCCGCCCGCAACACCAAGGCACTGGATGCCCTGCGCGGTCATTTCCGCCCGGAATTCCTCAATCGTATCGACGAAATCATCATCTTTGACCGTCTGCAGGAAAAAGACCTCAAGCAGATTGTCAACATCCAACTGGAGCGTGTGCGCAAACGCCTTGCCGCCCGCAATCTCAGCCTGGAGCTCAGTGATGAAGCCGCCGCTCTGGTTGCCGCTCACGGCTATGACCCCGTATACGGAGCCCGCCCGCTCAAGCGTGCCATTCAGCATGATATTCTGGATCCGCTCAGCCTCTCCATTCTGGAAGGCCGCTACCCGGAGGGCAGCACCATCCGCGTAGTCGCAGCAAACGGACAAATAAAGTTCCTCTGACCCACCCGCATTTCCCGTCCCGCAGCAAGTCCTCGCTTCGCTGCCGCGGACGGGAAATGCGGTATACATCAAATTAGTCTTGTCAAACTACAAAAAAGAAGATAAAAGAGGAGCATGGCAACCACAATAGAAAATCTTAAAACAGCAATCACAGGAGAAAGCAAAGCCTGCGCCAAGTATTCCGCCTACGCAACACGTGCCGCACAAGAAGGCTACCCCCAAATTCAGAAGATGTTTGAGGCTGCTGCCAAGGCAGAACGAATTCACGCCACAAATCACAACAAGGTGCTGGTAAAGCTGGGCTGCGATCCCATAGAACTTGACATCGAAATGCACGTGGGCAATACCATCGAAAACCTGCGGGATGCCAAGGCCGGGGAAATTTACGAGTTCGCTGAAATGTATCCCCCGATGATTGCAGACGCAGAAGCAGAAGGGGTCAAAGACGCAGTGCGTTCCTTTACCTGGGCCATGGAAGCTGAAAAGGGACACGCAGAGTTCTACGGCGAGGCATTGCGCCAGCTGGAAGCAGGAGAAAAACTCAACCTGCCGGAAAAATATTACGTATGCCCGCTCTGTGGTGATACCTTTGCTGCGGAGAGTGCACCGGACAAGTGCCCGGTTTGCAATCTTCCCAAGTCCAAATACCTGAAAATCTGACCATTCTGACACAAAAAAACATCAACAAAGCGGAAACTCCTGCAACGGGGTTTCCGCCTTTTTATGCAGAGTACTGAAAACGGCGGCGGTATACGGAACAGCTGCGGTGTGTTCAAGAGCCCGGCGTGAAATCTTGTTCTGACACAAAGCACATTGTCACCAACGCGACAGATGATTGACGGCGCGTACAAAATTGTGTAATATAGCGTCATGACCACGTACACAGCCCCGGCAAAAATCAACCTCTCCCTGCGTGTACAGAGCAAGCTGCGCGAGGACGGATACCACAATGTGGATATCCTGATGGCTCCCATCGACCTCTACGACCAACTGGACTTCCACAACTCACGCACCACTACCCTGCTCTGCGATACTCCGGGAGTACCGACGGATGAGAGCAATCTGGTCATCAAGGCGGTTCGGGAGTTTGAAAAATCATACGGACGCAAAGCCAAGCAACGCATCACGCTCACCAAGCGTATTCCCCACGGTGCCGGGCTGGGAGGCGGTTCGGCAGATGCCGCCGTCACCCTCAAAGCAATCAACGAAATCATCGGCACCAACTATGACGCTGAAGAGCTGGGAGCCATGGCTGCCAATCTGGGGAGCGATGTGAACTTCTTTCTCAACCCGGTTATCAGCCGCTGCACCGGGCGTGGTGAAATCGTGAAGCCCGTGCCGGAGCTGGCAGGGTGGAGCAGCCCCATGGTACTCATCAAACCTCAGTTCGGAGTCTCCACACCCTCTGCCTATAAAGCACTTACCTGCTCCAAACGCTACAAATCGGTCAACTACGGCGTGCAGAAGGCAGACGGCATCAACTTTGTGAACGAGCTGGAGCGTCCCGTGTTCGCCAAGTTCCCCATTCTGGGTATCATGAAGATGTGGCTACTGCAACAGCAGGGTGTGCGGGTGGCACTCATGAGCGGCTCCGGTTCCTCCCTCTTCGCCCTCACCGAGTCCCCGGAGCAGGCACAAACCATAGCATCCCTTGCCCGCGCGGAGTTCGGTGAAAGCCTCTTCACCCACTGTGGTACTGTCAATCCCCAATGATTCCCACCACCTGCGACGATTCCACCAACCGCCGCATCCTCTGCGTGGCAGAGGATTGCATCACCGGGTTTCACGCCCGACCGTTCGACGAAATCGCCCGTCTCTCAGGCGTGGAAACGCCCATAGTCATTGAGCGACTGCGCGCCATGCTGGCAGCCGGCACCATCCGCCGCGTGCGCCAGACCCTGCTTTCCACCAGTCTGGCAGAGGGGGCCCTCATCGCATGGAAAGTGCCGGAAGAAAAGTTGGAGAGAGCCTACACATGGCTGAAGGACAATGACCCCTTCACCGGGCATGTTGTCCTGCGCAGCTGTGAAACCCCCGGTGCACCGGGAGCGGATTACCGGCTCTGGACCACACTGAAAGTCCCGACCGGCTACGGCAGTATGCAGGAACACTGCGCCATACTCTCCCGAACCATCGGTGCCACAGATTGTATACCCCTGCCCGTGGTAGGCATGTTTGCACTAGCCGTGGGACACATCCGCCGCGCCGGATTGAAACCGGGAGACAAGCTGCCGGAGGCTCCCGCCATGCAGGTGCCGCAGCAGCCCATCCTGAGCCCGGAGGAATGGCAGGTACTGCTCAGCCTCAAGGAGAGTTTGCGCCCGGAGGAATTCTGCCCTGAGCCATGGGCAGCCCGCGCCGCGGCTCTCGGCATGAGTGAGCAGCAGTACTGCGATATTGCCTCCGCGCTGGATTCCCGCAGAGTCATCGGCCGCTTCGCCACTTTTCTGGATCACACTGCCCCGCGCAACCGACAGGCAGGAACAGGTGCCGCCGGGCTCTTCCACTGGGCAGTTCCACCCGGCATGGAGGAAAGAGCCGGGGCCGAATGCGGTCGGCACATTTGTATGACCCACTGCTACTGGCGCAGCGGCGGCAGTGTGTTCGGCGGTGCACAGATTATGGGTGTTGTTCACGCCCCTGCCCGTGAGGAAGTGCTGGCACACAAAGCAGCCATTGACTCCCACCTGGCAGCCTGCGGCATTCCCCTTCTCCACACCGCTGTGTTCTGGAGCAACCGTGCCGAAATACGCCCCAGCGAAATCAGCCCGGTGATTTACCGGAAATGGATTCAGCAATACCGACAGGCGCTGTGAGCGGTATAAAACGCCGCCGACAGAAACAAACGAAAACCGCCCGACCGGCGGCAAAGCGCGGGCGGGCGGAAAAAGGAGAACGAAGCACCGGATTAACGGAACTTGAGGTTCTTCACCTTGGCTGCGAGGGTATCGAGCACCTGCTTGTGGGCGGCATCGACCTCAGGCGCGGTGAGGGTCTTCTTCGCATCGCGATAGAGGAAGGTGTAGGTCATGGCCTTGCGGTCAGCGGCGAGTTTCTCGCCGGAGGGGTCGCAGAACACATCCTTGAGCCGGCAGGATACCAGCAGCTTCTGCTTCGCGGCCTGTATGGCCTTCACAATATCGGCGTTGCGAGTATCAGCAGGAACATCCAGCGAGGCATCACGGTCAGAACCGGGGAACTGAGGCAGCTCTGCCGCCTTGAAGGGTGCAGTAGCCACCTGCTGCAGCTTGCGCAAATCCAGCTCGGCGTAGTAGGACTCCATGGGCAGCCCCAGCGCACGGCAGCTTGCCAGCGCAATGCGTGCCACATAGCCGCAAGCCTGATTATTAATCAGAATATCAGCCCCCACAGCAGCGGTCTTGCGAGCCTGCTTGGAGGGGTTGAGCGTGATTTCCGCCTTGGGCACCAGAATGTCCAGCACAGCACGCAGGTGCTCAAAATGAGCCTCGCCCGGCCTGGTATCTGCCCAGCTGGCGGGGTTGAGCTTGCCGGCCATGAAGATGCCCAGCACCTCATTCTCAATATCCTTGCCCTTGCCACCACCGGTATTGCGGAACACGCGGCCGCACTCGAAGAAGCGCAGCACCTCCAGCCCCTGGTTTATGTTGCGGGCAGCCACGGAGATGAGGCCGGGTGCAAGCGAGGGACGCAGGGTGGAGTGGTCCTCAGAGATGGGGAGAGACACGCGGATGATATCCCCCTCCATGAGCGGCTTGATGGGCAGCGCATGCTCCACACTGGCAATGGTGGGGTCAATGCTCTCTGCGGCGATGAGCTTGAAGGTCTGCGCCTCCCAGAAACCGGCACCGGCCAGCTTGCGGGAGAGGGCCATGCGGTAGTCGCTGGCGCGGTCGTAGGCGCTCTCCTCCACATAGATGGAGGTGTTGGTAGCAGGAATGTTGTCGATACCGTACACGCGCACCACTTCCTCCAGCAGGTCGCAGCTGCGCTTCAGATCCAGACGCCAGGGCGGGCAATCCCAGGTGCCCTTGCCGTCAATCTCGCGCAGACCGAGCCGGCGCAGAATGCGGGCAGCCTCCAGATGGGGAATAGACGCGTTGGTCATGACATCCAGCTCCTTCCAATCCAGCTGCACCTGGTCGAGGGCGTAGTAAATCTTACCCTCCGTGCCCTGTTCCAGCACGGTGGCATTGGTGGCGTTCTCCTCCGGCACCAGACAGGGAGCCTGACCACCCACCATCACCGGCTCAGCCGTGCCGCCGGCACACTCCAGAATCAGCTCAATGGCGCGGGCAGCAGCGCGCAGCACATTCCAGGGGGAAGTTCCGCGCTCGAAACGGTAGGAGGAATCGGAGCCCAGTGCCAGACGACGGCTGGTAAAGCGGATGTTGCTGCGCAGGAACCAGGCGGATTCCAGCACGATGTCCGTGGTACTCTCCGTCACGCCGGAATCCAGACCACCCATCACACCACCCAGTGCCAGCGCGGCACCGGAGGCATCGGAAATGACGATATCTTCCGGCGTGAGACTGTACTGCTCATTCATGAGACTGGTGAAGGATTCACCCTCCGCAGCGCGGCGGATGTTCAGCCCGCCGGTGAGCTTGGCGGCATCGAAGGCGTGCAGCGGGTGACCCAGCTCGAAGAGACAGTAGTTGGTGATATCCACCACGTTGTTGATGGGGCGCAGACCGATGGATACCAGGCGGTCGGCCAGCCAGGCCGGGGAAGGGCCAATCTTCACGCCGCTGATGCGGGTGGCGGTGTAGAACGGGCAGATTTCCGGCGCAGAAAGCGTGATGTAATCACCCGCAGGGCATGTCTGAATAGCTGCGGTGGGCTGCTCTGCCGGGTCCTGCTTGAGGTTGCGACCGGTGATACCGGCCAGCTCACGCGCCATGCCCCAGTGACTCAGCAGGTCGGGACGATTCGGCGTGATTTCCAGCTCGAAAATGGTATCAGTGGGAACAAAGGAGCGCACGGGAGTACCCACGGCGTAGTCCTGCGGCAGAATCCACAGCCCGTGTTCCTTGTCCGGCAGCCCCAGCTCAGAAGCGGAGCAGAGCATGCCGCGGCTCTCTACACCGCGCAGCTTGCCGTCCTTGATTTCCCAGCCGCCGGGCAGCACTGCCCCGGGCAGGGCGCAGGGCACCTTGTCGCCCACCTTGTAATTCTGTGCGCCGCAGACAATCTGGCGCAGCGAGCCCTCCCCGGCGTCTACCATGCAGACGTTAAGGTGGTCACTGCCCTCCACGGGTGTCTTTTCCATGACCTGAGCCACAACCACGAGGTCGGTGGTCACGCCGCGCTCCTGGATACCCTCCACCTCAATACCGGCAAAGGTGAGCATATCGGCCATCTCCTGAGTGCCGAGACCCTCCAGGTCGATGTAGCTTGAAAGCCAATTAAGAGAAACGTTCATTACTGTGTAAGGAGAGTTAGAGGTTTATTGGAACTGAGCGAGGAAGCGGACATCGTTCTCGATGAGCAGACGGATATCGCGGATACCCCAGCGAATCATGGCCAGACGCTCCAGGCCGATACCGAAGGCAAAGCCGGTGCAGCCGGAGTAGAGCTGCTTGCCGGTTTCGCGGTCAATGGCCTCAAACACGGCGGGGTTCACCATGCCGCAGCCGGCAATCTCAATCCAGCGAGGGGCCTGACCTGCTGCCTGCAGCAGCACGTCAATCTCAAAACTCGGTTCCGTGAAGGGGAAGAAATGCGGGCGGAAACGCACAGCGGTGTCGCTGCCGAAGAGTGCCTTGAGCATGTATTCCAGCGTGCCTTTCAGGTCGCCCACGCTCACGTTCTTGTCAACATACAGCCCCTCAATCTGGTTGAAGGCAGAGAGGTGCGTGGCATCGATGGCATCGCGGCGGAACGCGGAACCCGGGCAGATGATGCGCACGGGGGGAGCCTGTTTCTCCATGGTGCGAGCCTGCACAGTGCTGGTCTGCGTGCGCAGCAGCTTGCCGCTGTCGAAATAGAAGGTGTCCTTCTCATTGCGGGCAGGGTGATCATCCGGCGTATTGAGCGCGTCGAAGCAGTGCCACTCGTCCTCAATCTCCGGGCCGTCGGACAGCGTGAAGCCCATGCGACGCAGGATGCGCACCGCTTCATCGCGCACAATGGAGATGGGGTGCAGCCCGCCGGTCGGCAGGGTAGCACCGGGCATGGTAAAGTCCACGCCTGCCACAGCAGCGGCATCCAGCTGTTGCTGCAACTCGTTGCGGCGGTTTTCCAGCGCAGCGGTAATGGCGGCGCGAGCCTCATTGAGCAAAGCACCCACGGCGGGTTTCTCCTCTTTGGGCACATCGCGCATCCCCTGCTGCACCTGGGTCAGACTTCCCTTCTTACCGAGGATACCCACACGGGCATCCTCCAGAGCCTTCATGTCGGCAATGCCGGCAATGCGCTCCAGGGCCTCTGCTTGTACGCTTTCTATCCGTTCTTTCATGATGTTCGCGCAAGACTATACGCCCCTTAGCCCCTGTGGTCAAGCCAAATGAATGGCTTACTCAGCGTAACACACGCGCAGCCTGCGTTGGCTGCACCTCCCTGTGCGCAAGGTGTGAGAGCAAGACTTGCTGCATCGTCAGCAAAATAAAACTTGCCTTAACTACGGGTTTTCGTTAGAATGCAATCGTTATGAACAGACTTGCAGGTAAAACAGCAGTTGTAACCGGTGCCGGGCGCGGTATCGGACAAGCTATTGCTCAGCGTTTTGCAGCTGAGGGTGCTAAGGTTATTCTCATTTCCCGCAATCCCGCCTCCTGCGGCAACGCTGCGGATGCCATCAACGCCGAGTTCCCCGGAAGCTGCAAAGCATTCCCCTGTGATGTGGCGGATGCCGCCGCCGTGGATTCCTGCGTGAAAGAAATCCTTGCGGAATACCCCACCATTGATATTCTGGTAAACAACGCCGGTATCACCAAAGACGGCCTGCTCATGCGCATGAAGGAAAGTGATTGGGATGCCGTTATCACCACCAATCTCAAGAGTGTATTTCTCTTTGTCAAGGCATTCCAGCGCACGCTCATGAAAAGCCCGGCCGGCCGTATCATCAACCTCAGCTCAATTGTCGGCATGACCGGCAATGTAGGTCAGGCCAACTACTCTGCCTCCAAGGCAGGCGTTATCGGCTTCACCAAGTCCATGGCTCAAGAGATTGCCAGCCGCAAAGTTACCGTCAACGCCATTGCTCCGGGTTTTATTGCCACGGATATGACGGATGCCATCCCGGAAAAAGCCAAGGAAGCCATGCTGGCTCGTATCCCGCTGGGGGATTTGGGCAAGCCGGAAGATATCGCCAACTGCGCCCTCTTCCTCGCTTCTGATGAAGCACGCTACATCACCGGTCAGGTCATTGTCTGCGATGGCGGCATGACCATGTAAAAGAAAAAGGATTTTTCTTCCTGCCCGCAATCCCGCAGCTTTTGCGGATTGCGGGCATGTTGCTTTCAGGAATCCCCCCGAATCAAGTAGCTTAAAAAGGCTGTCCCGTGTGGGACAGCCTTTTGAAAAATGCAGTGGGAAGAAGCAATCAGGCTTCCTCATCAGCAGCGGGAGCCTCTTCAACCTTCTCGCCCTTGACCACGAGCACCACCTTGACGGTAGCGGTGACCTGAGCGTGAAGCTTGGCGGCAACCTCATAGGTGCCGGACTTCTTAAGCGGCTTCTCCAGCTCGATGCTGTGGCGGTCGATTTCGATACCCAGGGCAGCCAGACCTTCGGTAATCTGCTGGTTGGTAATGGTACCGAACACCTTGCCATTCTCGCCGGCCTCCAGGGTGAGGTTCACCGTGACGGCAGCAATCTTGGCAGCAATCTCCTGGAAGTTGGCCAGCTCAGCGGCCTCGCGCTCAGCGCGCTTCTTCTGGAGCATGTTGATGAAACGCTGGTTTGCGGGAGTAGCCTCAAACGCAAGTCCCTGAGGAATCAGGTAGTTGCGACCGTAACCGGCCTTCACGGTAACGAGGTCGGCTTCACAGCCCAGACCTTCGATTTTCGTAGCGAGAATAACTTTCATGTTAGCCATAACTCAGTAATTTTGGGTTAAGTGAGCGGATTGTGTACACTATTTTGGGTGTAAAGTCAAGCAAAACCCGGCATTTTACGCCTCATCCGTTATTTTTCTGCCACCTTTTTTCTTCTTACCCTTCTTTTTACCTTTTTTCTTATCTGAATCATCATCAGCATCGGTATCCGCCCCCTTTTTCTTTTTAGAGAGTTTGACGGGGAGGTGCTCACCTGACATGATGCTTTCCAGCGGGAAGCTCAGGAAACTGATACCGCGCTCACCACGGCCGGGCAGGCTGTGACTGGTTTCATAAAATACCCCCACATTCCGTGAATCTATCATGGCCAGACAGGAATAGCCCATGCACTGGCGGGAATCATAGAGATACCCCTCACTCCAGGTAGCACCGTCATCCTCAGAATAACGGATAGTCATGTTATTACGACCACCGGACTTGGGGTTAGAGAAGAGCAGCAAGTCATGCTTCTTCGTCTTGAAGCGAATGATGGAAGCCTGACAGGTAGGTTCGCGCAGGGTGTTGTTGTTGGTCGCATGCGGCTCCCATGTCTCGCCCATGTCTTTGGTCACATAGACAATGCGATTTCCCTGGCGGGCTTCATTGCGGCAGTTAATCATGATGGAGCCGTCGTTGAGCTCCACCACCTGGCACTCAGAAGTGGAGTGGGGAACGCCTTTGCCGTAATGCCAATTTTTCCCGTCTTTGGAATAGCAGATCGTGCTCATGCAGCGCGGGTTTGCGCCATTCTGCCAAATCTGTGCAGGGAATACAATGGTGCCGTCCTTGAGCGTTATTCCGCAGCCCGGGCCGGCCAAAATGGTGGTCCACTCCGGTTTTTTAATATCCTTGGTAGGATTCACGTGCTCCTTGGACCAGGTTTTACCGTCATTATCACTGTACACCATCTCCCACTGACCGGTTGTGGCAGGATCCAGACCGGCTTTGGATACATTGAGACTGGCACCGCCGGCAAAGTGGCAGGCCAGAGCCTGCATCCAGATACGGCCCTTTTTGTCCTGCAGGATGCAGGGGTCACCGCAGCCGTTATTCCCGCCGGGGCCGGCATCCATGCCTACAGTAGGCAGGGTCCAGGTCTGGCCGCCGTCCTCAGAGCGCACAACCGCCACATCAATATCCGCACAGAGGTCACGCTCGTGGTCATAGCGGGCATCAAAACAGCCGATGAGCGTACCTTTTTTGCTGCGAATAAGACCGGGAATACGGAAAGCCTTGCAGGCGCGGCCTGTTACCTCCTCACCGGGTACAGCCACCATGTAACCCATACGCTGAGTCACCTCCCCCTCCAGATCTGTCTTCTTGCCTTTGGTCGTCACAGAAATGTCTGAGAACGTGAGCAACCCGCCAACGGGGGCTTTCTTGCTGAGCTGTACGTCCACCCAGAGCCAGTTTTCAGCAGAGGCAGGAACGCTTGCAGAAGTTTTTTTGAGAACCACACCCTCTCCGCTTGGCTTACCTTCTGCCAGCACCGTATCATCAGCAAACCTGATACCGGCCTTGTCGCTCAGACGCAAGCGCACCAGCTCCACAGCTTTGGGATCAGATATGCGAAAAGATACCTTTTCCGGCACCGGCAGATTTCCCTCACCGTCACAGGTCAGTTTGATGGCAAACGCCGGGCTGATGGGTGCCCGGCGGAAAATAGGATAAACGCCGGGGTTGTGCAACTCCACAGCAGAAATTTCAGGTGCGGCTGAGGCAAACATGGGCAAGCTCAGCAACCCACAGAGCAGTAGGGATAAGATACCGGAACGAATCATGCCCCACATCCTACCAGATTCCGGCTCACTCAGCAAGCGAAAAGGGCTCCACCCCCTCAATTCCTGAAAACGCGCTTCCGGGTTCGCAGAAAACGCATGGTAAAAAACACGGCAGCAATAGACAGTGCCACGATAAAGCTCACCCAGGCCCCGGCGGGTCCCATGGCAGGGACAATCCAATCAGTCCGAATCAGGATACAGGAGAGCGGGAAACCCACCAGCCAATAGCTGCCGAGACTAACCCAGGTAATGATGGCGGTATCATGACACCCGCGCAAAAGACCGCTCATAATCACCTGCAAGGCATCCGGAATCTGGTATACCGCGCAATAGAACAGCAGCACCGTTGCTGTGGCAATCACAGGTGCGGATTCCGTGTACAGCCCCACTATTTCCTGCCGCAGCAGCATGGTCAGCACCATGAATACCACTACCAGTACAAAGGCTACTGTCAGCAGTGTCCGCACCATTGCATCAAAGGAATGCTTATTCCGGGCACCCAGGTGATAGGAAGCGCGGATTGAGCCGGCAATCCCCAAACTGAGCGGCAGCATGAAAATAACGCCTGACACGTTGATAGCCACCTGCTGGGCACTGACCATCAACTCCCCAAGCGGTGCTATCACCAGCACTACAGCACTGAAAAATGTCATCTCGCACAATGAGGCCACCCCCAGCGGTACACCCAATCGGAACACAGCCCGAACCATGCCGAACTCCGCTCTCCGCAGGGTCCACATCTGCCGCACTCGGACACGGTGCCGGGAACAAAACATCAGCAACAGCATACCCAGGCACATCATCCAGTGTATAAGCGACGTTGCCAGACCGCAGCCGGCACCTCCCATCGCCGGTATCACTCCCCAGCCGAATACAAATGCATAATTCAGCGGTACATTTGCCAACAAACCCAACAGAGAAATCACCATAGCCGGGCGCGTTTGCCCATAGCCCTCAAAATTGCCCTGAATGATTCTCATCAGCAACACAGCCGGTGTTCCCAGCATGATGAAGTAGACATAACGCTTTGCTTTTTCCGCCAGCAGGGCATTATCTGTCACATAATCAAAGGCAAAGGAGGATCCGTAGAGTGCCAGCAGCATCACCCCCATCAATATCAGCGCGGCATAGCGAGCGTTGTTGAGCAGCAGCCCCACCTTTGATTCATAACCGGCACCCCGATAACGCGAAATAATGGGTCCGACTATGGTCAACACCATACCGATTGCAACCGATATGGGGGCCGAAACTGATACACCCAGTGCCACGGCTGCCAACTCTCCCGTGCCGGCCTGCCCTGCCACGATAGTGTCCACCACACCCATACCCATGTGCATAAGATTGGCTATGTAGAGCGGTACCATCAGAACAAGCAGCTTCTTGAGCTCACCCATATCCACCCATGCTTTGCGCTGTCTCTCTGCATTCATAGTCCACCTCTTCTCCAACGAAAAGGTCGGTTCCTCACAGGAACCGACCTCTGTTACAGCATCTGGAACGGGATTCGAACCCGTGTTGCGCGCGTGAAAGGCGCGAGTCCTAGGCCTCTAGACGATCCAGACGTTGTTTCGCCTCTCGGACTCGCACAATTTAACACATTCCGGAGCACATGGCAAGCTTTATTATTATTTTTTGTTCATTTTTTTGAATTTTTTGTCAATTTGCGTGATATTCTCCCCTGGGAAGAGTCTCCGGCGTATGAAAAAACCGGCACCCCCTTTTGGGAGCACCGGCTGTATTATCGCATGGAAAAAAGTATGGAAAACTATCAGGCAGCGGGCTGCTCAGCAGGAGCATCACACTTCTTCTCAGGCTTCGGGCCGCAGGGAGGGCAGCAACGGGGACCTTTCGGACCGCGCTCACCGCACTTGCCGCGACGCTCGGAACGCTTGGCCTCAAAAGCAGCCTTAGCGGCAGCCTTTTCAGCGTCATCGAGCTGACCATCCTTGTTAGCGTCAAACTTCTCCAGCATCTTATTCTCAAAAGCGGCTTTCATCTCGCCACGCTTTTTGTCTACATCTGCTTTGAAAGCGGCTTTCTCAGCCTCGTCGAGCTGACCATTCTTATCAGCATCATACTTCTCTTTCACCAGGTCATGCATCACCGCGCAGCGGGCAGGATCCATGTGACGGCCACCGCGGGGACCACCGCAGCAGGGGCGTTTCGGACCGTGGTGACCGCGCTTGCCGCACTTCGGACCGCGCTCAGCACGCATCTTCTCAAACTCAGCCTTGGCGGCAGCCTTCTCGGCATCGTTAAGCTGACCGTCCTTGTCCGCATCAAACTTCTCCAGCATCTTCTTTTCAAACGCAGCCTTCATCTCGGCACGCTTGGCCTCAAACGCAGCCTTGGCAGCAGCTTTCTCGGCATCGTCGAGCTGACCGTCCTTATTGGCATCAAACTTCTCCAGCATCATTTTGCGGAAGTCGGGGCGCTCACCGTGCTTACCGCAGCAGGGCTTGGCAGGAGCGCAGGGCATAGCCTTGCAGCAGGGCTTCTGAGCGGGGCACTGCTCCGGGGCAGCTTCCTGGGCCATCACCGGCAGAGCGGCAAACAGGGCAAAAAAGAGTGATTTCTTCATAATCTGACTTTCTGTTATACTTGTTTAAGTGGTTCAGCGTGGCAATCTCACCCCGCTTCACTCATCAGAACGCAGTTTTTACTTACCTATCTACAGCAAATATGATTTTTTTTGAAAAAAACTTGCGGATTTGTAGCTTTGCGGGATTAATGATGGTAGAAACCATGCGAAACATTTTTTCCACCATCATGTGTGCAGCAGCGGCACTCACTGCTCTGTGCAGCGCTGAGGAAATGCCGGGAGTACCCTATGCCGGGTTGGCCGCAGCAGATGCAGAGGGCGGCGGGGTCATCGTCACCGCAGTGGCGCATTATGGGCCGGCTGACCGCGGCGGGGTGAATGCGGGTGATACCGTGCTGAGTGTCAACGACCATCCCATTTCCGGCAAGGATGAGCTGCAAAGCATCCTCACAGCAGCCCGCCCCGGCGACAAGGTGAAGCTGGTGGTGCAGAGGCGGCACTTGCAGCTTACCCGCACCATCACCATCAGCAATCGGCTGGAGCCGCAAGCCGTGTACCGCCCCTCCGACAAACACCTGAGCGATGAAGAATGGGATGCGCTGGAGCACCGGCAGCGTCTCATCGCCGCCCAGTTGGCCACAGAGGAGCCGGACAGTGCCGCCATTGCCGCCTCTTTTGCGGAAATACGGCGACTGCGTGGGGATGATTGGTACGGCGAGTGCTGCCACCTGTTTTTCTGGGGCAGCAAAAGTGTGTTACATATACGCGGGAATGAAGACTCACTGGTTGCCACAGAAATATTCTTTGACAAGGACAAACCCCATGAAATGTACCGTCTGAGCGGGCGCGGTGCCGTCCCCTGTCTGCCGGAACGCCTCCGCAAACGCATCCGCTACCAGCTCGAAACCCTCCCCGACTTCCAATTAAACTTCTCCCTGGAAATCCGCGACAAACAATGAAACAGTTACCCTCTATTCTCCTGCTCACCGCCTGCCTGATACCCGCCACCGCTCAGGATGTTTCCCCGGAGCTCCGCCGTGATATATCAGAACTCATCTCCCTGTATGCTGCCGATAGTTTTCGCAGCGTGAGTGAATCTCTCGGCAAAGCTTTTGTGCCGAATATCTACCACGAACAATTCCGAACCGTCTTACTGAGCGGAAAACCTGTGGATGAACCGGAAAAGACAGACTGCCCCATGGCAACGGGTCGTGCCTCCGTCTTTCTGAAGCAATTTGAGCCCCGCGATTTTGACTGTCAGCTGGTGTTGGAGCGTATGCATTTTCACCTGGCTGAAACTCCCCCGGAAGATGTGGAAAAGTCCATGAAGGAACGAATAAATCTCTCCGAGAAGGTAAGGGAGGCTTACCGCCCGGTGCTCCGCGCCCGCGAAAAATCGAAAGAAGACGAAATTCTGCGCGGCAATGCCACGCGGGAGGGCGTGGTCACGCTGGAGTTCGGGGTGCAGATGGAAACGGAAGCGGGCGGCGATGACATCCGCAGCATCAACCGCGGCACCACGGAAACGGGTGTGGCCTTCTACACCCGCACCACCCGCCGCCTGGAGTGGTCTGACCTGCCGGAAGCCATCCGTCTGCAGGAGGATAAGCTGCCGAAGGCTCGCAGCTGGACCTTCTGGGTGCCCGCTGATGCCGCCGCCCAAGTGGAGGAGTTCAAAAAGAAACAGGAAGAGAGCGAGGATAACCGCCGCGCCGAGCTGATGCAGAAGCTCATGGGCGCACACGGCGGAGTCGGTGCCGTCATCAGCTCCGGCAAGAAGAAGAAAGCCGCCCATCGCCGCCCGCATCTCCCGGAAGAAGAACCGGTGATGCAGAAAATCAAGGTCTGGAAGGACAACCCGGATGCCCCGGTGGAAACCCAGCCGGATGTGGTGAGTGACATGATTTAACCCCCTTGCCTGCACCGATGAAAAGAGCATGTGTTTCTCTTCTCCTGCTGATGGGGGGGCTGGTGGTATCTGCCGCAGAGGAGATGGAGCTGAGCCTCTACCCCTACATCCGCGGCATTTCCGATGAACAGCGGGAAAAATGGTCGCCACAGGAAGCCATCAAGGCACTGGGTCCCCTGCCCGGTGCCCCCACACAGGCCACCCTCGACCTGTTGGCAGAGACCTGGAAACAGCCGGAGGAAGAGCGACTGAGTCACCGCCACAGGCAGATGGAACAGCTGGTGAAGGACGGCCGCACCACGGATATGAACACCTTCCTGCTCATCCTCTCCAACCGTCTCTGGTTCGAGCACCTGAGCCACCGTGACCGCGCCCTCTACGTCAACCACATGCTCAAGCCCTACGAGACGGAGAAGCCGCAGGAGCTGCCCCACCAGCAGAACTGGCTCGGCTCCCTCTGCTTCGTGAGTGACTTTTACGCCGAATACATGCTGGGTATCACGGATGCCCAGCGCGGCATACCCGCCCGCATCACAGAAAAACGCTACAACCTGTACAAGATGTGCCAACAGCGCGCCGCAGAGGTGAACCGCCTGTGGAGCGCGCCGGAGGAGAATGCCGCCCTGCTGACCTCCTGCGGTTCCCCCTGGGCGCGGCGGATGCTGCGCTGCCTGCTGCACGACAGCTCGGTGCTGTACGACAAGCTCACCCGCAGCGGGCTCACCTGCTGGCACTATACCTGGGGCAAAGACCTCCCGCTCCCGCTGGAACTGGGGCTGCGCATCATGCAGCAGCGCAGCCGCGGCACCCTGCCCACGGAGGACGAGCTGCAACAGATGCGCCGCGCAGCAAGCACCCTGCCGCCGGAAATGAAAGCCTTTTCCGTGCGCAACCTGCTGGCCGCGGCACCGGAAAGCTCCCCCTGGAAAAAGCTGGACGACCCCACCGCCACCCCGGAAGAAATGCCGGACTGCACCGCCGTACTCCTCCCGCAATGGAGCGATGAATGGCTGGGCGAGCCGACCACGGTGGCGCAGGACATCGCCGCGCTGGAGCAACAGGTGCAGGAGGAAGCCGCCGCAGACAGACTTTCCTCTCTGGTGCTGTTCACGCTGGCAGAGGATGCCCGCCTCCTGCCGGACTATGCCTACACGCATGACATCCCCACGCAGGGGCACTTCCGCAGCTCCTCCACCTTTGACGTGGAGGTGTCGGAGAACGGCATTGATGTGCTCATCGATGAACAGGGCCCCCGCTTTGCCCGCGATGATGAGGAAATGCGCCGCCGCTGCCGGAATCTGAAGGTGGCGCTGCACCGCTGTGCCCTGCAACTGGCTCTGCTGGAAAAGAAAGGAAAAACGGACGAAGTCAGAACCCACACCGCCGCGCTGGCCGACCTCCTCAACCGCCACCGGCTCTGGCCGCTGCTCATCAGCCAGTACTGCATGCGGCATCTGGGCGCGGAAACCATGGTGCAGCTCATGCACCACTGCGGGGCAGACAGCCGTGTGCTCAACTGTCTGGGCCGCCGCTTCACCAACTCCGTCTCGTCCGCCCCCCATGTGTGGGCTAATCCGGAAACCAGGCGCAGGGATGAATCCGGCAAACCCGACCCGGAGCCGGAGCTGCTGGCCGCATGCCTGCGGGATGTGCTCATCAACCGCGAGCTCATGCCCCACAGCCCGGAGCAACAGGAGGCGGTGCAACGCCGCTTCCTGCGGCGCGTGGGGCAGCACCCCGACAGCCTGACGCTCATGGAGCTGCTGCGCGTCGGGCGCATGAACGACCTCCTGTACCGACCGGAGATGCCCGCAGAGCAGCTTTCCGGCAACAAGAGCCGCTACGGCTACCTCCTGGTGCGCCACGCCCTCCGCAAAGGTGATTTGCCCACGGCAGAAAAAATACTCGCCCGCATGACCGCCGACCCGAAGCACTACAGCTACGTGGGAACCCGACTGGCCGCCGCGCTGGTGGCACGCGCGAAAGGCGATGAAGCCACCGCCCGCGAGCAGGAGCGACTGGGTATCACGCTGGCAGCCATGCACCTCAATTCCCGCAATGTCTATTATTGGGAAGATGCGCACCGGCTGCTGCTGGAGCATGGATTCACCCGGGAATCCGAGCGGCTTTTCCTGTTGCTGCCGAACCATGAGATGCGCTTCATGCGCCCGGAGCTGGTGCGCTCTCTGGCGGCACAGAAACGCTTCCGCAGCGCTGCCTTCTGGCTGGAATTCAACCTGGTGGACTACCTCAGCACCGCCACCCCCACCAACAGCATGGGTACGCATGCCGATTTGGTGCGCTGGCGGCTCATGGCAGATGTATATCGCGCGCTGGATTTGTTGCAACAGCAGCAGACCGATGCCGGTATGCGCCTCCTGCAGCAAGCCCTGCCAATGGTGGAAAAGATGCCGGAACTGGCGGCAGAGCTGGCTCCCGCCATCCTGTCATGCGCCGATATCCCCGCCGCCGACCGTGCGGAGTACCGCCAACGGCTGCTGAAGCTCATTCCTGAGTCACAGCATGCAGCCATGAGCATCGACGACTGCCCCACGGCGGATGAAAACATCTCTTTCTCCGCCGCCGAGGGAGTGCGGTCAGCGCGCCCCTTCGAATCTCCCCTCTACACCTGGCACCTGACAAAAGAAGCAGCCGGAGATGCCGCGCCGGAGGATGAGCGCCGCGCCACCCGCAGCACCGTGCAGGCTCGCATCATCCGCGCCAACTACCACCAGAAAAACCTGCCGCTGCGCGTGGTGCTGGAGACGGAGAGCAAGCGGCAGCTGAGCGTCCCTCTGGACGAGCTGGAACCGGATGACCTCAACAACCTCATTGACTGGAAAGAGCGCAACAACATCCAAACCTGGAAAATCAACGAGAAGAAAGTCTACGACAGACGCCCGCTGGAAGCCCGCCCCGACCGCTACATTCAGGAAAGCACGAACGGTGCCCGATTTATTCTGGATGGGGTGGACGTGACGGACGGGCGCGTGGTAGAGTTCACCACCAGCAACGGCGAGCCGCAGAAAATCTATGCCAACATGCTGGATGAGGAATCCCGCCGCCGGATTGAACAAGAGCTCCCCCTGGAGCAACGGCAGGCCACCCTCCATACCTCCCTGCCCGCCGCAGAAGCAGAAGCCTACCAACGCAAGGATGCCATCATGGTCTTCATGCTGGGCAAGCGCGGCGGCCCGGAGGAAAAGGAGTTTCTGCGAACGCTGAATGACACAGAGGGCAAGAGCTGGGCCGCCGGTTATGTGCTGCTGGTCTGCTACAAGGACGAGCAGGGGCAATGGGAACGGACAGGGCAGCAAATCATGCGCATCATCGAGCGCGAAGCCGCCATCGCGGACCCGCCCGGCACGCCCGAGCATGACCGCATGCTGGACAGCGGCTTCAGCATCAGACTTGACCACAAGCCGCACATCATCGCCCACCGATTCCGAGGGTCTCTTCCCCCGGAATACGAAACGCTGACACAGGCCATCAAGCGGGGCGATGCCGCAGCCGTCACGCAGCTGCTGGAGGCCCACCCGCAGCTGCTGCACACGCGCACGGTGGATTATTCGGGGTGCTGCCCGCTGCAAGTCGCCATCCGCAGCGGAAAGGCAGACATCGCAGAACTGCTGCTGCAGCGTGGGGCGAGCCCCAACACCCGCAACTACAGCGGCATGACACTGCTGCATAGTGCTATCGAAAGCCGCACGCCGAACATGGTACGCCTGCTGCTCCGATACGGAGCAGACCCCAACCGCCCCTCTCTGGAGCACCACGGCGCCATCACCTACCCGCTGTTTATCGCACAGCGCCGCCCGCAGATGCTGAACATCCTGCTGGAGCATGGCGTGCAGGTTGACCGGCTCGATGAGAACGGAGAGCACGCCCTCTTCCGGCTCACCGCGCAGGCTCCCGATGCCGACTTCCGGCAACTGGAGGCCAATGCGCGCCTGCTGGTACCGAAGGGACTGCCGCTCAACCACCGCAACAAACAGGGGCAGAGCATCCTGTTCAGTCTGGCTCTCTGCTCCTCCCACGATAAGTACGGCAAGAACCCGCAGCGGCGTGCCAACCTGCTCCGCGCCATGAAAACGCTCATCGAGCTGGGGGCAGATGTCCACGAAACGGCTGACGGTTCGCCCTCCCTCCTCTCCCGCCTGGCAGACAGGAAGATTCATCCCGAAGTCGAGCAGCTGCTGCGGGCTCACGGTGCAGGCGGTGACTCCCCTCCCCCGGCGGAAAAGAAAACTCAGGATACCGGCGGTATCAATATGCAGGTGGAGCCGGGGGAAGACGATATCCGCCGGATAACTCACGCCACCTTCACCATCGAAGCCCCGGTCAACAGCAGCAGAACCACCCCCATGACCTGGGATAAGTTGCCAAAAGAAATCCGCGACATGGGCGACCGCATCCCCAAGGGCAGCCGCTGGACCTTCCGCATGCCGGCCACCCCGCCGGCACCCGTCATCACCATTACCGTCTGGAAACAATAAACTCTCACCTCCCGTTTTTTCATGAAATTCCATACCCTTTCCCTCCTAGTTCTACTGAGCATTCTGCCGACATCGGCCATCGAAGAAGTCGGCAAAGTATACGGCAATAACAATAAACCCATTTCTCAGAAAAACTTTGATACATGGGATTTCACCAAGGCAATTCGAGCCTTGGGCAATCCGCCCGGTCCTGTACTGCAATCCACCTATGACATGCTGCGCAGCACATGGAAGATGGATTCCTATTACAAACGGGATGGGCGGCAACACTACCTTATGCTCATGTTGATGAAAAACGGACAGACAACAGATATGAACACCTGGATGCTGATTCGGGCCAACAGTATCTGGCTGAACCACAGCTGTAGTGTCGACCGTCGTCTCTTCTTCACCCACCTGATTAAACCCTATGAACAGGAAAAACCGCAGGAACTGCCACACCAGCTTAAATGGGTGGAATCACTCGATTATCATCCGGTTTTCAAGACACCCTACCTGTTGGGTATCATCAGTGCGCAGCGCGGCATTCCCGCAACCCTCATCGAGCGCGTTAACCCTTTCACCCGAACCACCTATCTGCCGGCAGAGATAAATCGGCTCTGGAGCGACCCTGTGGCACATGCCCCTTTCATCATGCATCACGGCAGTACCTTTGCCCGCCACACGCTGCGTTTCCTGCTGCATGACAGCTCTGCAATCTATGAAAGTGCCCGGCATAGAGGTCTGACCTGTTGGAACTACACCTGGGGCAGAGATTTACCGGAACCGATAGCTCAGGGGCTTCTGCTGATGCAGAAGCGAAATGCCGGACTTCTTCCCACCAGAGAAGAACTGAGCAGCATCCGCAAATCTGCAGAAGGACTGCCGCAGGAAATGAAAGGGTTCATTGTCCGCAACATGCTGGTAGCAGATCCCACCTGCATGCCCTGGAAAAAGCTGGATGACCCCGGTGCCACACTGGCGGAGATGCCGGATTGCTCCGCTGTCCGCACAGCACAGTGGGATGATTCTCTACTGGGGCAAACGCAGGGCATAGAGGCTGACCTTGCAGCGCTGGATACGCTGACGGCACAGGAGCAGGAGCAAGACATGCTTTCCTCGCTGGTGCTGTTCACGCTGGCAGAAGGAGCCCGAACCCGCAAGGATAATGACCTCAACAGAGAAATCCCCACGCAGGGCCATTTCCGCGTATTCTCTTCCTTTGATGTGGAAATCTCAGAAAACGGCATCGATGTTCTTATTGATGAAAAAGGACCGCGCTTTGCCAGCAAGGATGAGGAAATGCGTCGGCGCAGCCACCGATTGAATGTCTCGCTGCACCGCTGCGCACTCCGGCTCGCCCTGCTGGAACGCGATGGCAAAACAGAGGAGCTGACAACATACTGTGCTGCACTGGCAGAACTGCTGAACCGCCACCGCATCTGGCCGCTGCTGCTCAATGAAGCCGCTCTGCGCGAACTCAGCCCGGAATGCAAGGTGCTTCTCCTGAAGCACTGCAAAGCCGGTGACAATATCCTGCGCAGTATGGTGAATATCTTTTCAGGAGGATGTGCAACCACGATTTACAACCTGGCTCAATCGGTCACTCAACGCCGCGACGAAGACAACAAACCCGACCCGGAACCGGAGCTGTTAGCCTCTTTCCTGCGGGATTGCCTTATTGACATTTTCCCCCTGCTCTTTACACCGGAACAGTTGACAGAGATGCAGAAACGATGGTTGGAGCTTGATGACCGCTTTCCCAAAAAGAGTATTACCATATCGCTGTTCAAACCGGGGTACATGAATGACACCTTGTACAGCCCTTCCATTGAGCCATATCGCTTCTCCGGTGAAAGCAGCCGGCGCGGTTATTTCCTCATCAGTCATGCACTCAAAAAGGGAGATGTGGACACAGCTGAAAAGCTGTTATCAGGCATGACGGCGGATCCGAAAATGTACCGTCACCTCGGCACCCGGTTGGCGGCAGCACTAGTGGCACGTGCCGGGGGAGATGAAGCAGCTGCACGCGAACACGAGCGATGGGGAATCACCCAGGCAGCCATGCAACAGTTTTCCTACTACATTTTCCATTGTGTAGATGCACACCGCCTCTTGCTGGAGCACGGCTTCACACAGGTAAGCGAACGCCTCTTGAGGCTGACTCCTGACCGGGAGCTGAACTATATCCTTCCGTATCTGGCAGAAAAACTGGCAGAGCAGAGAAAATTCCGCAGTGCGGCCTTTACCATGGAGCTGCTGTTGGCAAGATTTTGCAGTTATGCCGCACCCTTTACCGGACTGGGTACCCAGGCAGATTTGATTACCTGGCGACTCCGGGCAGATGTGTACCATGCGCTGGCACTCCTGCAACAAGGCAAGCAACAGGCTGCCAACACCCTGCTGAACACCGCCGTGGCTCAGCTGGAACGCATGCCGGAGGCCGCCGCCCTGTCGGCTCCTGCCCTGCTCACCTGTGCGGATATCCCCGCCGATACCCGCCGGAGCTACCGCGAGCGGCTTCTGCGGGGTGCGGCAGCGCACCCGGCGGCTCTTGCAGCCCTGCAACAGGTGCCGCAGGCGAACCTGCCCACCGTGGATGAAAGTGACGAGGTGGCGGCACTGCAAAAAATCCGTGAGCCGGAGGGAGTCAAGCCCCTGGAATCACCTTATTACACCTGGCACCTGCAAAAACAGGGAGAAACCGATGAAGAAACCGAGCAGGATGAACGCACGGCCACCCGTGTCACCATCGATGCCCGCATCATCTCCACCGTGTACGGTCAGCAGGGTCTGGCTCCCCAAGTGGAACTGGAAACGGAAACCGGGCGCAAATTTAAGGTCGAGTTCGATGATTTGCAGGCGGACGACCTCGCCAATATCATTGATTGGAAGGAGCGCAACAATATCCGCACCTGGGTCTACCGCAAGACAAAATACACAGGAAAGCCCCCCTTCGATGCTCGGCTTGACCGCATGGTACAGGGCAAATCCGGCGGAAAACACCTGCGCAACGGCATAGATGTTTCCGATGGAAGACTGGCGGAATTCACCCTTACAGACGGCACTTATCTTAAACTGCATGTCAATCTGCTGGATGACGAAGCAGTATCCTACATCGAGCAATTCCCGATTAAGGAAAAAGCGCAACCGCATCTTCACAGCTCTCTGTCAGAAGCAGAGGCAGATGCCGTGCGCCGCAATGTCGCCCTCCGCATCTTCATGCTCGGCAAACGCGGCGGTCCGGAAGAGGCCGATTTCCGCAACCACCTGAGCAAAGAGGGGGTCAGCTTGCAGGAAAACAATGCTCTGCTGGTATGCTACAAAGATGACAAGGGCGAATGGGAGGAATCCGGGCAAGCTGTTATGCAGATACTGAATCATGCACGGGAATTATATGAAACACCCGGTGAAAACAGCTTATCCGGTGGTTTTGCGCTGAACATCTCACGAGCGAACGCTTTCAGGGAAAATCGCCCTGCCATCTTCCTCTACCGCTATGGAAACGACGCAAGCAATGACCCGGATTATAAAGCACTTACAGAGGCTATCCGAAAGGGGAATCGCGCGCGGGCAGAACAGCTGCTGAATGCCCGCCCGGAGCTGGTAAAAGCCCACTCATACTACACCGGCATGAGTGGTGTTATCTCCACCGCTATTCTGAACCGTAAACCGGACATGCTCGAACTGATGCTGCAACGCGGAGCCAACCCCAACACCCGCACGGCAGACGGTCACACGGTTCTCTTTCAGGCAGCGTTCTCTCCGGAAATGCTCCGCATTCTGCTGAAATACGGCGCACGGCCTGATATGCTCTCCCGCGAACTGAACGGAAACTGCATCCACACCCTCTTTGCCGCGCGCAAACACCCGGAAGCCATCAAAGTGCTGCTGGAGCACGGGGTAGACCCCAATACCCTGAATGAGGAGGGGGAGAATATCCTGCACTCCCTCATCAACAGCAATATGCAGATAGACGGAAATGCCCTGATTCAGCTTGCCAGAGTCATGGTTCCCGCCGGCTTGGATATCAACGCCACAGATGCTATGGGGCGCAGCCTCCTTTACAAAGTAGCGGAATGCGCCGCTCTCAATGCACCCGGTCATGCCTTCGGCAAACCCGAGCAACACGAGTTGATGCTCCGGACGATGAAAGAACTCATCGACCTCGGGGCCGACCCGGAGGAAAGCTCCGGCGGTTTCCCCCCGCTGCTGGACAGGCTCAAGAATGCCTACACCCCGACCATCAATACCGAACTCTGCCCGGAAGTCGAGCAAATCCTCCGCGAATACCGCAGGAAACCGCAAAACTGATTCATCGAACTGAGTGATGCCGAATGGCACATGCGGGGCTCAGATGAGCCCCGCAGACGGAATGTAATGCTGCTTCTCCGTGAGGCTCATATCATGGATATGGGGTAGGCGTAGTTCCCCCGCCCCAGAGGCAGAATTTCCATGGCCGTGCACAGCACGATACCCGGTTGTACCTGCACTCCCGGGGCTGTGGGGATGGTGGCGGCACCGCTTAAATCCCCCGGGCGGGGCGAGCTGCTGCGCTTGACCTCCATGGGATAGAGTTTTCCGTTCTGTTCCAGCAAAAAATCCACTTGTGCACCGTTGCTGTTGCGGTAGTAGGTGAGATTGGCGCGAATCCCTCTGTTGGTGAAGCTGCGGCGCAGCTGCCCGTATACCCATGTTTCCAGTACCGGGCCGGCCATGGCTCCCTGTTGCAATACTCTGGCGCTGTGCCAGCCTCCCAGCCACGCGCATAAACCTGTATCATTAAAATACAGCTTGGGGCTCTTTGTCAGTCGCTTGCTTGTATTGACGTAGTATGGCTGCAGAATGTCTACCACTCCCGATGTTTCGAGTACGGAAAGCCATTTCTTAACCGTATTGGGCGACACGTCGGCATCTTTGGCCATGTCGGCATATACCACCTGTTGAGCCGTACGTGCTGCCGCTGATCGGATGAAACGCATGAAGGCGTGGGTGTCACCTACCTGTGTGAGTGCCCGTACATCCCTTGCAATGTATGTGTTCAGGTAAGCGCTGAAATAATCTTCCGGCGTGGTGCCTGCGTATTTGAACATGCGGGGATAACCGCCTTTCCAGATGCGGTCATATAGTGCGCTGATATCACACACGGGTGCTCCGAGGCGAGTCTTGAATGATTCCGGCTCGAAGGGTTCGGCAGAGCTCCCCTTGCCGTTGACCTCGCTCTGTGAAAGGGTATACAACTCCACTAAGCCGACTCTGCCCGCCAGACTCTCCGAAACTCCCTGCATGAGATGGAATCTCTGAGAGCCGGTAAGCCAATACTGCCCCGGTTCGCCGGTGATATCCACCTTCATCTTGATGGCGCGCAGCAACCGTGGTTCATATTGCACTTCATCGATGCACAGGGGACTTCCCATTTCCTCCAGAAAGCCGACCGGGTCTTCTTTGGCCCGCAGCAGCATGAGTTCGTTATCCAGGGTCACATAATGCATTCCCTCCGGCAACAATTGTCGGAGCAGGGTGGACTTGCCGACTTGACGTGCCCCCGTCACCAGAACACAGGGGAACACGCGATGTAATTCCATTACCTTTGCGGCCATCGTACGCTCTATTTCCATGGGGTATCTCCTCTCGCCCGCATTTTGCGGTATTTGCTGTCGATTGTCAAGGGAAGAAATAAGAAAAACCATGCAATTCTGCAATGAGACTGCGAATTTACATGGTTTTTTGCTTGTGGGGGGTATTTATGCTCCGCAGATGCGTTCGCCCAGGGGGCGCAGGGCAGCCATCAGGATGAGAGTCGGCAGGAAGGAGAGCAGGGTAATAATCAGGCATACCCAAGCACCTGTGGAGGGCCATATACTGAGGGTAACCCAAAGCCCGAACATAAAGATGCCGAACGGGCCGCTACCGTACCACATCAGCCTCTGCCGCAGGCTCGCGAAACGGAAGCTGCGGAAGAGCAGCAGCGTGGCCGGCGGCAGAATCGTCAGCATACAGAGCCAACAGAGCGGAGAAATAATGAGGGATATATTTCAGCTCGCGTCAGAGTGGGGTGCAAATGTCTGAAACGCGGCAGCAGGACGTAACTGCTGTGCGGTGGGGCATCACTGAGCTGCATGTACAGCAGCGTTTTGCCTTGCGTCGTCTCGGCAATCAGCATGTCCTGAATGGAGTATCCGCTTTCGGAATTGCCGCGCAGCATGGTCAGCGGCTTCTCCGGGAAGAAGACGCGCAGCAATTCCTGACCGGGGAGCACGCGATTCAGGAGTTCTCTTTGTTCGGGTGTCGGCTCCGCAGGGCTGCAAGCGAAAGCTTCTGCGGTGGAGTCAATCCATTCTGCCGAGGTTTCGAGGGTAAAGATAAATCGCTGAAAATTCAACCACCGGCAAGCGGGAACGGACGGAGCGGGCCCCAGCCAGGGGGATAACTCTGCCCACCGTTGCATGGGTGACAGAGTCTTGTCCACATGAAGCGGTACACCCCATGCCCCCGTCAGCAACAGAGCCACTAACAGCAGATACCAAGGTAAGTAGTGCAGCCGCAGCATGGCTCAACGCTGAAACTCACCAAATAAAAAATGTTGAGATTTACGATTTGGTAAGTTACGGATTCAACACTCGCTGCGCTTCGCGCAAATTTAAAATTCGTCACTCGTAATTCGTCACTCGTCATTTCATTTCTCCCAGCCGCCGCCGAGGGCGGTGCAGAGGCGTGCCAGCGTCATGCGAATCTGCTGGCGGGTGGTGATGAGGTTCAGCTCCGCTGCCAGCCAGGCGCGTTCAGAGGCAGCCACGTTCAGGAACTCACCCTCGCCGGCGTTGTAACGCTCCAGCGAGAGCTGGGCGGCTTCCTTGTTCGCCGCGCAGGAGGCCGCATACTGCGGCAGCTGGTTGGTGAGCCGGGCGTAGTCGATGAGGCATTCCTCCACCTCGGCAAAGGCTGCCAGCACAGTCTTGCGGTAGCTCTGCATGGCAGATTTCTGCTGGATTTCCGCCTGTTTCACGCTTTCGTTGAGCGAGACGCGGTTGAGCAGGGTCTGGCTGGCAGAGGCTCCCAGGCTCCAGGTGGTGTTCTGGAAGAAGTTGGCAAAATCCGAACCGGCAGAGGATGAGGTGCTGCCGGTGAGCGACAGTCTCGGGAAGAGGTTGGCCACGTTCACGCCGATGTTGGCCGTGGCGGCGTGCAGGTCACGCTCCGCGCGGATGATGTCCGGGCGGCGGCGCAGTAAATCTGAGGGCAGCCCGGTGGGGACACGCGGGATGAGGTTGTACACGGAGGCACCCGGCATTTGCAGGCTCACATTGTTCACCGTGGTGCCCAGATAGGTGGCCAGCGTGTTCTCACACTTGCGGATGTTGGCTTCCAGCGCAGGAATCTGGGCGCGGGTGGAGGCGATGGTGGCGCGAGCCTCTGCTAAATCCAGCGAACTTTCCATGCCGACACCGTGGCGTTTAGCGGTGATTTGGTAGGTGCGCTCCTGGTACTCCAGCTGTTCGCGGGCAATACGCAGGCTTTCCCGCGCGGATATCCACTCAAAATAAGCACTTGCTATGCCGGAGGCCAATGCTGCGCGGGTGGCGGCTGCTGCGGCCTTGACTGAGCCCACGTTGGCGAAGGCTGCTTCTACCTGGCGGCGGGTGCCGCCCCAGATATCCGGTGTCCAGGAGGCGGAGAGTCCGCCGCTCCAGCGACCATGGGAGAGGGAGGTGTTGAAGCTGCCGGTGTTGGTGCCGCCCATGTTGACGCCCACGCCGGGGAAGAGGCCGGACTGCGTGGAGCGCAGGGCAGACTCTGCCTTGCTGATGGAGAGGGCGGCCGTTATCATATCCGGGTTGGCGACGAAGGCGGTCTCTATGAGTGCGGAGAGCTGCGTATCACCGAAGCTCTGCCACCAGCGGGTGAGGGTGTAGGCATCTGTGCCGGGAGGCAGGGCGTTTACCCAGGTTTCCGGCAGAGCAGTGTCCTGCGGGCCGAGGTAATCCGGCCCCAGCAGGCAGGAGCTCAGCAGCAGGGCACTCAGAGAAAGTGTGGTCAACGTGCGTTTCATGAATGAAATAGAAAAGGTTAAGGTTATTCGTGGCGCAGGGCATCAATGGGATCCATGCGCGAGGCTTTCCAGGCCGGATACCACCCGAAGACAATACCGATGGCGGCGGCCACGGTGACGGCAAGCCCCATGGCGGCAGGAGAGGTTTCCACCGGCCAGCCGTTCTGTGAACTGACGAACTGGGATGCGCCGTGTCCCACGGCAAGCCCGATGAGCCCGCCGATAAGGCAGAGCAGCACGGATTCCAGCAGGAATTGGTACATGATATCCCGCGGGCGGGCACCCACGGCCATGCGCAGACCAATCTCGCGGGTACGCTCCGTGACGGAGACCATCATGATGTTCATGATACCCACGCCGCCCACGACCAGCGAAATCATGGCCACCGCCACGAGCAGACGGCTCATGTTCTCGCTGGTGGAGGTCATCATCTTGCTGAATTGGGCGCGGTCGCGCATCTCGAAGTCATCCAGCACGCCCGGCTCCAGCATGTGCTGGCGGCGCAACACGGTGGTCATCTCATCCATGGCGGTCTGAGCACTCACCCCGTCCTTAATCTGCACCAGCAGTGAATCCACCGTGCGGGTACGCAGCGGGTGCGGGGCATTGGTAAAGGGCTGAAGGTCGCAACCGGGGTAAAAGTTCACGGCAGAGGTGGAGAAGGTGCTGTTGGCAGAGATGGTCTGAGTGCTGTTGGCAGCCCCACCCTTGGAAATGACAGCAGAGCCGGAAGCACCCATCAGACGCGTGCGGATGCTGGTCCAGGGCAGGATGAGGCAGTCATCCTGGTCATTGCCCATGGCATCTGCACCCTTGGTGGCCAGCACGCCGATGATGGTGAACACCACGTCCTTGATGCGGACATCCTGCCCCACCGGGCTCTTGTCACCAAAGAATTTTTCCGCGATGGTATTGCCGATGAGGCAGACGCGTGCGGCTTCATCCACCTGCTTTTTGGTGAAAGCGCGGCCTTTCTGCACCGTCCAGCCCTCAATGTCCAGATAATGCTCATTGCCGCCCTTGATGGAGTTCGGGCTCCAGTTCTCATTGCCCACAATAATCTGACCGCTGGCGCGGACATAGGGAGAGGCCAGCTTGACCGTGCCGGTGCATTCGCGCATGATGGCATCGGCATCTGTCGGGTAGAGCGAGGCGCGCCCGCCCATGCCGGAACTGACACCGGAGGTGCTGACGGAAGCCCCGAAGATGTTGATGACGTTCGCGCCCAGCGAGGAAAAAGAGGCGGCAATCTGCTTCTTGGAGCCCTCACCAATTTCCGAGATGGCTACCACGGCGGCAATACCGATGACGATACCCAGCACGGTGAGAGCCGCGCGCATGGGGTTGCGCACCAGTGCCCGAAGGCAGGTGATGAAGAGGGTGGTAAACTTCATTTGCTGAGCGTGGCTGAGAGTTCATCCGATACGCCGTCCAAAATGAGGCCGTCGCACATGTTGATGGCGCGGTCGGTAAAAGCGGCGGTCTTGCGGTCGTGGGTCACGATGATGATGGTGATACCTTTCTGTCGGTTGAGGTCGCGGAACATGTTCATGACCTCCACGGAGGTGGTGGAATCCAGATTGCCGGTGGGCTCGTCTGCCAGCAGGATACCGGGGTTGTTGATGAGTGAGCGGGCGATGGCCACGCGCTGCTGCTGACCGCCGGAAAGCTGTGCCGGGGTGTGGTGCATGCGCTCCTCCAACCCCACCATGCGGATGAGCTCCAGCGCGCGCTGGCGGATTTCCGCCGTCGGCAGAGCGGGGTGGTGGTAGTAGGCGGGCATCATCACATTCTCCAGTGCAGAGGTGCGCGCCAGCAGGTTGAAGTTCTGGAACACGAAGCCGATACGCTGGTTGCGCAGGCGGGCGCGCTGGTCGGCATTCAGCCCGGCCACGTTCTTGCCGTCTATCCAGAACTCGCCGCCACTGGGGCGATCCAGACAGCCCAGAATATTCATGAGCGTGGATTTGCCGGAACCGGAGGCCCCCGTGAGCGAGACGAACTCTCCGTCTTCAATGCGCAGGGAGATACCCTTGAGCACCGGCAGGTCAATCTCGCCCAGGTGGTAAACCTTGGTGATGTTTTTCAGTTCAATCACGGTAGGAAAAACGGGATGAAAAGGGAAACTTACATGGGAGGACCGCCGCGATGTCCGGCGTTCTGATTCTGCCCGGGCTTGGCTTCCACACCGCCGGCAGAGCGTTGACGACGCTCCGGGCGTTTGAAGGCAAAGGGATTATTGGAGCCGCCCGGTGCCGCCTCATCATCTGAGGAAACAGCCAGAACGCCGGTGACCAGTTCCATGCCCGGGTCAAGGGTTTCCCCCTCAGCCGGCACAACAATGGTGCGGGTGCCGTCCGTATCCAGCTTACGCACCCGGACAGGAGCCACAGTCTTATCCCCCACCTTGCGCCAGACAATGGCACGCTCACCCTGCTCTGCCTGTTCGGCAGGGGCGGCGGCTTCATCCTCTGCCGCTACCTGCACGGGCGGCGGTTTCGGGCGGGACTTGCGGTGCTTCTCGTCAATCATGTCAGGCAAGGGACGGAAATCGAACACAGCATCCGGCACCATGAGGGCATCTTTCACCTCCTTGACGATGAAGTTGGCATTGGCACTCATGTAGGGCAGCAGTTTGCGGTCGGGGTTCTCAATATCCACCTCCACAATGTAGGTCACCACGTTGGAGCTCATGGTGGCGTTCGGGCGAATCTTGTTCACCACGCCGGTGAAGTTCTCATTCGGCAGGGCATCCACCGTGTAGCGCACCTCTTGCCCGGGCTTCACCTTGGCAATATCCGCTTCATTCACGCTGGCCCAAATCTGCATTTTGGAGAGGTCACGCGCCACGAGAAAGAGGGTGGTGGCGTTCATACTGCTCACCACGGTCTGACCCACATTCACCTGGCGCACTACGATGGTGCCGTCCACCGGGGTGGTGATACGGGTGTAATCTCGGTTGCGGAGCTCGCTTTCCAGCTGAGCCTGAGCGCTCTGCAACTGTGCGGCAGCACTCGCCTGCTGAGCGGTGGCCGTCTGCAGCTGGGCCTCTGCGCTTTCCAGAGAAGCGGCGGCGGTTTCCGCTGCGTTCACATACTGGTCATAGCTCATCTGGGAGAGGGCATCACCCACGCCCAGCTTTTTGGCGCGGTCCAAATCGCGGTCGGCCTTGTTTTTATTAGCCTTTGCCTGGGAGATAGAGGCCTTGGCCTGGGCGAGCCCGGCCTCTGCAGAAAGAATCTGGGCGCGAGCCTGAGCCACGCTGGCTTCAGCGCGTTTGATATCCAGCTCCACGATGGTGTCATCGATACGTGCCAGCAGCTGACCGGCCTTGACCTCGCTGCCGTAGTCCACGCGGTTGCCGTTGGCATCGGTACCGAATTCCTTGATTTCGCCCGTCACCTGGGCACCCACGTCTACCAGTTCCTCCGGTTCGAGCGTACCGGTGGCCTGCACTTTGCTCACAAAGTCACCCTTGGTAACTCTGTCCGTCTTGAAACGGAAATCCTGCTGCACCTTATCGCCCAGGCTGAGCCAGACTGCTACACCGCCGCCGACTACCAAGGCTGCTGCACCCCATTTATAAATTGCTTTCACGTGAATGATTCGGTTAAATTAAACTTATCCCGGTATGAATAACGCAGACACAGCGTCAGCATCTACACCACCGACAGATTTTTTTTATTTATCTGCGAGAACGCCCGTCATCCCACCCGCTGCGGGAGCGGCGTTTTTCCTGCTCGCGTTGGCGAACTTCCTGTGCAGCGGCTTCAGCAGCTTCGGCAGCTTCTTCCTGTTCTTTCATCAGGCGTTCCTCTTCCGTCAGTTCATCTGTCGGCACTTCTGCAGCCCCTGCCTGCGGCACAGTCAAGGCTGCCTGCATGCTGGTTTTGATGCTTTCAAAAAACTCTCTTACCACGGTGGCAGCCATGTGACCGCCGGAAATGCGCTGGTGAGGCTTGCCTTCGTAAAGAGCCGCATAGGCATAGCGCGGTTCTTCCGCCGGCATGAATCCGGCAAACCAGGCCAGGCGGCAGTCGTCGGAAGGGCGCCCCCACTGAGCCGTACCGGTCTTGCCGGCATTGGAAACGTAGCTCAGCTTGGCGCGGCGGCCGGTGCCGCCGTTTACCACAGCTTTCATGCCTTTGCGCACGATGGCAAGAGCATTTTCCATGTCGCTGAGATTAGTCTGTACGGCCGGAGTGAACTGGTAAACCACGTTGCCCTCCGCATCCAACACCTGGCGTACCAACTGGAGTTTGGGCAGGTATTTACCGTTGGCAATACCGGAAATGGCATGTGCCACCTGAAGCGGTGTTGCCAGCAAAGCCCCCTGACCGATGGAGAGGTTAGCGGCATCACCCGCCATGAATCCGCGACCGTAGCTACGGTGCATCCAGTTTTCATCCGGCACATTGCCGGCTTTGTCCGGCAGGGGTATATCAGCGGTGGAACCATAGCCGAAGCGACGGGCAATATCACAGAGTCTCTGAGCACCCAGATGGGGGGTTCGCGTGGCAGCCACCTGGTACATGAAAGGGTTATTGGAAAGCACCAATGCTGTCACGCAATTGATAGAACCGGTGAATTTGCTGTGATTCTTGAAATCATGATTTCCGATACGCACACTGAACGGACAGTTCACATAGGTATTTTCTGAGATGATGCCGTAACGCAATGCCGCTGCTACCGTGATTGTCTTGAATGTGGAGGCCGGGGGATACACACCGGCAAAGGCGCGGGATACCAGCGGGGTGTTCGGGTCATTACGCAAATCATCATAATCCTTTTGCGAGATAGCCGGGATAAACTTGTTGGGGTCAAAGTTCGGTGCAGAAGCCAGCACTACTATTTCGCCGGTACGCACGTCTACCATGACAAAAGCACCGCGCCCCAGAGTATTTTTCTTGAGTGACTGCTCAGCAGCTTTCTGCCACTCTAAATTAAGAGTGGTGACAATAGTGCCGCCGGGTTTGGGCTTGGTTTGCAGTTCATCCAGAATTTTGTTGCCGCTTTCATCGAACATGAGTCGCCATATACCCGGTTTGCCGGTGAGCTGTTTGTTAAACTTCAGCTCCAGCCCGGCGCGGCCCTCCTGCCGCTCAAAGATGGGGTCATTGTGGTTGATGGGACCGGTGGGCAGCTTTGCCTTGGCACCGGTGTAACCCAGAATATGGCAGGCTGTCATGCCGGATGTGTAGTTGCGGATATAAAGCGGAATGAGGTGGGAATACTCAATTTGTTTTACTTTTTCGCGCAGGGGTTTCAACTCTCTTTCCCGCACAGTCGGCCCTATAGCCAGGGGCAACCAACGCCTGTTGCGGTAGTGGTCCAGCAGCTGAGAATCCGTCTTTTCCAATACCTTGAACCCTGCCGCCTCAAATGCTCCGATTGTCTTGCGGGCTATGCTCAGGATATTTGCCTCACTCTCATCTTTCAGTTGTCCGAAATTGATGGCGGGCTGCCAGGCTACCTCTGAGCATGCCATCACATGCCCATCGCGGTCCGTTATCAGCCCGCGGGGTCCGGGAACTGTGAGTGACATGGTACGGGCATTCGGGCGGGTTGAAGCATACGCCACGCGGGAGGGGTCATGCACGGTGGGATCCATGACCTCTTCATCTGTCTTAAGCGGTGGGGTAGTCACCTCTTCTCCACCACCACCACCTATCTCTACATTGGTGGGTGAATCCGGGGCTACGGTATCCTCATAAGACTCTGCCTGCTGCACACCTTCCTGCACGGTGGTTTTGTCCTCACCGCCTAATTTAACGGTTTCCACGGTCTCTTCCACCTCATCCGCCGGCACGGCTTCCGCATCATCCGGCATGGCAGCCGCGGCCTGTTCCGGCGTGAGCGGCTGCTGAGACTGCGCCCCGACCGGTGCCGCCACCCACGGCATCAGCAAACTGATTATAGAAAATATAAGCTTTCCTCGCACCATGACACCGGCATTCTACCCCATTTTGAACTGCTCTGCAATCTTTCATTTCTTCATCTTTTCATCTTTCCCGGTTTATTTTTATCTTAGCAAAGCACTCTGTCTCTCAACAGTTCAATGACACGCTTGAGCAGGCAGAAAGATGCCGCACCCTGACAATGTATCAGAGTGCGGCAAAATGATTTTGCAGGAGTTTTCTTATCAGGCCTGATTGGAGGCGTGAAGCTCCTGAAGGGTGCGTACTTCTGACTGCTTATTCTTGCTGTGCAGAATAGCAGCGGCAGAGGCGCGGGCACTGGAAAGATCCGTGGTATAGGAAATACCGGTGGAAACGGCCGCGGCGCGGATGGCAACCTCATCTGCACGGGCATCATGGGAACCCGGGGTGTTGATAACGTAGCAGATTTCGTTGTTCTTGATGCGGTCCACGATGTTGGGACGGCGACCTTCCAGCACCTTGTAGGCGCGGTCGCACTCTATACCATTCTGCAGCAGGTGAATCATGGTGCCCTTGGTACCGCAGATGGTGAAGCCGGCATCGGCTATGTTCTTTGCCACCTCCAGCACACCGGCTTTGTCGCGGTCGTTCACGGAGATAAATACCGTTCCTTCCTTTGGCAGCGGGTTGAATGCGGATATCTGGCTCTTCATGTAGGCCACTTCAGGGTCAAGATCCACACCCATCACCTCACCGGTGGAGTGCATTTCCGGCCCCAGCACCACGTCAATTCCCGGGAAGCGGTTCCAGGGGAACACGGCTTCTTTCACGGTATAGTACGGCGGCACCACTTCCTTGGTGAAGCCAAGCTCGCGGAGCTTCATACCGCTCATGACCTTGGCAGCCAGCTTGGCCAGCGGCACGCCGATGGACTTGGAGACGAAAGGCACGGTACGGGAGGCGCGGGGGTTCACCTCGATGACGTAGAGCTGCTCGTCCTTGATGGCGAACTGGCAGTTCATGAGCCCCTTTACATTGAGCTTGGAGGCCAATTCCTTGGCAGCACGCATCATCTCTGCATGCATGGCGGGGGACACACGGTTGGGCGGAATCATGCAGGCAGAGTCACCGGAGTGAATACCGGCGGGCTCCACGTGCTGCATAATGGCTCCTACCACGCTCATTTCACCGTCAGCAATGACATCCACGTCTATCTCCATGGCGTTCTCCAGGAAACGGTCTACCAGCACGGGACGCTCAGGAGAGGCATCAACCGCTTCACGCATGTAGGTTCGCAGTTCCTTCTCATCGTACACAATCATCATGGCGCGGCCACCCAGCACAAAGGAGGGACGAACCAGCACCGGGAAACCGATGCGCTGTGCCACTGCCACGGCTTCTTCCTCATTGGTGGCGGTACCGGCTTCTGCCTGCTTGAGGCCGATTTCATCCAACAGGGCGGAGAAGTACTTGCGGTCTTCTGCCAGCTCGATGCTGCGGGGACTGGTGCCGATGATGGGTACGCCGCGTTCCTCCAATGCTGCGGCCAGATTCAGCGGGGTCTGACCACCGAACTGAACGATGACACCCTCCGGCTTTTCTTCATCCACAATGTTAAGCACATCTTCCAGCGTGAGCGGCTCAAAGTACAGCTTGTCTGAGGTGTCAAAGTCTGTGGAAACAGTTTCCGGGTTGGAGTTGACCATGATGGTCTCATACCCCAGCTCCTTGAGGGCAAAGGAGGCATGCACGCAGCAGTAGTCAAACTCAATACCCTGCCCGATTCGGTTCGGACCACCGCCCAGAATCATAATCTTGCGGCGGTCGCTCGGGCGGGCTTCGTTCTGCTCCCCGTATGTGGAGTAGTAATAGGGGGTAATGGCCTGATACTCACCGGCGCAGGTATCCACCAGACCGTAGATGGCGGTGATTCCCTTAGCCTTGCGCTCTGCGCGTATATCGTCCTCACTGCAACCGCGTGCCAATGCAATCTGGCGGTCGGAGAAACCAAGTTTCTTAGCCTCTGCCAAATCCAGCGTTGCCAGCTGCATGCCGGCTTCTGCCAGCTGCTTGAGCTGATCCAGGAACCAGGGGTCGATGGCGGTGAGCTCTTCCACTTCCTCAATGCTGAAGCCGTTTACAAAGGCAGTCTGCAACCAGAAGATGCGGTCAGCATTCGGGGTGGCAAGCTTGTTGACAATTTCATCTCGCGTGGGATTCACCGGATCCTTGGCATCAAAGCCAAAGCCCCAGCGCCCGGTTTCCAGTGAGCGGAGAGCTTTCTGCAGGGATTCCTTGAAGGTGCGACCAATGCTCATGACCTCACCCACGCTCTTCATGGAGGTGGTCAAGCGCTCATCTGCCTTCTTGAACTTCTCAAAGGTGAAGCGCGGCACCTTGCAAACCACGTAATCCACGGTGGGCTCAAAAGCAGCCGGTGTGGTCTTGGTGATGTCGTTGCGCAGCTCATCCAGCGTGTAACCCACGGCAAGTTTGGCGGCAAACTTGGCAATGGGGAAACCGGTAGCCTTGGAAGCCAGGGCGGAAGAGCGGCTCACGCGTGGGTTCATCTCGATGATGACCTGACGGCCGGTCTTGGGATCTACGGCGAACTGGATGTTACTGCCGCCGGATTCCACACCGATTTCGCGGATGATATCAAAAGATGCCTGACGGAGGATGGCATACTCACGGGCTGTGAGGGTCTGGGCGGGAGCCACGGTGATGGAGTCACCGGTGTGGATACCCATGGGATCCAGGTTTTCAATGGAGCAGATGATGATGCAGTTGTCGTTGCGGTCACGCATCACCTCTATCTCAATCTCCTTCCAACCCAGCAGCGATTCCTCAATCAACACCTCACTTACGGGGGATAAATCCAGCCCGCGCAGGCAGATTTCCTCAAACTCTGCCTTGTTATAGGCAATACCACCGCCGCTGCCGCCCAGTGTGAAAGCCGGACGAATAATCATGGGGTAACTGCCAATGACATTCTTGGCGATATCCCATGCCTCGGTCATGTTGTGGGCAACGCCGCTGGCAGGAACGTCCAGTCCGATTTTGACCATGGCATCCTTAAAGCGTTGGCGGTCCTCACCTTTGTCGATAGCTTCGGCATTGGCACCTATCATGCGCACACCGTACTTCTCCAACACGCCGCGCCGGTGCAGTTCCATGGCGCAGTTGAGGGCCGTCTGACCACCGAGCGTTGGAAGCATGGCATCCGGCCGCTCGCGGGCGATGATTTTCTCCACGTATTCGGGAGTGATGGGCTCAATGTAGGTGCGCGGTGCCGTCTCCGGGTCCGTCATGATGGTGGCGGGATTGGAGTTGACAAGTACAACCTCATATCCTTCCTCGCGAAGGGCCTTGCAGGCCTGGGTGCCGGAGTAGTCAAATTCGCAACCCTGTCCGATCACGATGGGACCGGAGCCAACGACGAGAATCTTCTTGATAGACGTGTCTTTAGGCATGATTGGTGTAAACTTGCAGATATATGCCACAAATGAGGCTAAATTGCAAGACTAATATGCAATTAAATGCGTTTTTTCCACTCAATTTTCTCTCCACCCTCTCCTCAGAAGCGCAGCAAATCCCCCTCTACCCACCACAACTGTGGCAAATTTCGCTTCTTTATTGCATCCGAAACTCCCCCCACTGCGCTCGGACAAAATCGGCAGTACTCCATTCCACTAAAATTAGGCTTGTATTCTTAACAATAATACGTTATAGTGCAACAAACAAACATGCGTAAAGAACCTTCATTCGCCCCTTTTCTAACCATTGATTATCTGAAAACAGCCAATGAAAACAAGCTATTCGACAGAAAAAGTCGCAATGTAAAACCATCCTCTCTTGCTGAGCTCATTTCTGCTTTTGCAAACGCGGATGGAGGAACAATTGTCGTGGGTGCTTCTGATGACAAAAGTTTCGAAGGAATCAAGGGCATTAGTAACGAGCGACTTAATCAGCTCATTAATGCTCCCAAGGATTATTGCAAACCCTCCCCCAAGTTCAGCTATGAACTTTTGCCCATCATCAACAAAAAGGGGGATGTTGATAATCTGCTTTTACTCCATATTGAAGCTGAAACAGATCGTATCATCCAAACTCAAAATGAATCAGTCTTTCTTCGCATAGGAGACCGAACCAAGGAACTGAAAGGGGAAGATCTTCGTATGCTCGAGTATGGCAAGAACCAAAGGCGTTACGAAGATGAATGTGATGAAGAGGCCATCATTGAAGATTTAGACCAAGAACTCATTCAGGAATATAAAGCACACATCAATGCAGAGGGATTACCGAATGAACAGGTTCTGAGAGCGCGTGGACTAATGAAACGCAAAAAGGGAAATTGGTATCTGACTCGCGGAGCTCTTTTGTTATTTTCCCGAGAAGTGGTGCAGGCTCATCCCAATTGTCGAGTAAGATTCACGCGCTATAGCGGAACAACTGCCGGAGTAGGAAGTAATCTCAATATCATCAAAGATGTCAATATGGATTTACCCATATTAAAGCTCATTCCTCAGGCAAAACAACTTCTGGCAGCCCAACTAAAGGATATTACAAAATTAAATCCGAGAACCGGAAGATTTGAGACGATGCCCGAATACCCTGAATTTGCGTGGTCAGAAGCACTTATCAATGCTATTGCTCACCGCGAATACGCATTGGAGGGTGCTTTTATTCAAATTAATATGTTCGATGATCGTCTGGAAATCATCAGCCCCGGTAAATTACCTAACATCGTTACAGTTGATAACATTCAGCACACGCGTTACTCTCGCAATCCTCACATAGCAAGAGTATTAGTGGATTTCGGATGGGTTAGGGAACTTAATGAAGGGGTCAGACGCATTTTTGCAGATATGAAAGCATCAGCTCTGTCTGAACCAACCTATTCAGAACCGGATCAGCGCTATGTGCAAATCATACTGCGAAACGGATACGAAAGCCGGGAGATGGTTGAAAAACAAATCAACGATATTGTAATCTCCCTGTACCAACGTGAAGATTTAGATGTACTCGAAAAGGAAATCATGCTGCATTTAACCAAGGTTTCCCGATTGAAACTACAGGAGCTGATGAAGTTGACCGGAAAAGCGCGCAACACGGTATCCAAAAGGATTAAGAATCTCATGAACAAGGGACTCGTTGATACTGTCGGAGATATCAATTCACCCTCGAGATATTACTGTTCCAAATCAAATTTGAGCAAGTAACTCGTCAATTTTGAGCAAGTAAACTCTGCAACCTATGAATCCGGCAGCTCAAAATTAAACATAAAAGCTTTAATATTAGTATTTTACATACATTTTATCACTTTATCTGATTTGAGTGACGACAAGTCTGACTAACTTGTTTGAAAAAAGCCTCCGCTTCCGGACTGAATTCAGCCCCACACGGAGCAGGGTGAATTGTTCCTCTGCCTGCTCCGCAGGAGAAAAATCAATAAGAATAGAGTTTGCCGCTGCGCTGAAGTAATCCGCGGCGGCAGCGTTCCTGCATGAGTCTGCCCTGGCGCGTAGCTTGCCCCTCCGGGGTGAAGCTGTTGACATAGCTGCGAAAACCTTTACCGTCTTTCACACGTGCCCAATGCTCAAAGGGCCACCTGTGGCACTCCGGATAAACGCTCTGCAAAAAGGGCAGGACATCCGGCTCATCTTCCCAGCGCTTCAGCGGGAAATGTCCGTTTACCAGTACCTCCAGACGACCGTTCCACAGCCATGGATCCAGAATGATGGCCTGCGGCCAGGCTCCGGCAGCAGCGGCTACATAAACGCAGTGGTGCTCGGAGCCATCACCTTTATCCCGCACGCAGCAGCCTATGCGGAAATAGCTCAATGCCCGGCGACGCAGCTCACGGTACATGTCATGCTGGTAGTGCCAGCAGAGCCCGCGCTCGCTGAAATTCCACATGGAGTTGACCATGCGGTTATTCATCCATGCCATGAATACAGGGTCATTGTATCGGGCGATGGCGGCTCCCGCTTTATATGCTGTATCAGCCAGCCAGCGGGCTTCTTCCTGCGCAGTGGGGTCAGGCTGCTGCTCAGCAGGCAGGAGACGCAGCATCTGTTCTTTTAGTTCCGCGCGTTTTTCAATGATGGGGGCGGTGTAGGCATACTCCGGAGGCGGTGCGGACTGGCACGCCGTCAATACCGATATGATGACCGACAGCAACAGTAAAGCTGTAACGCGGGAGTGCATGTATCAGTAATTGGTCAGTGAGCCGGGGTGTTCTTCCCTGCCCTTCAGGATATTCTGATACATGCGGCGATATTGGTCAGAACGCTGCGTTTCCTCCATCCAATACCCCTGGTAATCCCCGTCTGCGGAGCGCAGCACGCTCCAGTGCTCCATGGGCCAGGTGTGTCCCTCCGGGTAACAGGCAGCCTGCGTGCGGCATACCCCGGGGGAATCTTTCCAGCGGCGCGGATTCAGCTTGCGCGCATCATCCACTTTCAGACGCCCGTTCCACATCCAGGCATCCAGAACCCAGGCATTCGGCCAGGCTGAATTTTTGGCAGCCACATACAGACAATTGTGCTCAGAGGCTCGTGTGGCATCTCTCACGCAACAGCCGATACGAAAATATTTCAACGGGCGGCGGCGCAGCTCACGGTACATATCATGCTGGTAGTGCCAGCAAAGCCCTCTGTCTTGCAGGCGGGCGTTAATAAGTGCATTCCCTGCCCAACCGGGAAACCAGGAACCATTGATTCGGGAAATTCCGGCAGCGGCCTTGTAAGCCGTGTCAGCCAGCCAGCGGGCTTCCTCCTGCGCAGCATTTTCTTGCTGCTGAACTGCCGGCAGCAGTGCCACCAGATTATCTTTCAGCGTTATGCGTTTTTTGGTTACAGCCACGGTATAGGGATACTGCACCTGCGCAGGATAACACCCTGCCAGCAGCAGCACAAACACCATCACTACCAACTGTTGTAGAGAAAATTTCACGGTCGCGCATTCTACCACAAGCCTTTATCCCTGACAAGTATCATGACAGGACTTATGAGCCCTGCTCCGCCAATGCGGGGTATCCTGCCAGCTCCAATATCAATATCTCCGGGCGGCAGTTGAAGCGCAACGGCAGCTGACTGGTGCCCAATCCCCGGCTGACATAGAATGGTTTCCCCTGCTCTTCATGATAACCGGCGGATTTTTTACGGTTCACCTCCCTGTCCGGCATGACGATAGCACCGTAGAACGGCAAGCGTATTTGTCCGCCGTGAGAGTGCCCTGCCAGTGTAATGCTGGTGCCGCGCGGGGCATACTTCACCCCGGCAGGAGAATGGGTCAGCAAGATAAACGGCTTCCCCGTGTCCGGTTGTGAAACGGAACCGGGATAACGGTACGTGTAGGCACAACGCATGCCGGCTATGGTGATGGGGGCACCCCCAACTGTAATTTCCTGTTTCTTGCCCTCCATGAGCGGTATCTTCAAACGCCGGAACATGGCCCGCAAATCACGAATACCATAACAATAATCATGATTCCCCAGTACCGCAAAACAGGGTACCGCCGTGAGCGGGCGCAGTTGCTCCTCCATTTTTTCTAAAGACAAGGTATCTGACTGATCCCAATTCACATAATCCCCCAGCAACAACACGGCATCCGGCTTCTGCTGCATTGTCCGCTCCACGATGCGGCGCAGGTAATCCTCATCATCCGGGTGCACGTGCAAATCACTCAACACTGCCAGGCGGGCTCCCCTGCCCTGCCACTTCGGCAGATTCAACCGGTGGTGTGTGACCTCTATCCATTCCCTTTCCACGAAAACCGCATATAACAACGCCGCTACCGCACTCAGCAGAATAAATATAATCACATACCATCTCCGGTATCTCATTCCAGTATTCCTCTTAAGATTATGTCAGGTTCACACGCCAGAATCTCCTCCTCCCGGAACTTGCACTCGCGTTTCAGATAGTCTCCCGGCACCATTGGTGCAGGACCACCACCCAGTATAGGTGCAATGTCCTGCACCCATTCATTCACGAGTCCTTCTTCCAGAAAATGCCGCAACAGCCTGCCGCCGCATTCCAGCAGAAGATTCACGATGCCGTACTTGCTGTATAGCTCCCCCAGCATCTCCCGAAAATCAGACACATTCTCCAGTATAATCGTTCGATCTGCATACTCATCTGTCAGCAGTTGACAGTCGCGGGGGATACTGTTGCGGTCACGAGTCATCACAATGCGGTACGGCTGTTTCTTGCGGGGAGACGGTGCCTGCAGCGGCGTGCGAATCGTCAGTGCCGGGTCATCTATGCGTACTGTACCGCCGCCCACTAATATGGCATCACTCTCCGCGCGCAGTTGGTGTGCATTGCGCAGTGCCTTTGGGCTGGACAGCCAGCGGTCATCGCGGCGCGTCATGCGCCCATCCATCGTGGTAGCCACCTTTGCCAGTACCCAGGGGCTGCGATGTTTGACAGACCATACCCAGGGCCGCACCAGGATTTCACATACCTCTCCGCACACGCCATGCACTACTTCTATACCGTGGGCGCGTAATATCTCATCTGCACGCCCACGGTGGCGATCATCGGGGTCTACCGCACCGTAAATGACTTTGCTGATACCGGCCTCTATAATGGCTTCCGTGCAAGGTGGCGTGCGCCCATAGCTCGAACAAGGCTCAAGTGTCACATAAAGTGTAGAGCCCTTCAGCCATTGTCCGTTACCTTTCCATTTGGCATTTTCTATGGCTCGGCGTTCAGCATGCTGTTCTCCCGCTATCTCGTGATAACCTTCCCCCAGTATAAAACCATCCCGCACAATAACCGCCCCTACGGGCGGATTAGGGCTGGTGGTACCCACACCACGGCGAGCCAGATCTACGGCTCGCATCATCCAAAGATAATCCTGATTGGGAGATAAATCGTCCATGAGCTCATTCTATCATCTTGTTTCGCTATGTCAAGGTGTGCACGCCTTGCTCAACCCGGCTTCCTTTCTGATGACTAATGAAAGATAAAATTTAAATTCATCATCATCAGTTGTGTGAATAAGTTTAATAACTATCCTTATCCCCTTATCAGGAACAATTTATTAAGCTCTATATTTGTTTATAACAAGGTGTATAAATAGCCTCCCCCGTGTGAATAAGAGTTATTCACCGCTTTATTCACGACTTATTCACATACTTATTCACCAAATTTTGTTAATAAGTAATATAATTTATTTATAATCAATGACTTATATTAGAAATAGAATCGTCATCAATGATTAAATCACGGAAGAAAAGCACAGGTGCCATGATAGGCATGGAAACATTATAGATAACTGTACCTGGAAAATCCACACAAACCAGAGCCAGTTTACTCAATATCCTGGTACCGACACCGGGTTGACGTATGGGTGCGCCATTGGGGGCTATATATGCTATATTCCCCTGCTCTGTCTTGATTTCTGCATATACCCGGTGCTGCATGCTCTCCGGAAGCTCAGATACTACACTTGAGTAGTTCGACCTCAGTTCATCAGACAAGGTTTCCAAACTGGCATAACCGTCTGTACGACGTAATACGTCGGCTGTTCCCTTTGAAATTCTAATATATTGATAATCAGTGTAATAAGATAGTGGTTTAACTGTCCCGAAGGTCAGCTTGCGGCTATTATCCAACATGATTGAGTCATGCACAAAGGGACGAATTTTTCGTACATCTATTTTTCGTACTTTCACATACCAATTTCCTTGTGATGAATATAAACTTAAAGGAAGTTCCACGGCAAACCCATTATATGTTGTTGCATTTTCCTCTATCTGTTTATTGAATTGTGTATACGCACAGGAACTGATGCTTGTCGGTAATGTTAGTAAAACCGTGAACGAAAAAATTGAACGTAATAAGGAAAATTTCATATTAGGAAATATAGCATATTTTACTTTTGTAGTCAACCGCTTAATCGTAATAATTTTGTTGACAATGATAATATGTAGAAAATTGTTCCACATGGAACACTGAGATTTATTCGAGCAAACAGGAATAAAATCTTACCCCTGCCCTGCCCCCAAACTCACGCAGCATCAGGAAACAGGTAAATCAAACATAACGGGCTACGTAGTCAATCAAACTATCGTAGCCCTGAGAATAATGATGATGCGCCTGACAAGGAGCACTATTACTTACTTGTCTCTGAAAAGCATGGGCGGCAACATACGCAGCTGGAGTGGATTCTTCAATCCCTGCTCAAGTTTTTCGTTCCATATAGAAGAAGAATCCTTGTACAAAAGAGCACGCGCGTATGCAAGAGACATTTCTGCGCAATCCAGTGCTCTGCGGTAGCACATAAGATATGTCATGCTTTTCTGAGAAAATTGAGAACGTGAATCGCGAAGCTGCTCATAGTGATGCTCAGCCTTTTGTAAAACATCAAGTGCTTTTTCTCTGCGCTTGGAATGATGCAGTACCCTGACTTGTAAAACTGATTTCAGGCATTCTCCAAAATGATAAGCTAGCTGGTCATCAAGAAATGTTTCATGTGGAACATTGCATTGAGAAGCTTTGCGAACTTCTTTTGCTGAGGGAACTTTGCTGCGAAGAATTAAAGCACGCATGGGTAGAGTCATTACTTCCCAGCGGTACAAGATATCTGCGCGAGCAATGGACTCACGTTTCAGTGTCTGCTTGTAAAGAGTGTTCTCATTTTGCCGTACAGTACTCAGATATAAATCTGCACGAATAAGTTCGTATGCATCCTCCGGTGGTATAGCGTATGCGTCAAGGTGTTGGGTAAGTACAGAGTGTTCCTCATGGAGAAGCTTTTCAGCTGTTCCCAAATCATTGCTTCTAAAATGTAGATGAGCTGCCAGATGCAGTGCCATGGGGTGACGTTCCAATTGTTCTGCACTCATCAGCGAGAGCTTTAAGATATCGGTCGGTATTTCCTGCTTTGATTCATATCCTTGGCAATAAAGAAATGCGCAGAGCGGATGTTTCGGATTCCGTTCGTACAGTTCCTTTGCCATAGGAATGGCAGATTCCTCATGGGCGGCATGTCTTAAGGCAATGGCCCAGCAGCCTGATAATATATCAGCACGGTAAAGTTTACTCCGCTGTTCAAAATCAGTTGCTGCTCCTTTGACATCTCCTGAAATCAATTTCAGAAATGTTTCCACGTAGAATATTTCCTGTGGTGTTGCCATGTACTCTGCGCTATTGATGATATTGGTCAGCTGCTTCAGCAACTGGGAGTACTCAGCGTGGTTGTGGTATTCGAGCAACATAAGACCACAGAGTGCTAATGCGGCGTTTGGTTCCTGTTGTAATGCCTGGCGAAATCGCATGCGAGCAAGCGAGTCATAGCCGAGCAGTGTATCCTGCAATCCTAAATTGACAAGACGTGAAACTTCCATGTTTTCTGTGGCGAGAATAATGGATTCAACGGCTTCTTCATTGCGTTGCAGAGGAAGGGCAGGGGAGTTACATTGATTGTTTTGCCCATAAAGCAGCTCTGCGCCGCCGGTCATCATGACCGAAGCGACGCAGAGTACAACAAACTTTTGTTCCATGTGGAACAGCCGGTTCGTTTTCATATTGTTTACATTCGTTCTGGCATTGTAATACCGAAGAGACCCATTCCGTGTTTGAGGACACTTGCCGTCAAATCACAGAGTGCGAGTCGAGTTTCACGTGTTTCACCTTCGCTCTTGAGAACAGGGCAGGCTTCATAGAAACTGTGGAAGGCGCGTGCCAAATCATACAGGTAGGAAGCCAGCAGATTGGGGCGGCAATCATCCAGTGTGGAGGGGACCACTTCACCATATCTGACCAGCATGCGTGTCAGATGAATTTCAGTATCTTCTTTAATTGTAAGTCTTTGAGGCTTAATGAATTCCGAATCAATTTTACGGAAGATGGAACGAACGCGAACGTAAGAATTCTGGAGGTAGGGAGCAGTGTCACCGGTGAGTGCCAGCATCTTATCCCAGTCGAAAATGTAGTCGCTCATGCGGTTCTGAGAAAGTTCGGCAAACTTGATGGCACCGATACCGACGGCCTGAGAGACGGCTGCTTTTTCGTCCTCCGGCATATCCGGGCTCTTTTCTTCAATGACCTTGGCGGCGCGGTAAACGGCTTCATCAATTACATCCTGAAGGCTCACGGTATCACCTGAACGTGTTTTGAAGGGGCGTCTGTCCTTACCCAGAATGGAGCCGAAAGCAACGTGGCGGAAGTCACCACTGACGCCGCGCATGCGTTCAATATCGAAAATTTGTTTGAAATGTTTTTCCTGCGGGGCACCCACCACGTACCAGATGGAATCTGCGTTGAAATGAGTGGTGCGGTAGTCGAGTGTGGCCAGGTCTGTCGTTGCATAGAGGAAGCCACCGTCTGCCTTGCGTATGATGGCAGGTACAGGCACCCATTCACCGTCTTTTTGCACCAGGAAGGGGTCGTTCTGGGGCTTGTGGAAACCATCTGAGAACACGCAGATGGCACCGTCGCTCTCACGGGCAATACCCTTGGCAATGAGGTCTTCTACAAGCGGTGCCAAGGCATCGTTGTAGGCACTTTCACCCAACCAGTGGTCAAATGATATATCCAATTGACTATAAATCTTTTCCAGACCAATCTTAGTGACCTCGATACAGCGTTTCCAGATGGTGAGATTTTCCTCATCTCCGCTTTGGAGTTTCACCAGTTCTGCTTTGCAGACAGGGAGCAGGGAAGCATCTTCCTTACAGCGGGCGTTGACCTCTTTGTAGACAGAAAGCAGAGCTTCGATGGGGTCTTTGTCCAGCTCGTCCTGGTTCAGGATATTTTTCCACCCCCAGAGAATCATACCGAACTGAGTACCCCAGTCACCAATGTGGTTGTCTGTAATCACGGTGTGACCCAGGAAGCGTGCAAGGCGGCCGAGGGTGTCACCAATGATGGTGGAGCGGATATGGCCCACGTGCATGGGTTTTGCAACATTCGGGGCAGAGAAGTCGATGACCAGTGTTTTGGGTTGTTCCGTTTTGGCAACTCCCAAGCGTTCATCGTTCATCATGGCTTCCGCCTTGCGGGCAAAAAACTCCGGTTTGATACGGAAATTGATGAAACCGGGACCCGCGATTTCAAGTGTAGCGGCTTCGGATTCACCGAATGCCTCTACCACCTGAGAGGCTAGAGCGCGGGGATTACTGCGCACCTGTTTGGCGAGCATCATGGCTGCATTGCTCTGGTAGTCACCAAAGCGTAAATCTTGAGAAGGAGTCACCGCAGGCACAAAGCCCTCAGGGAGGGTATCTCCCAATACGTTGCCAAGTGCTGCCGTGAGTTGTTTTGTTAATATCTGCGGTATTGTCATGTTTCTGCGGCAGTTATACACATTTCTTTACCTTTTGTCAATTTTTTATCGTGCTTGCGCGCGCGCATTACTTTCATTGAAACATTGAAAACTGAGTGTTTTGATATGATAAATAAGAGAAATGTTCCACATGGAACAAACATAATCCAACAGTTGTAAAAGATGTGTCAAAATTGACTTGTCAGGGCAGCTGATGTGTGGTATATAAATCACCAGCTGCTGTGCTCGTGACGCGTGGTTCTATAAGGCCCGGACCGATGTAAATATATAAGGGGCACCAAGTACGAGGGGTTTTATGTTCCGTCCAATGGATACCTCAGCGACCCCCACTCCGCACCCACCTGACAAATGGGAACGTGGCTTCTCATACCACCGACGGCACAGCGGTGCTACTTTATTTTGTGTCAGACTGATAGCTTGACATCGTGCGGGTGAGATAGGATAATAACGCAGTATTTTATGGGAAACGCACAATATTACTATCTTGATGATTCCAACAGACCCCAGGGACCTTTTACGGTGGAACAGCTGGCGGCATTGATGTTATCCGGCACGGTGACTCAGGAGACAAAGGTGGCAGCCGCCGGAGACTCTAATTGGAAACCCGTGAGTGAACAAACATGGTTTGAAAATGGACAGGTGAAGAACGGGGCAGGGGAATCAGTCGGTTTTGCACGCGGTGGAGTGGGGGTGGAGCCCGGGGCTTGTCCCAAATGCGGCAAAGAGCTGACCGGTTGGTCTGTTCCGTTGAAGTGTCCGCACTGCGGATATCAGCTCCGACCAAACGGAGAAAGTTTCTGGGCAAACATGCTGTATGCCGGGCGGCAGTTGTTCACGCTTCGCGGGCGAGCAACCCGCAAGGAGTATTGGGCATTTACCGTGGGGATGATTCCCATCTTCTTGCTTTGGCTTTTTCTGTTGGCTGTCGGTTTAGCTATCTTTTTAATGGAATTGGATTTTGATTCTGAAAGTGAAATTGAGTTACTGTTCAGCGTGTGGCCAAAGTTCGGCATGCTGATGGTTGTGACTTACGGAATCCTCTGCATTCCCTGTTTTTTTCTGTTGGGTCGGCGTTTGCATGATTTAGGCAAGTCAGCCTGGTGGTCGGGTCTGATGATGCTCATATCCGTAGCCGGCATGTATATGTGTATACCTGCCATGGAGGAAATAAGAATGTCCATGGAGAAGCCTCTTCAGGAGATGACATCAGAGTTCATCGAGAACCAGACAGCAGCTGCTGAGGCGGCACAGCGCCTGGCCGCCGCAGCACGTGAGAAGGGAGATGAAGCACTGGCACGTGAGATAGAAGAAAAAAACATGAAAGATGCTGAACTTGCCGGTGTCAACTTTGAGAAGAAAATAGATAATCTCTTTTACAAAGTAGAGCATAATACGACAGCACAGCTTACCACATTCTCAGTGGTGTCCGGGCTGCTTTCGCTGGTGAATTCGCTGTGCAGTATCATTATACTGGTGCTGGGGTGCATCGACAGCCGGCGTGGACCTAATAAGTATGGTCCTTCTATCAAGTATCCGCGCGGATAACATTTTCATGCCCGAATCGCTGCCTCAGACTGATGCTTGTGAAACCCGCTGGTACAGCCCGCGGGGCAGGGCAGGGAGGTGGGAGTTCTGGTGCTGGGCAGTCGGGCTCATTCCCCTCTGTATAGTGGGTATATTCCTGCTGACAGTGGGCTTGGCATGGCCGGTGCTGTGGTATTGCGGCAGCGGTGCAGGGGCTGCTTCGGCAGTGGCAGGAATCATAGCCGGTATCGTGGTCATCATTTCCTTTTTTCCCTTCTTTATGATGCTATGCCGCCGCCTGCGTGATGTGGGGCTGAATCCGCTTCTTGCTGTTCTGGTATGGGGTATCCTGACGGTAAGCGGCGGTTTGTGGGTATATGCAGGTTTTGAATTCAGCAGCCGGATTCTTGCAGAAGCACGGCCTGTGGCAGAGAAATATGATGCCGCTGTAGCGGCAAGTTATCAGAGCCGGAATACGGCTGGCGGAAAAAGCCTGCGGAATGAGGAAAAGCAGGTGTTGCGTGCGTTGGTATACCGAATCTTGCAAGAAGAATTTCAAGATAGAAAGGGCTTGTACATACTGCTGAAAGTTTCTGGCCTGGTGAGTGCTTTGTGCTTATTTTCTCTACCCGTTACAGGGCTGCTTCCTCCGCGTCGACATGCTTCTGAACTAAACAACCCAACTGAATCATGAACTATTATTATCTGGACAGTAAACGGAACATCTGCGGTCCATACAGCCGGGAGCAGATGTGTGCCTACCTTCTGAACGGTACCATCACACCGGAGTCACTTTGTGCCGCTGCCGGGGAGCAGAATTGGCGCCCGCTTTCCGAACAGGAGTGGATGCGTGGCAGTGAAGCAGCGGAGACTCCCAAATCTGTAAATATGGGAAATTGTCCCTACTGCGGAGCGGAGCAGGTGGGTTTTCAGCTCCCCTCAGCCTGTTCTTCCTGCGGAGCACCACAGGCACCGAAAGATAGTTCCATGTGGAGTTTTTTTTGTCTGGCTCTCAGGCGCCTGTTCTGTTTCAAAGGGCGTTCCCAGCGCAAGGAATACTGGGCATACGTACTGTTTTCATGTTTATTTATACTGCTGTCAGATGTGCTGATTATCGTGGGAATGTTCGGACATTGGATACAGATGGGTACACTGCTTATCGTTTATAACAGCTTGGTGGGTTTACTGATTTACCCGCTGTTGGTCCGCAGATTACATGATATCGGTCTGAGCGGGAGGTGGATGATCATACCTTTTGTTTTGTCTCTTATCTCCTGTATCACGACTGTGAATGCAATAATCCATAATACTACTCCCCCTACCGTCACAGCCCTTGTAGAGGAAGAAAGCGGCACCATGAGCAAAGAGGACTTCAGCAGGAAGTACCCCGGTGTTTTTCTTTCAGAAGGGCAGGGGGAGATACAGTACCGCGTTAGCAAAGAGAGATACAGCACTTTTGCCGGGTTTAAGCAGATTAAGGAAATAACCGACAGAATAAATTATCCCTTCGGCACATCTCCTGCCATGAAAACGGTAGCCCAATTGTTCTCCATACTGAATCAGTTGGTGGGTATCCTCATCTTTGTGGCGGCTTGTATCGACAGTCGGCGCGGTGCCAATAAATACGGACCTTCTTCAAAATATACCTGTTAAGACTCATGAGCTATTACTATCTGAACCGAAACCGACAGCCTGTGGGACCTCTGACGGAAGATGAGCTGAAAGTAGCCATACGCACGGAAGCTCTGGTGCCGGATACTATGGTGACCACGGAAGGCGGCAAAAAATGGGTCTGCCTGAATACCCTGCCCGGCATGGATGATGCTCTGGCGGCGGTGGAGGGCAGCACCATGGGGGTCTGCCCGCGATGCGGCGAAGAAATCACCGGTTTCTGTATGCCGCCGCGTTGTCCCCATTGCGGCTTTGAAATGGCACTTCCTTTCAATGAGCGCGATATGTTGTGGAAAAATTTTGTTTTTTCGCTGAAAAAAAGTTTATGTTTGCGCGGGCGAGCCACCCGCACGGAATATTGGAGTTTCGTTTTATTTTCCGGCATTATCCAGATGCTGATTCAGACAATTGTGAGCATGCTGGCACCGCTTATTTTCTTATGCTGTGTTGGTGAAGAATGGTTGGATTCAGAAGAAAAACAAATCGCTATGGGGATAGCCATTATTCTGATGGTTATGCTACCCGCCCTGTTGATGATGGTACCCTACATCAGCGTTTCCGTGAGGCGTCTGCATGATATAGGTGCGTCCGGGTGGTGGATACCTGCGGGATTTGTGAGTTTGGGCACACCGCTGCTTTCGTTGCTGATACCTGAGGCGTTGGATAACGAGAAAATCTTTATCGTGAACTACGCATTGCTGAGCCTTGTACCCATAGGCGTTTGGTGTCGGATCGTCATTTCTCACTTTCAGGATACCCGGCGTGGCGGCAACAAGTACGGACCTTCCTCCAAATATCCCCGATGACGCCCCCGAACACAGAACCCATTTTCCTGCTGGGGCCTACCGGCAGCGGCAAGAGTGCTGCTGCTGTGGAGCTGGCTGAGAGACTCGGCAACGCTGAAATCATCAGCGCAGATGCCTACCAGGTCTACCGCGGCATGCCTATCATTACTGCGGCACCGAGTGAGGAAGAAATGGAGAGAATTCCCCACCACCTCATCGGCTTTCTTGACCCGGCAGAGGATAATGATGCCGCCACGCATGCCCGGAGGGCAGGGGAGTGCATCCGCCGCCTGAGAGAATCGGGTAAGCGACCCATCATTACCGGCGGTTCCGGTTTGTATGTTAAATTCATTTCCCACGGCATATCTCCCGCCCCGCCGAGCGATCCTGCCTTGCGTGCAGAGCTGAGCCGCCTGGCACCGGAGGAACTGGTGCGCCGGTTGCAGGAAGCAGACCCGGAGGGAGCCGCCGCCACGGATTTGTGCAACCTGCGCTATGTGGAGCGCAATCTGGAAATAGTATTGCTGGGTGGCAAACCCCTCTCCTACTGGCGCAACAACTGGCAGCAGCCCATTGGGCGCGGCTGCGTCATCAACCGCTCTGTGGAAGAGCTTGATGCCCGCATTGCCGCGCGCACGGAGCAGATGCTGCAGGAGGGGGCCATAGAAGAAGTAGAAGCCCTCAACCCCGACTCTCTCTCCCACACTGCAGCCAAGACACTGGGTCTTGCTCAGGTGCAGGATTATCTGGCAGGGCGGCTTAAACGCGTGGAGTTGGCAGCAGCCATTACTCTGGCTACCCGTCAGTATGCCAAGCGGCAGCGCACCTGGCTGCGGCGGGAGAAGTGGCTTGTACCTGTGACAGATGTCACCGAACTTTACCGTGCCTTTGAATAAACAGAATACCTCCCGAAGAACAATAGCTCCGGGAGGTATCTGATTTGTTACGGCAAGGCCGTATCAGGTATTGGTCTCAGGTTTACGGTTGCGGCGGCGGTGGCCGCTTGGAGCTTCCTCTGCCTTGAAGTTATAGATGGGCTTGAGGATGTCTTGAACCTCCACCGTCGGGTCGATATGCCCGAGTATCGCATCCATACCCTTGTAGGCCATGGGGGCTTCATCCAGTGTCTTACTGCTCACGGAAGTGGTATAAATACCCTCCATCTGCCGCTGAAATTCCTCCAGTGAAAGCTTTTCCAGAGCAGCACTTCGGCTCATGATACGGCCGGCACCGTGCGGGGCACTCTGGTTCCAGTCATCATTACCCTTACCGGTACCGAGAATGCAGCCGTCGCGCATGTTGATTGGGATAAGCAGGCGCTCACCCAGTCTCGCTGAGATAGCTCCCTTGCGGACGATATTGCTCTCATGGTCGATGTAGTTGTGCGTGGTGTGGAAGGCATCATGCGCCACCAAGCCAAGACGGCCGATGATGATTTCCGCCATCAGCTCCCGGTTACGCAGGGCAAAACGCTGGCAGATTGCCATGTCATGCAGGTAATCCAACCGTGCCTCACCCTCCAGATAACAGAGAGCAGGCGGAATCAGGTTTCCGCCGCCCGGTGCGGCGGCTCGCAGGGCTTTGATAGCTTCGGATATTTCTTTTTCACGCCCCTCTGCCCGCAGCTGCATGGCGAGAGCATGGCACTGTTCCCGCAGCTCTTTAGATGAGATGTGGGATTCTATTGCCCGGTTCTGGTAAATCTCACAGACCTGGTGACCCAGATTTCTTGACCCGGAATGGAGGATGAGGTAATAGTTACCCTCCGTATCCGCATCTACCTCCACAAAGTGGTTACCGCCGCCCAGGGTACCGAGGCTTCGGCGCAGGTGCGGCACATTCGTAAGCTTGCTGAAGCAACGCAGTGCCTCCATCTCCGGAAAATCCTCCACAATGTCGCGGTGTGCGTGCATACCGCCCGGTATGTTACGGTGCATGATATCATCCAGGGCCGGCAAATCAGGCTTCTTCTTTCCCAGACAGAGCGTGTACATACCGCAGCCGATATCCACACCCACGATATTCGGAATCACCTTGTCACCCAAATCAGCCGTGAACCCAATCACACAGCCCATCCCGGCATGCACATCCGGCATGATTCGTACCTTGGCCTGAGAAAATGCAGGCTGTGCCACCAGGCGGGAAATCTGCGCCTGCGATTTTTCATCGATAATATCGGTAAAAATCTTGACATTTGCGTTCATGCACGCATCTTAACAAAAAAATACCTGCGATACAATGTCGTGTATTCGCAGGTATTCTGATTATATAATCATGTTTTAACTCATCTCGTGCGCTTCCAGGGGCCATCACCCACGGAAACGACCTCTACGCGTACGCGTTCAAGCCCCTTACGCTCAAATCCCAGAAAGCGGGCAACACGGGTGCTTACATCGATTAGTCTCCCGTGGATGTAAGGGCCGCGGTCAGCAACTCTCACGTAACATTGGCGGCCGTTGGAAAGATTGGTCACGCGGCAGACACAGGGCAATGGCAGAGTTTTGTGAGCAGCATAAAACTGGTGCGGATAAAGCCGCTGGCCAATGGCCCCGGGGTTACCGTCTGCTTCATAGAAAGAGGCAATACCATCTTCCCTGTAGTGGAGGGCGTCTTCCACACTAAGCGGGTAGTAGCGCACGCCTTTCAGTGTATAGGGTGCTTTTTTATAGCCCTTGTAAACCGGAAATTTCTGGGTATAGCGTTGTTGCTGGCAAGCGGTAAAAGCAGTCAGTCCGAGAGCCAGAAGAGAGAGAAGAGAGACACACTTGAACATGCTTTCTATCATAAATCAGAAATCACAGCGTGTCGATATCAAAAGCTGTTTTCCATTCCGAATAATGCCGCGTCCGCAAAAATAGTAAGGTGTTACATGCCCAGAAACTCCAGCAGAACTTCCTGCAAGGCAGAGGAGCCGTAGCAGTCAGCCTCATGTAGCTTGCGAATCACAGCCTCATCTTCCGGGCTGAGCTCAGTATCCACGGTTTGCAGATAGGGCAGCAGACTGCGCCCGGAGCGGGTGATGAGAACATCTAACGCCTCTTGTTTTTTTTGCAGGACGCTGAGGATGGCCTGCACCTGCGGGGCAGCGGCATCTGCCGTAGCGCGGTTGGTCACAGTGCGGAAGATACGCACGCACTCAGCATTAAGAGAGTTGATGTCCTTGTATACATAAGCGGCATATTCCTTGGATTTGTTGTTGACGGGTTTGGCCTCCGAGAGGCTCATGTTTTCCAGCATTTTGTACATGAGTTCGGTATACGGAGTCATCTCCACGATGATGTGGAGAGCCGCGCCGTCCTTACCCACCAGCATGACGTACTCCTGGCCCTGAGTGCCGCTTGGGTGCTTATAGAACCAGCCGTTGACCCGCTGCCCTGCGATAACGGTGGAACAGGCCTGCCCTTTTTCTCCCACGTGCGGATTATGCCCGGAGTAAATCGTCATCAATATCTTGTTATTGGGGTCAACAAACTGGAATACGTAGGCATCCGCATCCATCTGCGGTATCATCCTCACCGTTGGCTCCGGTACACGAATGGCAAAGGGTGACCAGCACTTCATCTGCATGATAGTGGCAGTATTCAGATTCACCTGCGTGGGTACAGCAGGTGCCGGAGTCGGTACAGGAGATTCCGCAGCGGCGGCATCCACGGCGGCAGTAGCGGCATCTGTCACCTTTTTGGGATTATTGGTTGGCACTGCTACGGCAGATTGGGGCTCAATGACCCGTGTGAGCACAGCAGCACTTTCCGGGGTATCAGCAGGTGCCGGTGTAACAAGCGCAGGTGTGCGTTCCGCCTGCTGTGCAAGACAGGGCAGAGCTGCTGTAGTGACAAATACACTGGCAACGGTCATCTTCATCATTGTTCATTCTATTATCTTTTCCTCTGTTGTCAATATCAAAAGCAACTGTGAGCCATAGCAGGCAGTGCTTTTCGGGCGGATTAACGCAATTTGGTGTTGCAATCAGCCCCGAATCAGGCATAATAGGGGCAGCGGGTGCGTGGTTTTACCGCCGCCGCCTGTGTTCACTTCAACGTAATCCTGAAATACAAACGATGAAAACACTCAAGCGATTCGTACTTGTCGGCGCCCCTGCCTCCGGTAAGGGTACGCAGTCTTCATTCCTTTCCGAAACATACGACCTGAAACCCTTGAGCACGGGTGCCCTGTTGCGCGCAGAGATTGCCGCCGGTTCAGAGTTGGGTCTGGAGGCCAAGAAATACATGGATGCCGCCATGTTTGTGCCGGATGAAGTGGTCAACGGCATCGTTGCCAAGTGGCTGGGCGAGAACAAGGATTGCGGTTGCCTGCTGGATGGTTATCCCCGCACCGTTTCTCAGGCTGAGACTCTGGATACCAATCTGACCGCCATGGGCCTGGAAGTTGATATTGTGGTCTACCTGAACGTGTCTGCTGAACTGATAGAGGCCCGCATGCTCAAGCGCAAAGCCTGCCCCGCCTGTGGTGAGACTACCCGCAATGGAGAGGAAATCTGCCCGAAGTGCGGCGGTGCCATGATTGTGCGCTCAGATGATAACCCTGAGGCCTTTGCCAAGCGCCGCAAGGACTATGAGACACTGACTGTTCCCGTGGTGGAGCATTATCGCGCTCAGGGCAAGGTGGTGCAGATTGACGTGACAGAAGAAGGTGAGCCGGAGGATGTTTCCGCCCGCATTGCTGCCGCTATCCGCACCTATTGCGAGAAGTAAGCCATTTTCAGATTTGAATGAAAAGATGGCGGAATGCCCGTTTGAGGGGCATTCCGCCATTTTATAATCTCAGCCCTTTAGTCCGGTTGGCGCAGTATTGTTTACCGGTAAAAAGAGAATCAGGCAGGCGGGGGTCAATGCTTTCTTCTGCGCCGTGTTGCCAGACTGACCAGCACCAGCAGACTCAGGGAGGTTCCGCTTGGTTCTGGCACGGCAATGCTGATATCGCCCGATGCGGAGTAAGTGATACTTGCTCCCTGAAGCGGGGTGTCGTTGCTGTAGAGTGTGAGATACGGTGTCACATCTGCCCCCGGGGCCAGAGCCAGCTCGCTTCCGTCCTTCAGCGTAATCAGCAACTCACCCACGTTTGAAAAAAGCACTAAATCACTGTGCAATGCATCATAGTTGAGCGTAATGTGGGTAGAGGAATTGAGCCGGAGGCGGTTACCGTTCATATTGACCGTATTTTCCGCTACGATAGAGGTGGCTCCGGTCAAATTCAGCTCGGCATCAATGCCAGCGGTTGGGGTGCTGCTGCTGCGAAGCGTGTAGTCAGCTACCGCCGGGGTGCTGACGGCGTGGAACGCACCTCTGACGCTTATGACTTTATCGGCAGAGAGTTCTGCCCCTGATTCCAGAGTTAAATCATTGATACTGAGAGATACCTCACTATGCAGAGAAGCCATGCTGTGTATCATCAGGTCAGCCCCGGCTTTCAATTCCGCGTTTTCCCCAGCCTTGAATTCATAGCCGTGTGCGGAAATTTCAATGCTTTGTGCTGCAACAGTTCCTGTAATGGTGACACTGCGGTTACCTTCTGCAGCGTGGGAATCAAAAAGCACACTCCGCCCGTCTGTGGCATAGGTGTGGTAGTAGCCTTGGTGCTCTTCTGCCACGTTGTCACCATTCACCCTTACATCCCAACCGGTGGTGGCAGTGGGAAGCTCTTCCGTATCAGCCTGCTGAGCTTTCCATTCACTTGCGGAACCATTCCACACTTGAGCTTCATTCTCCGTATCACTATATTCCGCGAGCATGTTTCGGAGAACCTCCGGCGTGTTGATGTAGGAGATAGAGGTGAGGCAGTTGACCCCTCCCTCCGTACCGGTGCTGAAAGGCGAGGAGAAATCAGGTTTTCGGTACAGACCGATTTGCTGAGTCTTTGCGCCGTCTTTACCGGTGTATTCCTCCACTTTGACAAACAACTCTACCAGAATGGAATTGATGGAATTTATTCTGCCGTTATTATCTGCAACCAGAACGGATTTGAGATTTCCATCATCATCTGTCGTAAAGCCATAGCACGTAATCACATGGCCACTCCCGGTATGGGAGTTGGTTGTTCCCAGACAAATAATTTTACCGCTTTCTGCCTGTACTCCGTTTTCAACACCGAATCCTTTGAGCAGTAAATCTTTTACCTCTGCAGTATCTGTACTTCCGAAAGGATTTCCTGTTGTGGTGTTGTGCACATCGGAAACTTTTTCCTGAACATCAGAATAAACGGTTGTATAAGAAAGGTCCTGTTGAAAGTAGTCCCCTTTGCCAAAGTAGTTCGCGTAGTAACCGCCTGTGTTGGGCACTGAGCCGCCGGCACTCAAATCCATGGTACTACCGTTTGCCTTTTCCCATTTATCCGCGCCGCGGAAGAACCACTCTGCTGCCCAGCTGAACACACCTCCTGTGTTTCTCGGTTGTGAGGAGGGGTTCGGGATGGAGAGGTACATGTCATGGGCCACCTCCAGCCGTCTGCCATCGGGCACCGGCTCCTGTGACTCATCCGTGGAGGACGGAGCCTCCGTTCCTATTCTCCCATAGGGCAGGGGTTTTGCCTGACTTGATTCCGGGAAACCGGTGTTGAATGAAGCATCATAATCATAGTAAGACCCGGCCTGCGGTTTGGCAAATACTCCATAGTAGCTCTGCCAATATTGGATTACATTGGATGAAGCGTGCAACCAGCACATGAGAGAATCGTTGCTTCCTGCCCACTCTGCCCCTTTACGGCTATCGTAAAGGCGGGATGACTCTGCACGACTTGTCTGGAGAAAACCGGTGCCTGCACCGCTGATGACAACGCCATCTGCCACGTAAATTCCCTGACTGCTCACCGTATCCCCTGCGGATACGAATGAGGGAGAAATGCAGGTGATTAGCGAAAGTAGAAATAAGGTGCGTTTCATGGGGTGCGGATATTACGGAGAATACTGAGATTCTCCGCAGTATATCAGGTGCTAAGGAAAAATCAAGCCGGAACAGACTTAGCATGACTTTTTGCCGCCGCACGCGCGGTGGTGGGTGAAACGCACCGTACCGGAATCCTCAGAGTTTAATTCGGTAGTGCCCGGTGAGGGGGAAGAAAAACAGCCCCTCTTCCTCCTGAGTACCGGCACCGATATTGTGGATGATGCAGGGTGAGCCGTCTGCAGCTTTGCGGTCACTGACAATCATGATGTGGTGTAGAGCGGCATCAATGCGGCAGGTCACAATGTCTCCGGGCTGATAATCTGCGGCATTGTCTGTGACAGGCAGCTCCCAGCCCCGCCGTTTGAAATAGGTCTGCAAATTGGGTACACGGCGGTGGTCTATATTGGAATCCGGCCGTTTGAGCCCCCAAAGCCTGGGGTAGGCGGCAAAGTTGGCGCGCATATCCTCATGCACGGCTTTCTGCAAATCCAGCCCCAGTTCTCGCAGAGCGCGGATAACCACATCTGTGCAGACACCACGCTCCGCAGGAACATCTCCGCCCGGGTAAGGCAGCACGGTGTAGTCCGGGTCATAGTTGACAGTGATACCGATTTGTTTGCGTGCAATTTCCGGGAGCCGTGTGTGGCCAAGAGCCGGGTGGAGCAGCCCGGAAAGGAGCAAGACTGAGAGAATTGAGTGAATGGAGGGTATTTTCATGGTGTGTCAGACATGGTTGAGCTGTGAGATTGTGCTTTTGACAGGCGTGGAATCTGTTTCCAGTACCAGAGTGACAGGGTGGTTGCCGGGTTCCAGGCGGAAGATGGCGTGGTGTTTTTCCTCCACACCGGGCAGTACCTCCCGCTCCGTATAGCAGGTGTCGGTATTCTCCCAGCTGAGGGTATTTCCTGCTGCGCTGTCTCTGAGCTTGAATTCAAGCAAGTAGAGCCCGCGCTTGGGGGCGTGCAGAATAAAATGAGCCGTATAGCGGGTATCTGTTTCCGCATTCCAATGCAGCACCTGTTCCCAGGGAGCGGTTACCCCGGTCTCTGTATCCGCGGCGGCCTGTTGCCAGCGGCGTGAGCTCTGCCAGCTGCCCAGCCCCATCAGAAAGAGCAGAAACTGCCAAACAAACCAGATGATACCGCTCCAGATACCCCAGAACAGGAGCAGGCGTTCAGTCCACAGACCTGCACCCCACAACCACGTGGCCAGCAGCGTGGCTAACAGGGCAATGGTGATGCCGATGGCACGCCGCTGCCCCAGTACTATTCCCGGAAAAAGCAGACACACCACCGCCGTGCCCAACATGTGGCGTATGTTGAACGGCGAACAGGAAAGAAACTTTTTGCGATTTTCCCGTTGTACAAAGAGCAGCAGCTGCTCCTGGGTCATAGTGCCATTTGTTTCCACAGTCTGTACAAATAACACATTTTCCCTTTCGTATCAAGGGAAATTGCTCAATTGAACAGCTTTTACTCTGCTCTGTAGGCAAATGATCAGGCAATATGGCGCGTAGTGACACGCTCACGCAGGTAGTGCAGGAGCTCCAGGCGGGCATTGGCCAGAATGGAATCATTGCAGAGTATCAAGCGGCAGGACGCGGCTGCGGCAAGCGTGGCAGAGCCGGCGGCGACATCCCGCACACGGATTCCCTCTGCTGCCAGAGCACTGAAGCGGTTTTCAAACTCTTCTCTGTTTTCTACGATGATTTCCACCCCGAACGGCTCCAGAACCCGGGGCATCCAGGCACGCAGAGATGCAGTGCTCAGCCGTATAGAACACCCTGTCTTGAGTGCCCCCATCAGCAGAATGCTCAAATCCACATCCGTCATTATTTTCTCAGCCCGTATGCAGAGAGGCACCGGGTGGTAGCTCAGTGTGGTGAGGGTCTGCGGCGTGCGGTGCAGCTCATGCTCCACGCCGAATTCACGCTCCCACCAGTATGAGATGGAATCTGCCGCCGCTGCCAGTCGCGTCGTCTCATCCGGGGTGGGCTTGGGAGAGAGTGCTTCCCACGGTGTAAAGGGGATACTGCGTTGGGAGGGGCGTGATTGCGGGCGGGCATTTTCCTGCCAGCTGCTCAGTGAGGTCAGGAAGTTAACTCCAAGCGGTTTAGGTACTGCGGAGTGCCAGCTTCCCAGCGGCAGGCATCCCGGTTGAGGTGCCGGAGCACAGTTGACGGCCATATTGCCTGTGTGCACCTGTTTGCTCCAAGTGGTGATTTCATCTGCATCCTGTGAGTAGATGACGGAACTGAGCCCGCCGGATAAGGTCGCCTGCAGGGAGAGTGCTTCCCGGGTGCTGCTGACGCGGATAAGTCCGATAATGGGGACATTGTGTGCCTCCTGGGTGAAGAAACTGCCCGGCTGAATGCCGGTAAGCAGCCCGGGATTCCATATTTGGGAGCCAATTTCTTCCGTATGAGGCTGGACAATCCAGGTTTCTCCCTCATCGGTAGCCGTGAGAAGCCGGAGCTGCTCCGGAGTGGGGCGGTGAATCATGGGTCCCAGCTGCCCGCCCTCTCTGTATCCGGGTTTGGCGGAAATGGAGTTGACGGCGTCACGAAAAGCATTGATGAATGCCTGATTGTCGTACACAGCAGCATGCACCAGAATGGTGTGCGGAGAATCTGAACTCTGCCCTGCGCGGCGGAAAGCGGCGGCGGCTAACTCCGGAATAGCTTTGTGCCAGTTGGCAGAGGATGCCAGGTAGGCGACACACTGCCCGGTAGAGCTGCTCAGAACCGGGCGGGAGATGTTGCGGTTCTGCATGGCGGTGGCCGTGCGGCGGCTGCCGTGTAATATTAACCCGTTGACCCGGGGGTCACACATGAGCTTTTCAGCAATCTGGTTATCCGGGCAGGGTAACATGTGCAGGCGCGGTTCACAGAAGCCCAGTTCCCGCAGCAGCTCGGTGAGCTGAGTGGCCAACAGGATACTGTGGAAGGAGGGTTTGTAAATGACGGCATTTCCCGTGACCCAGGCGGCGGCTATGCCTGCCACGGCTGAGGCAAGCGGGTGAACACGGTCCGCTGCAACGACGATGACTCCCAGCGGGGTGGGCAGGGTACCGTCCTGCAGACCGGGGGTAATGACACTTTGCTCATAGAAGCGGCAGGAGTCTATGGCGTTGCGGATTTCCGCATCCGCCTCCTGCAGGGTGAAGCCGGAATCTCTCACCAGCAGAGCTGTGAATTCTGTCTCCCGTTTTTCCAGTTCCCGAGCCAGTTTCAGCAGTTGCAGTCGCAATTCTTCCTGCTGTGGCTGCATTTGCACCGCCGCTTGTGTTGCGCGGGTGAGCACGGTGTCCACAGCATCAAAATCAGCTGCGGTGAAGCGGTAGTCCTCCATACCCGGTGCGGTCAGTGAACGGCTGATACCACAAAGGGCAGTGTGAACTTCCTCATTATTGATGGTGAGGGGCAGCTTGTCCCGGCTGCGTTCCGATTCTGCCTCCGCTGCGCTGAACAGAGCCTCTGTGCGCTCCCTGTCTGCCAGTTTGCTCAGCAGTGTGGGGCTGAATGTTTCTTTATCTTTCTTGGTATGGGAGGCATCTGAGCTGCTTTCCTCACGCCCGCTGAGTGCCGCCAGAAATTGCTGGCGCAGTTTTCCCCACTCCATGGAATTGGTATCAGGGGATGCCCCGGCGGAGATAAAACCGTCCGGGCGTGCCAGCTCCTGCACAAGGTTCATGAGATAGCGTTCAAACCCACTGTCTCCGTTATCCTCAGTCAGCGGAGTTGAGAGTATGATTCCGGCTCCGGCTTTTCCGAGCAACCGCGCCACCCTGTCTGCCAGACCACAGAGAAAACAGAACTCCGGCAAACCATCCCGACCGGCTTTTCCCCATTCCAGCAGAGCATACGCTATGTCAAACAGATTGTGGGTGCCAATGACCGGGGCTATTGCTTTGGGAGATGCCGATATTGCAGTCTGCACAAGCTTTTTGAAACGAACTTCTGTTTCAGCTTTGTTTCGGCTCAGAGCAACGGCATCTCCGTGTCGGGCCCGGAGCTCCTGCTCATACGCCAGGTCGGAGCCTTTTACCAGCAATACTTTCAGCGGGGAAGCTCCTTTGTTGCCGCGTGGGCTTGCCCACTCCGTCATCTCCCGCAGAATGGCGGAACTCTTCTTCAGATAGGCCGGTAGTTCCAGAATGACATCTGCCTTTTGAGCAGATTTACCACTCAGAGCCTGCCGCACTCCCTCTGCCACGATGGGAAGAATGAGAGAATTGCCGCATTCCACCAGAATGCTGCGGGGAGCTTTACTGCTGAGAGAAAGCTTGATGAGTTCCTTTAGTTTGAGAGCGAGCCGCTTGGCACCATCTTTCGGAGAGTAGGGGGAGAGCCCCGGGCAGAGCCGCTGCGGCTGCACAATGATACCAACGCTCTCCTGGTGCTTCAAAATAGTCTCCAGTCTGCTGAAATAGCGCTCCGCACTCTTGTTGCCGAACACCTCCGGCCCCAGGGGATTGAGTACGGTTCGTATGTTGTCCCGGCTACACTCCTTGACCTTTTTGCTGATTTTTTCAACCTGAGTGGGCAGAGCCAACCCGCCGAATGTGGAGCGGAAGATGCGGCGAACTTCTGCAATGGCTGCCTGCTGCATGCTTACGGAGGCCATGGCAGCCGCCTTAAAGCGTATCTTACCAAAGGTGCTGAAGATGGAGGGAATACCGCCGTATTCCGCTATGATAGCACGCAGGTTGGCAGCCTGTTCAGCGGTGTCGGAAAGCTGTAATACCCTGGAGCAAAGATCACTGACAAACGTGCAGTTTTTCTTGTCTGTCACCATGCGGTGCAGCGCGGAAAGCAAGGTACGCTCATCGGAACGCATCTCTTTCTGCCCGGCAAGCAAAAGCTCCTGCGCCAGTGTTGTTGCCTGCTGTGCAAGCGAACGCTCGTCAGGCTTGCGCTTTTTTGCATCGGCTAGTTGTGCTTTTACATCGAGGAGCCCCATACGTGCTGCTTATACTATCTTGTCCGCTGCTTCCTTGCAAGCGCAAAGTCTGGCTTGCGTATAAGCCGCGCGTCAGTTTTCCATCTCCTTCCAGTTGATAATCCGGGGCAGCAAGCGGGCGGTTAATTGGAGCAGCATTTTTTCTGCATCTTCCTGACTCACCCCTATATGCGGCGACCAGTATGTCCCAACCTGGAAATAGGCCCAACGTTGCACTTTCCCTTGCAGCACACGGTCAGAGATATCAGTCAGCACGCGCTGCATGTGACTGTGGCAGATATGACCTTTCCCGACAAAGGTGTAGAAATGGATGTAATGCAGTTTTTTGTCAGGTGTCTCCTCATTTCGCCGGAATGATACCAGGCGGGTCAAGTTGATTTCCTTTCCGTTCTCCAACTTGATGTCGGTAACGCTAGAGGTTAAATTCAGATGCCCCTGCCCGGGGAGACACAACTCCGGGCGGTGGATGGATTGATTCATGTCATTACCGGAGAATACCAGAGAGACGTGAGCATCCGGCATTTCCTTATTCCATTCATCACTGTAGAGCAGGCGGTAGTCTGCTTTGCTGAACAGAGTATCGGGGGCCAGTGTTCTGCGTTCCTCAGGGCTTTCCTGTTTCCGTATGCCGTACCAACCGGGCAAATCAAATCTCAGAGGCAGTTCCATGGACATGCTGGAAGCCTGCAATTCCTCCTTCTGGGGAATGAGAAAAGTAAGTGAGAGAAGGCTTACCAGAAGAATGGCCGGTAAGAGTGCTTTAAGAATTTTGAGCATGACTATCAGATGTTGAGCGGATTACGGTGCGGCGGCGCTTCAGAAATGAAAACTCACCACTTAACAGACTGTGGATGAGGAAGAGCCCCAGAAGACTTGCCGGGAAAAACAGCGTCAGCCCTGACCAGTCATGCCATGTCTTCCCCGCAAATGCGGGGCTTACATATTCCGCCAAAACAAATATGCTTGCAATGCGGAATGAATTGGAGATAACCGCCAGAGGAAAACTGCACAGTACCAGGACAATGCGTTTCCAGAACTTCAGATTACTGGCCAGGTATGCCCATGGTAATGAGATGAGGAAAAGCGTTTTGAGAGAGTTGAGACCGGAGCAGCCGCCGGCTATGTTGAACGAATCCCATTTCCCTGAAACAGAGCAGATATTGGTTCCCTCTGCATAGGTTTCTACTCCTAACAAACCTGCGCCCCAACTCGCCAGCTTGGTGGAGATGATTTGCAGCGGTACGGTAGATTGCTCCAGCGAGGGCGGTACTGCCCAGAGAAGAATGAAAAAGAGGGGGAATGCACACCGGAGCGCAAAACGCCCGCCCTGGTAATACCAGTTGAGACCAAGCAGCATGGTGCACAGAGAAAGCAGGGCTATTCTCGGCTGGTGCGTCCGCACAGCTGCCACCAGGAGCAGTGCCCCGAACGCAAGGCACCAAATCCCGTGCCAGCTCTTATGCAGCGGCAAATCATGCCTCTTTACCCAGGCTCTCCCCAGCAGAAATAGTGAAATCAACGGCACAAAACTGATTTCTGAAAACTTGAAACCGGTCACATGTTCCTGCATCCACCATCCCCATGCAGAGAACTTGCCCAGAGAATGGTAGGTGTAGTTCTCAGGAATACAGAAGAAACAGGCAATGCATACCAATGACAGTGCAACACCCACCCAATCCCACTTGCTCATGCCCGCGGAAGAATGCTCAGGAATATAATTCGGAGATTGCATGATGCAAAAAAAATTGTTGTATAACTGCTTTTAGTATTGCAATTTTCTCAAAAATGTCAAGAATAGTTGCGCACACGCACACACTTTACCATGAAAATTATCAGCGGTACCGCACATCCCAAGTTAGCATCGGACATTGCCAAGGTTTTGGGGCTTCCCCTTTGTGATGCCAAGGTAAATACCTTCCCGGACGGTGAAAGTTTTGTCCAGATTGAGGAGTCCATCCGTGGTACGGATGTCTTTGTTGTTCAGCCGACTTGTCCGCCCACCAACCACAATCTCATGGAGCTGTTGGTGATGGTGGATGCCATTCGCCGCGCCAGTGCCAGCCGCATTACGGCTGTGATGCCGTTTTACGGCTATGCGCGCCAGGATCGCAAGGATAAGCCCAGAGTACCCATCACCTCCAAACTGGTGGCTAATCTGCTGACTGCCGCCGGAGTGGATCGCGTGCTGACCATGGATTTACATGCTGCACAGATTCAGGGCTTCTTCGAGATACCGGTGGATCACCTCTATTCCGTACCGGTGCTTATCAAGCATCTGAAGAACACCTATGTTAAAGATATGAAAAATCTGGTGGTGGTTTCCCCGGACATCGGCGGCGTGAAGAATGCCAAGAGCTATGCGAACATTCTGGGAACGGAGCTGGCCATCGTCGCCAAGCAGCGTATTTCCGCCACAGAGGTGAATGCCCACGCCGTTATCGGTGATGTGCAGGGCAAAGATGTCCTGATGGTGGATGACATGACGGAGTCCGGCGGTACGCTCTGCGCCGCGGCTGAGGTGCTCAAGCAGCACGGGGCTGCCCGTATCTTTGCCGCCGTATCCCACGGCGTGCTCAATGAAAAGGCTCGTACACGCCTGGCTGCCAGCCCGATTGAGCGTTTGCTGACCTCTGATTCTGTGCCGATGGCGTATGGTGACCAGGTAGACACCGTGAGCATTGCTCCCCTTTTGGCACAGGCTATTTACAATATTCACAACAACGCCTCCGTCACACACCTTTTTGAGGTGTAACAGCACTTCCTTTCACCCCGTACACAGCAGACCGGTATCCCTGTCAGGATACCGGTCTGCTTGTTGTTGAAAAGGGAATACGCGTTGGAATAATTAGGCAAAGACACCAATTTGTAGAAAACATTGCGGGCGGATGCCCGCCGAATACAGAGCCCCGTGGGGGCGACATAAAATAGCCCGGCGATGGAGCTGCGTGAGCAGCGGAATCCCGGGGGCAAAGAGAACAAATAAGCCGGAACCCCGCATGGGGTGACATAAGGCGGTGTGTCAGACTTAACGTAAAATGCAACAATGAGTCGCATGATACGAACACGGGACAATGAAACCGCTGTAACTCAATGTGGCACATTATGCCACCCCTCCGGGGTTCTGCTATATTTTGGTGTTTTTCCCGGGGTTACGCCGCAGACGCGGCTTAACCCCGGTCTATCATATATCGCCCCTCAACCGGGGCTCACAATTCCGCAGCCCGTCGGGCTGCCGAACTCCATCACTACCGCCGCAAGCGGCGGTAATTTCACTGTGCCGTCAGGCACAATTTCACGTTGCGCAGCAACATTTCACTACGTCGTAAGGCGCATAATCCCTCCCGCCCATTGTTGCCCAATCGTCAAT
>JAFQEY010000094.1 GCA_017398765.1 Akkermansia sp.
ATTCGGGAATCCGGAGGAAGCGGGGAAGCATGGGAACAATGGATTCTCTATATGCTGAAAGGTATAGAGGTGACCGCTGCCGAAACAATAGAATTGGTGCAGAAAATTGCGTGCCTGATGAAAGAATATAAGCGGATTCTCAAGGAGCGGGCATCCAAGATGTATAGTCATGATTTACTGAATTGCCTGTTCTATTCGCCCTACACGAAAATCGAACATCTGGAATCCCATCTGGGGATTTCTCGTCCTACAGCGGCCAAGTATCTGGACGAAATGGTCAGATTGGAATTGCTGAAAAAGGAAAAAATCTGGCGTAGGAACTACTATATCAATGCCGGGTTGGTGGCTATTCTTGCTCACACGGATGTGGAGGAAATCGATTCAGCCGAGTTGGTGAGGACGGCGGAGAAGTGATAATTTGTCTTTGTCGAGTAAAGAAAATGGCGTTTTTTTTACATGATGGCGGTTCTCATGTAAAGAAAATGGCGTTTTTTTTACATGATGGCGGTTCTCATGTAAAGAAAATGGCGTTTTTTTTTCATGAGAGTCTGATGAGGGAGGGGGCGTAGCATGAGAAATCGGTCAAAAAGCTTCACCCCGCAGGAAATATGCTTGTGTTCAGCTACCATAGGTGATAGCATGGGGACAACATGTTGCCCAGATTATTTTCCTGTATATTTCCGCTGATAGCCGTGTTGGCTGCGTTCCCGGCTGCTGCACTGGAGCTGGAGGTGCTTTCCCCGACCATGACACGGCAGGATGCGGATGACTACCTGACAAAAGACTACACCTACCGCGTGCTGGAGGATGGTTCCGTGCGCCGCGCGTGGAATCCGGATGCGAACAGTCGTCTGCTGCTGGATTTTGACCCGAAGAAGGGTACGCTGTTGAGCATGGTGATGGAGTTCCGTAAGCCGGTGGACGAGGAAGCAGGCATGAAGCTGCTGAGCACCTTGACCGGCAAGAATAAAATTTCCTGGGCCAAGGTGCCGGAGGATAAAAAGGAAAAAATCGGCGTGGCAGGAGCCCGCGCGGTGAAGGTGGGCAAGGGCTTTGCGTTTTATGAGGAAGCGTCCAATGGGAAGTGCCGCCGTATCACGGTATACCCGAATGCTCCGAAGGAGAGTCGCCTGCTGCTGCGGGAGATGGCGGTGGATGATGCTATGGGCAGTTCCTTTGCGACATCGCAGGCGGTGACGGATAGTCGCAAGCTCATGGAAGAGGAAAGCAAGATTTTCTTCACCCCCAACAAGGCAGAGTTGGCGAAGGCGGCAGCGGCTGCCCGTAAGCGTGCAGAAAATGCCGGGGATGATGCTGCACCCATTGCGGTGAACACGGTTCAGGCAGAAGAACCGGCTGAGGAGACTCCGGAGGAACCTGTTATCGATACGCCTGAGGAGAAGCCGGAGAAAGCTGTGGCTTCTACCGCCAAGAAGAAAAAGAAGAAAGTTAAGGAGAAGTCCTTTGCAGAGCAACTGGGGCTGACAGAAGATTCCATGATGATGTATGGCGGAGCTTTACTGGTATTGCTTATCATCATCGTGGTGGCGGTGCGTAGCAAGATAAATAGTGATATCCGCAAAAATCGTGAAAAGAGCATACGGCTGGGGACATCCACCTCGGCAGATATGCTGGGAGGACCTCAGCGCAGAAGAAGTCCGCGTCGCCGTTAATTTTATCAACAATTTCAAAAACGATTCATCATCATGAAACTTGGTCAACCGTTTTCCTGTGTAGCCGGACTTGCCGTAGCTTTCGGTATGTTGCCCGCAGTAGTGCAGGCAGATGCCCCGGCCCCCGGAACCGATAAGAAATCTGCCGACAGTAAGAAGGCTGCGGCCTCGGAAGCCGAGGGCTACGTGAACCGCAAAATGGCAGAAAACTGGAAGAATCCGGAAGCTTCGCTGAAGCGTTTGGGGGCTGCGCTTACGGAAAGAGTAAAGAGCCCCGAGCCCGATAACGTGCAGAAGTTTGTGGAAAAACCCGCGAATCGTCTGTTGCTGGCGCAGTGGATGATGGCATGGCAGGCTGTTCACAATACGCACAGTGAGGCGATAGAAAACTCTAAAAGGGCTGCTGCCGGGAAGCATACCAATCGTGACCTGGACATGCAGGTGCAGGAGAGTATTCTGGAAGATTTGCCCAAAGGCGCAAAGGAGGAGCGAGAGGTTCAGAAAAAAAAGGTTGAGGATATCAAGAAGGAACTGGCGTATCTGGAAGACCATCAGAACCTACCCTGGAAGCTGGAAGAATTTGCTGCGTACAAGAACGGTAAGAAACTCCTGGAGGCTCTGTCTACCGATTTGGATTGGATGTACCAGGTCGTGTTCAGCGGTGATTGCAGCAACCCCGGACGTGTGCTGGCGGTGATGCAGGGTGTGGCGGAGCGCCACCCGGATTTTTATACAAACCGAAAGGTGCGGGATATTGCCACTGCGACCGGACTGGAGTTTGCACGCGATTGCTGGGAGTATGGCAAGGCTATGGACAGAGCGGATTACTATATCCGCAAGTGGAAGGAAAGGAAGTTGAATGTTGTGTTTGACACCTTGCCGTTCTGGCAGTTGCGTATCTGCTGCGGTAGTAAGTGTTCGGACGGTTTCGGCAACGCCTCTGCCGGTCTGCCTGCCAGTTTTGAGTGGGTACAGGATAATGTGCGTATCCCCATTGAGCGTTTTTCCGGGTGCTGCTGGCGCTGTGGTTACAAGCTGTGGAATCCCTATGGGCAGAGTGTGCACGGGGCAGATTACCGCAATCCGTACAACGGCTTGTTTGACAGCAATCACCACCAATTCACCTATGAGGTGGGCGGCGTATGCGGTGGGCTGTCACACTTTGGTGCCTATGCAGCAACGGCGCATGGTGTTCCTGCATTCACCATGGGTGAGCCCGGGCACTGCGCTTTTATTCTGCGTGTAAACGGGGAGTGGACTCCGGCCTATTCCGTGTTCTGGCAACACGGGCTGCACTGGACACCGTGGCGTGGCAATTACCGCTTCACCACGCTGCATATGATGACGGAACTGCTGGAAGAGAGTGATGCACGGGATAATGATGTTTCTTACACCTATCTGGCGTTGGGGCGCATCTATGGGGAGCGTAATCGCAAGAAGGAAGCATTGAAATGTTACTTCCATGCCATTAGTGCTCAGCCGTTGAATCTGGATGCATGGTTTGCTTGCTCCCGCTATCTGAAAGAGAATTATCCCACAGACAAAGAGCTCTGGCGACAGCTGCACGATGATGTCTGCAAATTGCTGGCAACACGCTATCCGGAAGTTGCAGCGGATTTTCTGCAGAGACATGTCTATGATAATCTGGCGAAAACCTCTATTTCCAAAGACGAAATCAAGCAGTGTATTCACCTCTTCTGGAGCTCTATGTACGACGAAGGCCCCGCCCGGTGGGAAGTGGGCGTCATGGCTGACCGCCAGATGAGGCTTCTGGAGAAGGATGCGGTGCAGCCGCAGGTCACGGTGACTATTGGTGAGGGGGATAAGAAAGAGGAGAAGAAGGTGGATAAGCTGGATCCTGACCGTGCCTGTTATCTCTTTGCATCCATCTATTCCGCCGTATCAACCAAGCCGGTGATACCCACACGTGTGCTGGATTGGATGAATGAGCTCAACGCGATGCATAAAGGGGTGATGACGGAGAGAATCAAGCAGCTCACGGCGTATTTCAGCCACATTCCCTCCGGCCCGGATGGTGACGCGATGCAGAATAAGATGCTGCTGGCGGCAGAAAGCACGTTTAATTTGGATGCGTTCCAGTCCATGGGGCGTGATATGGCTGATGCCAAGGATATGCTCAGCGGAGAAATGCCGCCGCACAGACCGCTGCGGGGGGCTGTCATGTCTCAAGGCGGGCTCGTGTTCGCCGGCAGCTACGGTGAGGCGGACACGCCTGCCGGCCACTGGGGCGTGTTGGAAGGCTGCGGCGGTAATATCGCGACGGCGGCAGAAGCCGACCCGTGGGTGGGCGTGATGCTCCCGAGAGATGCTTTCGTATCCGGCGTGATTATTATAGGCCCGGAGGATAAGACCGCAGACCGCCGGGATATGGTTATTCAGGTTTCGGAGAACGGTAAAGAAGGCTCCTGGCAGACGGTGGGCAGCCCCCTGGGGGAATGCCCCGGAAGCATCAGTACCGCCGATTTCGGCAGCTCGGAGAGCAAGTGTAAGTTCATCCGCGTGCTGCGCAAGGGCGGCAACACTCCGCTGCAGATAAATGCTATCTATGTATATGGTCGTCCGGCCGCATAAATCATGAATACCCCCTATATTTTTCAGATGATGAACAGGATTACAATATCGATGCTGGCGGCGATTGCTTTGCTGGCGGTGCAGCCTCTGTCTGCTGCCACGATTGTCAAAAATTACGAAGAGGGCTCCAAGGCTGCCGGCAAAAACGGCTACATCGTTTTTGCCTATGGTGCCAACTGGGATCCCACCGGTTTGCAAGTGTGCAAAAAGCACATGGAGTCTGCTGCGGTGAAAGAAGCGGCCGGGGATGCGGCCATGTGGACGGTGCCTTTTTACCAGCTGCCGAATGATGAGCAGAAGATAGACCAGGGAATCAAGTGGGGTTCCTTGCCCCAGCCGCATGTGTTCAGTTCGGAATCATATCCGGGGTTGTTACTGTTTGATAAGAACGGTATCAACTATGCCACCATCAACGGGGCTGTAGTGCAGAAAGGCACCCCTGAGGAGGTGGCCACCAAGGTGAAGAGTGCCATAGACGGCAAGCTCAAGCGCGATGAGATTATGGCCAGAGCAGATGCTGCGCAGGGTGCGGAGAAAGCCAAACTGCTGCTGGAGGCAGCATTGATTCCCGGTCTGAACCGACCGGAGAAAATAGTGGAGGCGATCAAGGCTGCTGACCCGCAGAACAGTACCGGTGCCGCCTCTGTCCTCACCTATGAACCCAGTGCCAAAGCTGAGGCTTACAGCGAAAAGACATTGGCAGAAACGATAGCTGACATGGAGAAATTACTGGAGCAGCCATTCTGGCAACCGGAGCAGCGCCAGTCCATGTACGCTATCATGATTGGTAAGCTGCATAAGGAAGGTCAGTATGAAGACCGCGCCAAAATCCGCGAACTGGCAAGGAAGATGCGTGAGTTGAACCCGGATTCCCTGTTCGGGCGTTCCTCCGTGGTGGTGGAGCGTACATGGGGCGGGCAGATTGACTATGAAACCGGGTGGAGTCCCATCTGCCTGCCGCCCGGAGGCGGGCTGGTGCAGATTGTCGGCCGCGTGCCCATCAGTAACCCGGGGCGCTACACGGTGACTTTTGTCAAGACCGGTGGTGCGGATTTGCGGGTGCTGGCGGTGGAAGTGCACCGCGGCAACACCAAGGTGGGAGCAGATGAGCATTCCTGCGTGGTTCAGTATCCCAAAAAGGAAGAAGAAGCTGACCCGAAGAAACGTACGCCACGCCGATTGGGGGCCCGGTCTGAGGGTAAAGATGAGGCGAACGTGTACACGGTTAATATCCCCAAGGGAAAAGATATCACGCTCCATGTCCGTGTGGAGAACGGCGGTAATAGTTATGGCCGCATTGTCATCCGGAAGAAGTAATTAGTCCGAATTCCCGTTCTTGACCGCCCGTAGTCAGGTGTCTGCGGGCGGTTTTTGAATTTAAAAGATTCTTGATGACTGTGACTTTACGTGTTAGAGATGCTTGTTAATAATTGATAAAGATAGAGTAAACTCAATCTGCGTGCAGATGTATCAATCCCCGTGCAGAGAATGAATGTGCGGACTTGCGATTAGATGTTGCCCCGTGGGAGCGGGATTGTTGAGGGAGCTAACGCGTTTTTTCTGCTTTGAGGAGGTGCGGAAACTATTTTTCGGTTACTGAATATTGCAGATAATGAGTCAAGAAGAGCAAAATTTGTTATAATGACACAAAATGTTGATAAAATTTTAGATAAAAAGTAAAAAAACGCGTTTAAGGCTTGCATTGAAAGATAAAAAGGAGTAGATTCGTGGTCAGAAACAATTTGTTTTTATGGCTAAGAAACACGCAACATATACAGCAAAGGAAAAGACGGAGATAGTATTGAGAATTCTGCAGAAGGGTCGTGACAATACTATCCAGAAAGTGGCAGCCGAGAAAAATATTGTCCCCACGCTGATTTCTCTCTGGAAGAAACAGGCGGAGGAAGCTATATTGAAGCGTTTTGAAAATGCTACTCCCGGTCGCCGTAAGTCCACAGAAGCTAAGGCTGAGGTGAAAGAAGATGCCCGCGCTGCCAAGGCGGAGCTTCGCCGGGTACGTACGCGTGCCACCAAGGCGGAGAACAAGCTCAAGGAGGTTTCTGAGCGTCTGGTCACTCTGGAGCAGGGTGTTAATGCCATGTCTGCCGCCATGGGCTGCAAACTGGTGAAGAAGCGTGCTAAACGCGGTTCCCGCAAGGCCTGAGCACGCCGCAACCGCCGGCGTAATCGGAATCTCATCGGTATGCTCTGCGGAGTTGCCGGTGAGTTCTGCTTTAGCCGGAAGGGGGGAATCACGCGGACATGAGGTGTGTCATGAAATATACGAGATGACAGAAAGAGAGTGTCTGTAACGTATGTAGGAGTAGGGTGTGCAGGCACTGCCTGAGTATGAACGTCGACACCCCGGGAAAGATTTACGATATGAAAAAGAGTATTCAACAATGGATGAGAGGTTTATGGGTAGCCGGTGCTGTGGCACTGGCCGCGGCTGCAGTCGCACCTGCACCTGCTGAACCGGATTATGATTTGATAGGTAAGCAGTTCTCTCTGGTGCTGCAGAATGCTCACTTTTCGCGTGAGCGCTTCACTCAGGAACAGTATGCCAAATTTCTGGAGTGTTATGTGCAGACGCAGGACCCGCAGCACCTTTTCCTGAGTGAAGATGAAGTGCAGAAGCTGCGTGATTTATATGCCACCAGCTTTGGTGATTATTTGCTGGCTAATCAGACGGCGCGTCTTGCTGAGGAGCTGTATGCTTTCTACAGCGAGAAAGCTCTTTCTCGTATTGCTTTTGCAGAAAAGTTGCTGCAGGAGTATGCGAAGAAGATGCCGGCTTTTGATTCTGACCGATCCACCGCCCGCACACGCCGCAAGCTGCCACGCTCTGCGAATGCTGCTGAGCTGGAGCAGGTATGGCGAGATCAGGTGGAGGATATGCTGCTGACGGAGGTGTTGCGCCGTGAAAATGTTGCCAAGCTGGCAGCAGAGAAAGGCAAGCCTGACCCCAACGCCAAGGAGAAACCGGTTGTGGAGAAGTTGCTTTCCCGCCTGAAGCGCATGCGCAACGATATTCAGGAAGCGGACAGGGAGGATATGGTGTCCTACCTGCTCAATGCCGTGGCTCATGTGTATGACCCCCACAGCGACTACATGGGAGCCAGAGAAGAGCAGCGGTTCAAGGACATGATTAAAGCCTCCATTGTAGGCATTGGGGCTCGCCTCAAGTCTGATGATGACGGCTCTACGGTCATTGAAGGCATTGTCAAGGGTGGCCCGGCGGCAAAGAACGGTCAACTGAAGCTGGGGGACCGTATCGTGGCTGTTGCCAAGGATGGTGATGAGAATTGGACGGATATCATGTTCCTGAGCATTGACAAGGTAGTAGACCTCATACGCGGCAAGAAAGGTCAGTGTGTCAAACTGCGTGTGACTGATGCTGAGGGCGGCAATGAGCATGTTATTACCATCGTCCGAGATGAAATTCCCATGTCGGAAGAGTTGGCAAGCGGCCGCGTTATTCACCTGACCGCACCGGATGCCAATGGACAGCCTCGCAAATACTGCCTTGGTATATTGACGCTGCCGTCTTTCTATGTGGATTTGGATGACGGAGATGTGCACTGTGCAGCAGATGTGAAACGCATTCTGCGCCGCATGATTATGGAGGGCGTGGAAGGTATCGTGCTGGATCTCCGATTCAACGGCGGTGGCTCGTTGGACGAAGTGCGCAAGATGGTGGGCTTTTTCACCGGGGCCGGTCCTGTGGTGCAGGTAAAGGATTCCCGCGGTCACGTGGAGCGACTGACGGTGAGCGGTCGCCCGATTTTCCGCGGTGAGCTGGTGGTGCTTATCAACAAGTTGAGTGCCTCTGCCTCTGAGATTTTTGCCGGGGCCATGGTTGACTATGGTCGCGCCGTGGTGGCAGGGGATGAGTCCACCTTTGGCAAGGGTACGGTGCAGGTGCCCCGCAGTCTTGCGGACTACATGCCCTATTTCTCCTCGCGGGAAGGCTGCGGCATGATTAAGGTGACCACGCAGAAGTTCTACCGAGTGGGCGGTGCTTCCACGCAGCTGCGCGGCGTGCCCAGCGATATTGTGCTGCCCACGGCCACGACCGGGTTGCGCATCTCTGAGGGTGAGCAGGATTATGCCTTGCCTTATGATGAGATTCCGCGAGCCGGGGGCTATGTCATGAATACCCGCATTGCCCGCATACTGCCCGCCCTGTTGGGGCGCAGTGCTGCCCGCGTTGCGAAGGATCCGGATTTGCAGTACATGCAGGAGGACGCTGCCCGCGCTGATGAACGCCAGAAGAAGAACAGTGTGTCCCTCAACAAGACAGTGCGTCAGGATGAGAGCAATGCCCTGCTGGAGCGCAAGAAAACTATTGATGAGGAGCGCAAGGTTCGCTATGAAAAAATGGCAGAGGAGGATGCAAAGAATATGGTTATCTACCGCCTCAATCTCACGGATGTGAAGCTGCCCACGCTGCCTGTCGCTTCCAAGGAGGATAAGACGGAGTTTATGGATGAGGTGGAAGACCCCGAGGCGGAGCTGACAGAGACACCGGAGTATCCCTCCAATCTTGACCCGGTGCTGCGTGAAGGTATCCATATCGTCAAGGATATGATTGACCTGCGATGAAATAACAGCACTCCTTTTTACTGAAACGACCTGTCATCTCCGGTGGTGACAGGTCGTTTTCCGTTTGCCAAGAAAAGAGGGATGTGTTACAATGCGCCCGTGAGAATCCCGGGAATAATTATCGGTGCGGTGGTGGTGGCGGCAGCGTTTGCCGGAGTGGCTGCCATCCCTCGGGTGTCTCCTGCCGCCGCTTCAGCACATTGGGATGAGAGTGCCATTCCGATTTCGTTGCAGTGTGCAGCCTGCCACCGAAAGGAATATGATGAGTGGGCAGGCAGTCACCACGCGTGGGCGTGGCGAAAACTGCGGCCGCAGGATGCCGCCGCCTTTGACGGAAGCCGCATTACCGCGCACGGTATGGAGCTGAGCCTGGAGACGGACGCCCAGGGAAACCCGCAGATGCGCGATGTGCATAGCGGACAGGTGTATGCAGTAGATTCTGTGGTGGGAACCAAACCGTTGGAGCAGTATCTGGTCCGCTGGGCGGACGGTGGGTTGCAGACCCCCAGTGCCGCGTGGGATACAGAGAAAAAAGAGTGGTTTGATGTGTTCCGTGATGATGCTTTGCAGCAGGCTTCCGGTGGGGCTGTGCGGTGCCCTGGGGAGTGGGGGCACTGGCAGGGCAGGGGCATGAACTGGAATTCGCAGTGTGCCTGGTGCCACATGAGCGGATTCCGTAAGAATTATGATGCTGCCGGGAATCAGTATGCATCATCCTGGCGTGAACCAGGGGTCACTTGTGTGCAGTGCCACCGCGTGGCGGATAAGCCGGCAGAAGACGGTTGCCTGGTCAGCCGCGCAGACCGCGAGCTTACACCGCAGCAGCATGATGATAACTGTGCCTCCTGTCACGCGCGGCGCGAAGAGCTGACAGATGAATTTACCATCGGTGATCGCTTTGATGACCACTACCGACTGGAACTGCCGAAAGTTCCCGGGATTTTTTATCCGAACGGTCTCCAGCGCGAGGAGGATTACTGCGAGACGAGTTTCCGGCTCAGCCGCATGGGTAATACCGGCGTAACCTGCTACGACTGCCACAACCCGCACACCGGCGGGCTGACGGAGTCTATGGAGAACGACCGACTCTGCCTCCAATGCCACGCTGAGAACAAAGTGGTTAACGGGGTGCTCGCTCCGCAGGTAAAGCGAAATCCGCTCTGTGGTGGGCATGAGAACCGCTGTGTGGATTGCCACATGCCTGAAATGACCTACATGGGGCGAGACCGCCGCCGCGACCATGCTTTGCATTGGCCTGATCCGCGCATGAGCATGGAGCTGGGGGTACCCAATCCCTGTTTGGATTGCCACCGGGACAAAGACCACCAATGGGCAGCTGAGTATCTGGAAAAGCGCTATGGAAAGCGCATGGAGAAGTACCGCTTGCGTTTTCGCGCCGCCGGGGCTGCCATGCAGGGGCGCGGCAGTGTGCAGCAGCTGCTGGAGGCGTATGCCGCGGAAGAGGTGTCAGCCTGGCGCGCTACGCTGCTGGGCCTCATGGCTCAGTATCCCCGCACTGCGGAGGTGCAGCAGCTTGCCCGCACCGCAGTAACAGACAAGGACCCGTTGGTTCGCGCAGCTGCTGCGGCTTTGCTGGACCCGGCGGAGCTTGTCCCCTTGCTGCAGGATTCTACCCGGCTTGTTCGACACACTGCCGGGTGGCGGCTCTTCCCCCTGATTACCCGTATACCGGAGGGTGCCGCCGTTCTTCGGGAAATGAAAGCCACTGCTGCTCTGCAGGGGGACCAGCCGCCGGGTGCCATGCAGCTGGCCATGTTGGCGGCCGCGGAACGCAATTTGCCGGAGGCGGAAAAACAGTATCGGTGCGCCATTGAGCTGGATGCAGCTTCTGCCGTGGCTCGCATGGATTATGCCGTTTTCCTGGCGCAGCAGAACAGGCTTCCCGAAGCTTTGCAGCAGATGCTTGCCTGCACGGCAGCGAACCCGGACAATGCGGAGGCTCAGTATCGGCTGGGTATCCTGCTGGCAGAGGTCGGTATGCCGGAGGCGGCGCGGCGCGCTCTGGAAAAAGCCGTGCGTCTGCAGCCGGACCATGCAGCTGCTCGTGAAACACTCAATCTGCTCAAATGAGCATCGCTTCTCTTATGGAAATCCTGCAAAGTAATGCATTGCTGATAACTCTGGGTGTCATTCTGGCGGCCATCCTCTTTTTTGTTATCTTCAAGGGTGTTATCAAGATGATTGTGTTGGCCTCGGCTATCATTTGCGCGGTGGCGGCATGGATGTTTCTACAGCGTAACGGTTTCACTTATCTCTCCTTTGTCACGGATACACCACAGCCGTGGATGGTGCAGGCTCTGGCATGGGGCGTGGGGGTGTTCATTCTGCTGCTTTTCTTCCACATCATCTCTTGGTTTTCGCAACTCTTTACGTGGAAGAAGAAGTTGAGTGCCGGCGGCATCATCACGACGATTCTGATGTGTTTGCTGATGCTTTGGGTAGGTGTCATGGGGCTGTCCTACTACGGTAGTATAGCTAAAATCAGACACTATCATGAATTGGCTGAAGCGCAGATAAACGGAGCCGTGTTGCCCACTCTGCCGTGGAGCACTCAGGCCAGTGAGGCACTGCGGAAGCACCCCTGGACCGGTTGGGTAGAGTATATTGATCTCATGGATAACCGAGAGCAGACTAATCTTGCTTGCCTGGTGGCATTCGGCTGCTCGTTGGACGAGCCTACCTACACCGCATTTTACAATGCCCAGCTTGCGCAGCGGGGAATCCCGCAGCCTACGCGCTTTCTCCAACTTTTCGGGGACACGGGGTTGCGCACGCTGGTGAAAGAAGGGCGTTTTGTCACCCTGCTGGAGAACGAGCACCTGACCACTTTCCTCCAATTCCGCGACACCGCCGCCAAGTTCCGGAATATCCTCTGAGCGGGAATCAGAGCGCAAGCCCCGTTTCTCCCAGAATCTCTGTGAGCTCGGTGTAGGAGGCTACGCGGGAAAGCCGCGGGCGCAGCGGCTTGGTGCCGGGTATGCCTTTGGCGTATGCCAGCAGGCGGGCACGCATGGCGCGCATGGTAACTAATTCCCCACCGTAATGTCCGCTGTCAATAGCCATGCGTGTGTGGCGCAGCATGAAGCTGATTCTTTGGGCGAAATCGGGCGGAGCCGGGGTGATGCCGCTTTTCAGATATTCCTTGGCCTGGCGGAACAGCCAGGGGGCGTTCATGGCAGCGCGACCTATCATGACACCTGACACAGCGGTGGTTTCCCGGGCTCGCTGCACATCCTCCGGGCTTGTAATGTCACCGTTGCCAATGACGGGAATGCTGACGTTGCGGGCGCAGGTGTCAATGATACCCCAGTCTGCCTTGCCTCCGTATTGTTGAGAACGGGTGCGACCGTGGATAGCCAGAGCCTGCACCCCGGCATCTTCCAGCCGCTGTGCTGCTTCGAGCGCGCAGATATGCTCTGCATCCCAGCCGATACGGATTTTGACCGTCACGGGGCAGTCGTTGCCCAGCTCCTGCACCACGGCAGCGGCAATGCGCTGCAACAGCGGTAAATCTTTCAGCAGGGAAGAGCCGCCGTTCTTACCCACTACCTTGGGAACAGGGCAGCCCGCATTGATATCCAGAAAATCCGGTTGCATGGCATCTGTGATGATACGGGCGGCGGCTGCCATGTGCTCCGGCACGGAACCAAAAATCTGGATTCCCAGCGGGCGGTGTTGCCCGGCAAACTCAACATAGCGTCGGTTGCGTTCCCACGCTTGCAGCACCCCTTCCGCAGAAACGAATTCCGTGACCATGACATCTGCTCCCTCTTCTTTGCAAAGCGTGCGGAAGATGGGATCCGTGACACCCGCCATGGGTGCCAGATACAGGGGGAAAGCTGAGAAATCCGGCAGCGGCATGAGCAGAGTCTACCACAGTTCGTATGCTCAGGCAAGCCTTACTCCCGCTTGCGCGTATACTTATATTGTTCTTGACTTTTATGGCGTTTCGTATATAGTGCGCGCGATGAGTCAACAGCGCATACCTCAGCTTACTCTGCCGACGAATGATTACGGGCAAATGCAGAATATGAGCAACAGGCGTCTGATTAGCGTGTTGCGAGAAGCCGTGCTTTCGTCGGAGCGTGCTTACCGCTTTTCCCCCCGCCCGCCGGAGGCACATGATGCGTACACTATTTGCCACCGTCCGGGCTGTATTGATATTCACCTGTATGCCGATGGCGCGGAGGTATTCTGCTGTAAGTTTGTGCCTGCTCGGGATTTTTGATTTATGGATGTTTTCTCTACCTGCTGGAATGCTTCGCGGCACTCGGACGGCGGAGCGATTTGTGATGAAATCCGTGAGTTGGGGTTCGATTACATAGAAGCCTCACACGGTCTTTCCGTTTCAAAAATGTCCGGTATTATGAAGGCTGTGGATGAGAAGCGCATCCGCGTGGCCGGGGTGCATAACTTTTGCCCCGCGCCTATTGAAGTGTTGGCGGATGCTCCGGATGCTTATCGGTTTACCTCTCACCGCCCGATGGATAGAGAGCGAGCGTTGCGTTTGACTCAGGAAACCTTGCTGATGGCTGCCCGCCTGGAGGCCAAATATGTGGTGCTGCATTTGGGCAGGGTGGAGCTTATGAAGGGGAGAACCGCCACCCGCGAGCTGGAGCGTATGGTGCGCCACGGAATGCGCGATTCGCGGGAGTTCGCGGAAGCCAAAGGTAAGTGGGTTCGCAAACGGAAAATGCTGGGTGGCCTTTATCTGGAGCGCGCTCGGCAGGCACTCTGCCAGCTTTCTGAGGAAGCCGCCAAGTTGGGGGTGGTTCTGGCGGTGGAAGGGCGCAGCCACTTTGAGCAAGTTCCCGGAGAGTGGGAAATGCTGCCGCTGATGGAGGAGTTTCGCGACAACCCGAACGTGGTCTATTGGCATGATTTCGGGCATATTCAGCGCAAGCACAACCTCCTGATGCTTGATCACCGCCAATATTTGCAACATTTACAGCCTTTCCTGTATGGGGCGCATGTGAATGATGTTCGTTGGCCCGCGCGTGATCACCGCGCGCCTTTTCTCGGCGGGTGTGTGGACTTTGCTACGCTGCTCCCCAGCTTTTTCCGCAAGAGCATGCCGCTCACTTGGGAGCTCTCTCCCTCTGTGACTCGGGAGGAAATTCTGGAGGTGAAGAAGCGCTGGGATACCTTGACTGATTCCCTGCCGGATTAGGGCTCGCTTAATTCTCTGCTAACCAACGGCAAAAGCGCTCTGCCCAGAGCCGGGAGATTCCGGGTATGCCGGCTATCTCTTCCGGACTGCGCGCTTTTAGGCGCGGTATGGTGTGAAAACGCTTGAGCAGAAGTTCTTTGCGGCGTGGTGTCATGCCGGGGAATGCGTCCAGCTTGCTTTCTCTCACTCGGCGGCGTACCAGCAGTTCATTGTAGTTATTGGCAAAACGGTGAGCCTCATCTCTCAAGCGTTGCAGCAAGCGCAGAGCTCCTGAATCCGGATTCAGGATGATGGGCGCAGCATTACCGGGAACATATATTTCCTCATCCCTCTTGGCCAGACCTACCACGGGCAATTTTCCCAGACCGATTTCCGCCAGTACCTCGCAGGCCACGGAAAGTTGCCCCTTACCCCCGTCTACTACTACCAGCTGCGGCACGGTGATGGGGGCTTTGCCCCGCTCACTGAGTTGCCGTAACCACGTGTAGGTATCCAACTCTTCCGGCTTTTGAAACAAAAGGCTGCTTTCGTTGACAATGCGGGAATAACGCCGCCTTACCACTTCCAGCATGGCGGCAAAATCATTCTGGCCTTCCACGCCGCGGATGCGGTAGCGGCGGTATGCGCCATTATCCGGCCGACCATGGGTGAATCTTACCATGGAAGCGACAATGTGGTTGTCTGAGAGGTTGGAAATATCAAAGCATTCCATCACCTCCGGTGGTGATTCCATTCCCAGTGCTGCGGCCAGCTCTGCGAGGTCGGCATCCGGGTTTACTGTGCCCGGTAAATCAGCCATTGAGCGGGAAAAACGTCTGGCCGGTTCCAGGGTTTTCAGGATATTCTCCCGAATATCCCGGAGCCTCGCCGCCTTTTCAAAATCCAAAGACTCCGCCGCGGCTGTCATTTCCGCGGTAAGAGCATCCAGGTGTTCTTTTCTGTTTCTGCCCTCCAACAGTCCGAGCGCAGCATCAAACCGGGCGCGGTATTCCTCTTCTGAAATACGCCCGATGCAGGGGGCCGAACAGCTTCGAATTTCATCATCGTGACAATGTCGATACTGCTCTTCTCCGGGGTGGCGGCAGGTGCAGGTGCGAAGCCTGAAACGGCGGTTGAGCCACTCTACCGTTTCTCTGAGCGCAGAGGAGTGCACGAAAGGTCCCAGATAGCGCGCTCCGTCATCTTTGCGAAGCCTCACCATGGAAAAACGCGGCAGAGCATCCTGCCGGCTTGCACGCAGCAGCAGATAGCGTTTATCATCTCTCAGTTGCACGTTGTAATGAGGGCGGTATTCTTTGATGAGTTTTTGTTCCAGAATGAGAGATTCCTGCTCGTTGCGTACTTCGTAATAGTCAAAATCTGCTATGGCGGCAATGAGAGCTCGCGTTTTGCTGTTTTCCAGCGTGGCTCGGGAAGGAGAAAAATAATTGGCAAGGCGGCGGTGTAAATCCTTGGCTTTACCCACGTAGATAACTCTGCCACCCTCTCCCTTCATAAGGTAAACCCCGGGGCGATGCGGTGTGGTTCGCCATTTTTCCTTGAGATTTACGCGAGCGGTTGCCATGCTGATATTGTACCACAGGTCTGCCGCTTGACAAGTGTAAAGAAATCCCCGGTGCGGTACATTGACCGACCGGGGAAAAGAGGGGTGTTACGGCAACGCCCGGTGCTTACATGCAGGCACGCAGGTGTGCCAGAATGTTATCCTTGGAGGTTGCTCCCACAATGGTATCCACCAACTCACCGTTCTTGAAGAACAAGAGTGTGGGAACGGAGCGGATGTTATAGCGGGTGGCAAGATTCTGGTTGCCTCCCTCTTCCACATTGGCCTTGCACACTTTGGCACTGCCGGCCATCTCTGTGGCAATCTGCTCCACGATGGGCATCACCATCTTGCAGGGGCCACACCAGGTTGCCCAGAAGTCCACCAGCACCGGAACGGGTGACTGCAGAACCTCTGCCTCGAAGTTGCTTTCTGTAATCTGAATAGCCATATTATAGTCTGTGATTCAGTTGACTCCGAATTTGTTGAAAAAATTATTCCTCTTCTGCGTCAGTGCTCTCTTCCTCAGAGCCTTCATCAGCGGATTCTTCAGCGGAGACCTCATCACCGGAACTCGGCCAACCCAGCACGGGTTCGGTCTGGCGGGTTATGGTCTGGTCAATGGAGTATTGCATGTAAAGAGCAACCACCATTGCTAACACGGCAGCGATAGCACATACCAGAATGGAGGGATGCACGGGCTTCTCTTCGTCATCTTCCGGCTCTTCTATGACCGCTGCTTTCTTGCTGAAGCCCGCAGGCTTGGTGAAGCCGGCGGGTTTTGCCGGTTTGGATTTGGGCTTGGCAGGTGCCGCATCGGCGGGTTTTGCCGGAGCCTCCGGCTTGGGTACTTCTACCGTGGCTGCGGGTAAATCCGGCTTGCTCGGTGCTGCGGGGGCAGACGGAGCTGTCGGAACCACGGGTGCGCCGGGGCGTTTGGGTACAGTACCAAGCGGCACAGTTACAGCCGTACGCGCTGTGCCCGGAGCGGCCGGACGCGGTGCAGGGGCACCGGGGGCTGCCGGAGCCACGGGGCGCGGTGCAGAAGGTGGTACGGGGGCACCGGGGGCTGCAGGAGCCACGGGACGCGGCGCAGAGGGCGGTACAGGAGCACCGACTGCGGTTGGACGAGGGGGCATAGGTGCGCCCGGTCGCGGAGCGGCGGGGGGCACAGGACGGGGAGCCGCCGGGGGAACGGGGCGCGGAGCCGTGGGAGGTACGGGAGGTGTGCTCATAACATCAGGTCAGTAAAGTCTGCAACCGCATTGCGGATTTCTTTCTATATTGCACTTTTTTTTTGCTTTTGCAAGCGGAAAACACATTCTCGCCTATTTTTTTTCACAAGAACTTGTTTTGTTTTGCTGTTTCACGGCAGGGCTCACTTCTTGTCCGGCTTAATGCCCAGTTGCGGATAGAGGGCTGTTTTGCCGCCGGGTTCCATGGGGCGCATCCACGAATCATCTTTCTTAACCCCCAGCCGCCTCAGCAGTTTCAACTTTTTCTGTGCTTTGTTTGAGACGCTTCTGACTTCCTCAATGGTATGAATGCCGCGGGACTTTTTCCACGGGGCGGCTTTCGGGCGGAATACCCAGCGGCTCATGAACATAGCCCCCGGTTCACAGATGTTGGTGGCATATTCTGCCATGGACATCCCCAGCTCCGGTTTGCCATGCTCCATGAGCTCCAGACTCCATCTTACAAGGTTGTAATAATAAAAGAATTTCCAGTTGCACCCATAGGCTAACCCCAGCCCTTCCTGCGGATAATAACGCCGCATCAGAAGCTCCGCTTCCTCGTATCGGTGCTCTAAGCCCAGCAGGGTGACAAGCATGGTGAGGCTGTAGCCTTGGCGGGGATTTGCTCGCAGTACTTCCTGCAGCATTTCTTTGGCTTGCGTTCTGATGCCTCCGTAGTGTGGTAGCGTGAAATAGCAGTCCGTCACCCTTGAATCAGGATATTTTTTTATCACTTGTTCGAGGATGCTCAGCCGTTTTTCGAATTTTGGATCTGTTCCGGATTTTTCAAGTGCGTTGAACTCCCACTGCATTGACCAGGCTTCAGATAAATTACCGGATTGCCAACAGGCGAAACCTGCCACCCCAAGAGATAACACGCTCATGATGGCGCGCCCGCATGCTCCCTGTGCCCTGATCGGTGTATCCGAAACTCGTTTTTCACGGAATCGGGAATCTGAGTCAACACCAGATAACGGTGATGCCAGCATGCCGCAGCAATAGGCTGTCAATGAGGCAAATGCAAAGGAATGCCAGAAAAAATCCGCAAAGGATATAACGCTCATGCTCCAGAGGACAAGCAACGCCATCCCGGTAAGTCCTCTCCGGGTAGCATCAACTTTCTCTGATGATAAAATATGGAATCCTTTCAGGGAATGAATCGCGATGATGAGGATTACCGCCCCCATGCCGATGATGCCGTAGTCTCCCCATGCTTGCAGGAACTCGTTGTGTGCCATATTCGGAGTTTGTGGCAGATTCCACAGGGTAATAATTTCCCAGTGACAAGCCGCTGTTCCGTATCCCCAACACGGACCGGATAAGGCCAGGTTCAGCACGGGTTTCCACATTTCATACCGCCCGTGGGTGTCGATTTCCGTTATTTGTCGCAGTGCGTCTCCTGCCAGGAAATTGGCTGCTTCTGCGCAAAATAATATTGTCACCAAGATGCTGCAGATGAGAGTCAGTTTTCTCACTTTATCCCGTGTAAACAATTCACCGATGAATTGCAGCAAGCAAATGACAAAGATAAGCAGAGGCCCCATCAGATACACAACCCGAGTGTTGCAAAAGAAGGCACTGCAGACGGACACGAGGCCCAGTGCTATACAAAGCAGCCGAAACCACCCTGCCAGCGGTAGCCACATGACGATGCTCAGCAATAAGCCTCCCCCCAGCATCTGGAAAGCTCCTGCATAATTTTTGTACACAAATAAATTGACCGGGGGGCTGTGCTGTCCGTCCAGGCCGATTTCCGGGCGGCCAGTCCATAGCATATTGCTTTCTCCCGGTCGCAGATACAGGTACAGCACATTCATTAACACTGCTGTCAATAAAATCCACGTCTGAAATTGGCCGTTTTTACTCTGAGCCCCATAGATGCCGGCTACATAAAATACAGCGCAGAAGACGATTAGGGAACTCTCTCTCCACGCGTCCACCGTGGCATAGCTGCAAAGACAGCGCACGAGAAAATACCCCCCGCAGATGAGGGAAATCCAACCCGTCAACGGAATCCGAATGGTCTTTCCCCCACAGAGCATCCCGGAAAGAAAAAGAAGAGCCACCACTGCAATGACCACCACAAATGGCCATGCGCTGTACGCATTGCCGTCCACTGCCGCCATAGATGCAACCCAGGCAACGGCAAGCAGTGCTGCCGCTGTTCGTCCCGGTATTGTTTCCGTGAGCCGCTTTGCCGTAGTTTCCTTAACCATGGTTGGTATCATAACAAAGCTGCTGACGGCTTGCAAGCTCTACATGGCTGCTGTGTTGGGCGTATGCCGTAATTTATTCTGCATTCTTCTTGAAAAATCCGCGTTTGGGTACATAATGAAAGTCATGATGACTGTTTGTGCCATTATCGCGTGCCAGGGGAATCTTTTCTCTGTTGGCGCATGTTTGGAGTGCCTGATGCAGCAAACCCGCAAACCTGATTTCGTTGTTTTGCTGACGGGCGGACGGGTTCGCCCTGATATTGAACAAAGTCTCAAAACATATTTTCCCTCTGCCGGTTTTGTGGTTCCGGTCGAGGAGGGGGCTCATGGGTGGGATGCCGGCTTCAGACTGGCTTTCTGCCGGCTGAATGCAGATTATGTCTGGGTGCTTGATGCGGACAGTAAGCCTTATCCGCGTGCATTGGAGTGTCTGCTGGATGCCCCCGACAACAAACGCCAAATACCGGTCAGCATGCCGCTTGTTCCCGGCAGGGAACATGTGCTCAGCATGCCGCTTCTTGCTGAAATCGGTACCAGTATCTTTGCCCCGTGGAAAAGTGTTATGCTCAGGGATGAGTTGCCTGAACGCAGTCGAATACCGCTTCGGACCGGCTGGTGGGGGGCTCTCTATCCGCGGGAAGTTTTCAGCCGGATTGGTTTGCCGAAATCTGCCTTCTCTCTCAATAGTGGTAATGAGGAGTATGCCTGGCTCGCCAGGCTCTCCGGCTTTCAGTTCCTGCTGATTCCGTGCTCCCAATTCCTGCACCCGATTTTTTCCGGGCGGTTGATTCACTACAAAATCGCCGGGCGTTCGTTCTTTTATGAATGCGGTCTTCCCCCAGAGCTTCGCTACTACAAGATACGCAACTGGGCATGGGTGCAACGGCTCAGAAAACCCCGGCGCCCGTTGTCGCGATTGTTGTTTTGTGGGCTTTATATTGTGTTGGCTCTCAATGCTATGCTGCGGTGCGGTGAGTTTCGCCCACGCCTTATCTACGACCTCTTTCGAGCCCTTCATAACGGTTTCTATGGGAAACTTCGGCCGTATGCTTCGTGAAAAATTGCTGAAAAATTGGCTCGGAACGCAAAATTTGTCTTTACAAATAAAAATAAGCCGTTATAATGCGTGCCCCGACGCGTAAAAGCTTCTCAACAACATTTAACCGCAACACAGTAACATGAAAGTTCTTTCCTCACTCGCATCCGTGAAGCGCCGCCACGCTGATTGCCAAATCGTGAAGCGCAAGGGCACGCTCTATGTCATCTGCAAGAGCAACCCCAAGTTCAAGGCTCGTCAGGGTGCCACTGCCGGCACGCGCCTGAGCAAGAAGGGCGTTAAGTAAGATTATTCCCGGCCCGCAGACGCGGGTAACATGAGAAGGAGACCGGTGTTGTTTGCCCCGGTCTTTTTTTCGTTCCTTTCTTTCCCGGTATATGCAGCATACTATCAAAAGTCGTGTTTTTCATTTGGGCAGCTTCCCGTTTCGCAGCGGAGAAACGCTGCCGAACATGCAGCTTGCTTATGAAACATACGGTGCTCTCAATGCAGACAAAAGTAATGCCATTCTGCTTTTCCACGCGCTGACCGGCAGTCACCACGCACACGGATTCAATGATAATTTGCCGGAAGCCGGTACGTTCTGGCAACCGGAGAACCACCTCGGATGGTGGGACCTGATGATTGGACCGGGTAAGCCACTGGACACGGAGCACTATTTTATCGTCTGCGCTAATTATTTGGGCAGTTGCTACGGCAGCAGCGGTCCTACTCAGTTGGCTCCTGACGGTCAGCCATGGGGAAGCCGTTTCCCGATGGTTGACGGTAACGACCAGGCAAGAGCTCAAATCGAGTTGATGAATTATTTGGGGATTGAGCGTTTTGCCGTTGTTGGCCCCAGTGTGGGCGGCATGCTTGCGCTCACTCTTGCTGCCCTTTACCCGGAGCGTGTGCGCAGCATGGTCATCATCGGTGCCGCTCATCGTCCCACCATGGAACAAAAGTTGGCGTTCTTTGAGCAGGTTCTTGCTATTGAGCTTGATCCGGCCTATCGCGGTGGGCGTTACCCACTTAGCGAGCCTCCCAACCGGGGGCTGGCTCTGGCTCGCATCATCTGCCACAAGCTTTTCGTTAACCAGACCGGGCTTGAGACGCGCGCGCGTAAGGGCATTTGCGACAGCAAAGGTATGCTCTCCTGGTATCAACCCTCGCGGAATACGGAAAGCTACATGCTCCACCAGGGTACCAAGTTTGCCAAACGCTTTGATGCCAATGCCTACATACGCATTATCAACCTTTGGACGGGGTATGACTTGCCGGATTTGGCCGGCATGCAGGATACGGATGCGGTGTTCCGTCTCTTCTCTCGTCATGGTATCCGGTTCCTCCTGTATTCCATTGACACGGACTACTGCTTCACGGCTGATGCCATTGAGGAATTTCACCGGGAGCTCCTGCGTTGCGGTGTCAGCTCTGTCCACACCCGCATCCAATCCGAAAAGGGGCATGATTCCTTCCTCCTGGAACCGGAATTATACGCAGAGGGGCTTGCTGAATACTTGATGTGTACCAGATAGTCAGGCCTGAGTTTAGTGCCTTGGCAAGCCTGTTCTGCATTTGGCCGCGCGTCTGCCCCCCTTGAGAAAAGGCGTTGGGGCAAACCGCGGTCAATGTACTTTTTTCTGCCTTGTGCATTTTGCGGCTTGCATGCGCAGAGGGGAAATGATATACTCAAACAGTCAATAAACTTTAGACAACCATGAAAGTATCCGCATTACAGAAAAATCGCAAGAGTGGTTTCACCCTTATTGAGCTTATGGTGGTGATTGCCATTCTGGTTTCCCTCGCCGCTATCGGCTCAGGTCCCGTGCTTGACCACTTGAATGATGGTGAACGCCAGAAAGCCAGCTCCAACCTCAAGTCTGTGTTCACTATTCTTCAGCAGTTCAAGTCCGACCATAACAACTTCCCCTGCGATACGACCGCCGAGGAAATTATGGAGAGATACCCGGAGCTTAACTTTGGCCCCGTTACCGGCAGCACCTCCAATGATTATCTCCGCCAGGTTTTCTATGACAGTCAGAAGAACAAGAGCGAAAAGCCTTTCTTTGCCAAACTCAATGTTGCCGGCAAAACCGTGCATGAAGGTGATGAAAAGCGCGCTAAGGGACAGGCTCTGCAGCGCGGTGAAAACGGTATGGCCTACATCGTTCGCAAGAACCCGGATGACCCCAACATGAAGCTGGGTGTTATCGAGACCACTTCTCCGCTGGCCATTTGTGGTGTGTATCCCTCTGCAACCCCCTACGCCGGCAATGAGCTGGCATTTGATATGTCTTCTTTCCGCGGGCATGCATTCCTGCTCTCCGTGGACGGCTCGGTGAAGGACCTGGAAATGAACCTCGCCAAGGACGAAAGCAACAGCGAAAAGGGTTTCTATGTTGACAAGCAGGGTAAGCGCAGCTCCATCTTCCCGGAAGATGACAACGGCAACGACCCCTCTGCCAACTTTATCATCCTGACTCCGGATATGTAAAGCTGCTCCTTTTCAGGGTAAAATTTTTCAACCCCGGTCGTTTGTCGGCCGGGGTTGTTTGTCTAGTACGTCAGGCATGACACGTAACTGGGGTGGAAGTCCCCAATGAGCCGCTGACAGGGCGGAATCAAATAGCCAAAGGCAACTGCGTCACAGTAATGTGGGGTGGGGAGGAAGCCGGAGGCGAAACACAGACAGGATGA
>JAFQEY010000095.1 GCA_017398765.1 Akkermansia sp.
ACTCTATTATTGCTTGTTTACTCATTTTGAGTGACATGTGTATATGTTAGTGCCTGATTTATGAGGCATCCAGCTTTTCACGTGTCAGCCTAACTCGTGAAAAGTGTCAGTTCGGTGACTGGATTTTTGAGGCAATGCGCATTATTGGAAAAATATGGAACAAACGGAATATACCCGTTTTTTATACTTGAAAATGGTGAATTGGCGTATTATACTGGAGAAAGTTCCAGATTGACTTGGAATCCTCTCTCCGGCATCATAACTCGTCCCATTAGTAATCGCGAAAATAATGAAGAATCTGAATTTATGTACTGATCCGTGGCTGCCTGTTCGGATGGGTTCGGGGGCCTGCGTACGCATGGGCCTTGAGGAGTTTTACTCAAAAGCCCATGAAATTTCGGATTTGATTTTGTCTGCTCATGAGCGTATTTCTATCATGAGGCTTCTGATTTGTATTGTTCAACGTGCGCTCAATGGGCCGAAAGATAGAGAAGAATGGGAAGATTGCAAGGAAAGCATTGTACCTAATGCTCTGGTGTATTTGCAGAAATGGAGATCGGCATTTGATTTGCTGGGTGAGGATGGTGCATTTTTGCAGCCGTCTGGTGTTAAAGCGTGCAAATCTGGTGATTGGGGAGCTTTAAGTAAGATTTCTTTATCTTCTGCAGAAGGTAATACCCCAGCTTTGTTTGACAATGATGCCGGTACAGAAAGATTTGTGACTTTATCACAGCTCGCCATAGATTTGATAGCATTTCAAAACTTTGCACCAGGCGGAACCATAGGGGTGACCAGTTGGGCCGGTGTGCAAACTGGGGTGAAGTCGCCGGATTCCGCTCCATCTGGTCCGTGTGCTCCTGCATCTGCAATACATCTATTTGTATGCGGAGAGTGTTTGCTGGATACTCTATGGTATAATCTGTGCACAATAGAGGAAATTACCCATTACAGAATGGGAATGGGGGTGCCAGTATGGGAGTTAATGCCTACTCATATGGAACATGAAGATGCCGTTAAAAATGCAACCACGACATATTTGGGGCGGTTAGTACCGCTGAGTAGAATTGTTAAAATAGCTATGAGCGCAGACAAGTGCTTGACGTCTAAGGGGATTTCATATCCTGTGTATTCTGATGGCTCATTGATTTATTACGAAAGTACAATGTCTGTAGTGCGCGATAAGGATAATCAACTCCGCATTGTAGGTGCGAATATAGATAGAGCTATGTGGAGAAACCTACCGGCTCTGTTACATCGCTTTTCTTCAGAAAACAAGTCATTTGCCTGTCTTGAAGAACAGGACTTGCCAAGTCATTACGGAATATGGGTGGGAGCACTTGTTCTCGATCAAGCCAAAATTTTGGGAACAATGGAAGATTATTATGAACATTTGGATGAAAAATATGTGGGTGTGTCTGCTGATAAGCGGCAAGCGATTTTGATGGGTATGGCTGATTACGGTATGAAATCTGTAAAAAATGCATTGCTTTCATACTATCATAACTTTAATAGTCAATTTGATAATAAAAAAAGCGTTTTTGCCTGCGCTGAGAAACATTATTGGAGTTGGTTGACTTTAAAGAAACGTATATATATTAATTGTCTCGGTATGGCTGATGATGAAACCGAAATACGTGGTACGGATAGAATGACTTGGGGTAGGATTATCAAGCAAGCTGCGTACAGGACTTTTGACTTGCTTGTTTCTCGCAATAATACACGTCAATTAGCAGCCTGGGCTCGAGCTCGGTGCGTGTTGCCAACTATTAAACAACTACTGAATGACAATGGTAAGTAAAAATGAAATGATGCGGTTTTTGCGTTGTAGTCGTGATAACCGAGGTTTAATGGCGTCTTTGCGCTGTCTTTTGAAGGAGTCTCAACGTTTTCGTGGGTGGCAGTATATTGCTCATCTTGATGGAATTGGGTGTATTCAGGCGGAAACTGTGGCAGGGTTGTATGCCTTGCATCCAATGGAAATAGATGATGAAAACTATAATTTTGGTGATGCTTGCAGGGGTTTAGCTGCGACTAGGCGTACAGATAAGGAAAGTCCTGATTCTCCCTTTGATAAAAGATTTCGACGACTGTTATCCTGTAGTTCTGGGCACGAACTCTGTGCTCATCTGCCAGATGTAGTCAGAGGCTTGAAATCCGCAGACGTGCCTGTGAATTATTCTGGCTTGTTTGATGATATTGCAAAATGGGGGGATTTAGTTCGTGAACGGTGGGCAATTCATTACTGGAGTTATAAAAAGGAGGAATCCGATGTTTCTGACTGAGATAAAGATGAGGGATGCTGATGCTGCAAGGTTTTTCCCGGCTAATCCTTACGATTGGCATAAAGTTGTATGGAGTTTCTTTCCGGAAAGAGCAGATAGAGATTTTCTTTATAGGGTGGATTATGACCCCAGGGGCATAAGGTTAATGCTGTTGTCTGCCGTACAACCTGTTTTTGCGCATGAGGGTGAAAGCTATTTCTTTCGCTGTCGAGAAATTCCTGAGTCCTTTTTAACGCGCACTTTGTATCGATTTCAGGTACGTGTTAATCCTACGCGCCGCATAAAAAATGATGCTCGCACCGGTATGCCGGTGGAGAAGGGAATTCGGGTGCCTGTTATCGGTGAACAAGAGCTCTTGGCGTGGTTAGAACGGAAAGGTAAAACCGGTGGCTTTTCTCTGCCCGGATTGAGTCAACCTCAGAGTGAAGCTTATCGTATTACAGTTATGCAGGAAGCCCGGCTCAACTTTCAAAAAAAAGGTTACGGTAAAGCCCACCATGCTTCGGTTCAATTTTCCGGTATTCTTCAGGTGGAGAATACTGATTTGTTCAAAAAAACTTTTCAGGAAGGCATAGGTTCGGCCAAGTCTTTTGGTTTCGGCTTACTAATGCTTCAGCCTTTAGATAACCATATACAATAACTATAAATATGAAACTCATAGAATTACATGTACTTCAGTCCTTTCCCGTTTCTTGTCTTAACAGAGATGATATGGGTACCCCAAAAACAGCTATTTTTGGCGGTTGTAAGAGAGCCCGCATTTCCAGCCAATGCTTGAAACGCGCTCAACGTATGCTGTTCCGCGAGTATTTGCCGGAATTTGCCAAGGGTGAAAGAACCAAGTTGTTGGCCTCAGCATTTTATAAATTGATTAAAGTCCGCGAGGATGCCGCTTCCTTGCCAGAAAACCTGCCTGTTGTACTTTCTGAAGCATGGGGAAAAGTTGATACCAAAAAGAAAGGTGTGGAGGATATGCCTAAAGCGACCACTCTCACATATCTTTCACCTGCTGAAATGTCTTCCATGATAGATGCGGCGGTAGAGCTGTTGAAGGATAATCCAAACGCAAAAGAGCCCGATATACGTAAGGTGGCGCTAAAAGCAGTCAAGGGGGCTATGGTAAAGGATGCAGCTGATATTGCACTGTATGGTCGAATGGTTGCCAGTGAAGCATCGCTGACGATGGAGGGGGCGGCTATGTTCAGTCATGCTATTTCTACTCATAAGGCAGAGCCGGAGTTGGATTTTTATGCAGCTGTGGATGACCTCCAATCCTCGGATGAAACAGGTGCCGGTATGACCGGAATGCTGGAATTTTCTTCCGCATGTTATTACCGCTACGTGGCTGTCAATGTTGATTTGCTTCAACAGCATTTAGACGGCTTGACCGATGAGCAGCTTAACGAAATTCTTTCGGCGTTTGTTAAATCTACTGTTCTTGCCGTTCCCTCCGCCAGAAAGAACTCCATGAATGCCTCAACCGTTCCTGTTTACGTTTTGGGCTTAGTGCGTAATGGTCACCCCTTGCAGTTGGTAAATGCATTTGAATCGCCGGTGCGCCCGTCTGGTGGTTTTACCGTACCCTCCGTTGAAGCCATCAAGCAGGAGTATGCGAAGATGAAGAACGTATGGGGAATAGCTGCTATCGCCGAAGCTGAAATGCCGGAACTCAGTTTGAATGATTTCACAGAGACTTTGATTCATGGGTTAGCATGATATACGCACTCATTTTGCACTTGGATGCCCCCTTGCAATCATGGGGGACAGATAGCAGATTCCAGTTGCGCTCTGCCGGTTTCGCTCCCTCAAAAAGTGCTATTTGTGGTATGGTTTGTGCCGCATGTGGTGCTCCGAAGGAGTCTGCGTTGGAGACTGAAATCATTACATGGTTTACAAAAGCAAAAATGGATTGTTTTTGCATGAAGGAAGGCGGGGTTATGGTAGACTACCATACAGTCCAGAACTATCGCAGGGCAGATAGTTCTATAGCAAAGGGTAAAACTGTCATATCTCAACGCCGTTATTGGCAAAATTCTCGTTATAGCGTTGTTTTAAGCAGTGAAGATCGTAATTTTCTAGCTCGCATACATAGTGCTATTCAAAATCCAATATGGGGAGTCTGGTTCGGCAGAAAATGTTGCGTACCTGCGGCTCCCATTATTCAGGAGCCGATAATGGCGTATGCCGATGCCAGAGAAAAGGCTTCGCTTGGCAGCTTTGAGTCTTTTTCGGAAGTAGATGATTTTGAATCCGGCACAGATACATGGTTTGATCAACCAATGGGGTTTGGAAAAAGAACTTCTTCCGGCAGAGAAGGGCGTGCGTATGCTCCGAGGCGTATAAATCACGATTATTCGCCCAATGCGAGTGACCAAACTGATTTTTTTGATTTCTGATGCCACCACTTTTTGAAAAACCGCCTGGTAACAGTATCCCTCCTGCCAAGGACAGGTGGACGCCCATTTTCCTTGAGCATGGGAGGTTGGAGGTTGATGATTCCAGCATTAAGTGGGTTGGGGCAGATGGTCTTGTTTGTCATCTGCCGGTTGCTACACTTTCCTGTCTGTTGCTGGGACCCGGTGTATCAGTAACCCATGCTGCTGTGAAGGCCTGCGCTGATTCTAATACGCCCTTGGCGTGGGTGGGCGAGGATTGCTTGCGTTTTTATGCGTTTGGCATTACTCCCACTCATGATAACGCAAATGCTCGCCTGCACGCTTCTGCTTGGGCAGATAAAAAGAAACATCTTCTTATCGGCAGACGTATGTTTAAGCTTCGTTTCCCGGAAATAGATGTTAATAAGTACAGCCTGAAAGAACTCAGAGGTATGGAGGGCATTCGAGTAAGAGCCATGTACGGCGACTTGGGCAGACGTTATGGGGTTACTTGGAAGCGGAGAGATTATAATACGTCTAATTGGAATTTGTCTGACGCTATTAACCGTGCTTTATCTGCTGCGAATGCTTCTTTATATGCCATTACTTACGCAGTGTGTGCCTCTATGGGATTTATCCCGTCTTTGGGGTTTGTACATGCAGCCGGAACACTGCCTTTTGTTTACGATATGGCGGACTTGTATAAACATGAAACATCTTTTCCTGCGGCTTTTGAAACTGTTGCTCAGTCATCGGAGTATATTGAAGAACGCGTTAGAATTGTTCTGAAGAATAAAATTGAAGAAAGGCGTTTTTTGCAACGTTTGCCTAAGGATTTAGTGGAGTTATTTAACTTTGATCAGCTGACGTGACCATCATCATTGCACAGGATAGCCCGGATGCCATTCGTGGAATTTTGAAGCGTTGGTTTATTGAACCAAAACCACAAGTGTTTGTCGGGAGTGTCAATAAGTCTGTTCGTGAACATGTTCTTAGTTATATACGTAAAAATGCTGTAGGTATTCGTTTACTTATTATTTACTCTGCTTCCAATTGCCAAGGGTTTGTCATTGAGCATGTAAATGACCCGGATTATTCGGAGGTGTCTTTGGATGGTTTGCATCTGGTGGCTGCACCTCAAAGTGTTAGATCTGAGGATTTTCCATTTTAGGCTTGTTTTTTCGTGCCTTTGCATTAAAATATAACTCGCATAAGAAAATTTATATTCGTTATTTATTGAGAATATAGTGTTTTCCCCACATGCGTGGGGATGGTTCGTACACGCATCCATGTCTCTCCAACGGCGGCAGGTTTTCCCCACATGCGTGGGGATGGTTCGCATAACGACCAGCCGGGAGCGGAGGAACGGTCGTTTTCCCCACATGCGTGGGGATGGTTCGCGTGGATGCTGCCAGAATGCGCCGAAACCGTGGTTTTCCCCACATGCGTGGGGATGGTTCGTTCTTGAGCTTGGACTTGGTTATACTGATGATGTTTTCCCCACATGCGTGGGGATGGTCCGAACGGAGATTTGAAATGATGCGGCGTCGGCGTGTTTTCCCCACATGCGTGGGGATGGTCCGCCGCATTTGGAGCAGATGCCGCGCATTGGTCAGTTTTCCCCACATGCGTGGGGATGGTCCGAGGTTTGTCTTCTTTATTATCGGTGGGGGTTCGTTTTCCCCACATGCGTGGGGATGGTCCGAAATGTCGACGTGACGGCGAATCTTGCGGCGTGTTTTCCCCACATGCGTGGGGATGGTCCGTCTACAACGAGTGCGCCGCGTTTCCATCCATGGTTTTCCCCACATGCGTGGGGATGGTCCGAAAGCACGCTCGCGGATCTGCGCGTCCACCATGTTTTCCCCACATGCGTGGGGATGGTCCGTCGGCATAAATGGCAACGCATCCGATGATGCCGTTTTCCTCACATGCGTGGGGATGGTCCGGCGTGCGCGCGTCAACCGCCTTACGCTCAATCGGTTTCCCCACATGCGTGGGGATGGTTTGTAAAGATTAATGATTGTTGAGAGGGGCGTAGCGGTTTGAACCCAGCACGCATGAAATGTCAGCGTAGGAGAGCGTATTTCATGCATTAAGTGTGACTCCATACATGCCCCGGCGTTTTCGGATGCCGGGGTTAATTTTTTGCGATGTAAGAAGATTTAGTTTAAAGAGAATCAAAAAAACGCTCCCGGGGTTTCCCACGGGAGCGTTGAAAGTGTATGGGGTTGAGATGATTACTTGAGAATCATCTTGAAGTCCACGACGACGGCGCGGTCGGCGGTGACGAGGACGGGGTTGCCGTCGATGGCGGTGATTTCCGGAATCTCCAGGACGAGTTTCTGCACCTTCTGAAGGGTGTCTGCCAGGGGGCCGACTGCCTTCGGAGCTTCGCCGCGAACGCCGTTGAGGATGACGCCGACCTTGGTCTCCTTGATCATGTCGGAGAAGTCGTCGGTGGGCAGGATGCGCATGGTGGTGTCGCGCATGACCTCGGTGTACACGCCGCCGGTGCCGAACACCATGACGCGACCGAAGTTCTTGTCGCTGTTCACGCCGATGATGGTTTCGGTGGCCTTGGTAATCATCTCCTGGATGAGGACGGATGCGCCCTTGAGCTGGAACTTCTCGATGGAGCCCCAGAGGCCGCTCCAGGCTTCCTCGAAGGAGGCCTCATCAGCGATGTTGAGGTAGATGCCCTTCATCTCCGTCTTGTGCAGAGCGTCCGGAGCGGAGAGCTTGAGCACGACGGGGTTCGGGAAGAGGGTCTTGCAGAAGGCCAGAGCCTCTGCCTTGTCGGTGAAGTTGCCGCACTTGGGATAGTCGATGCCGTAGTGGTCCATGAGCATGTTGACTGTCTCCTGGGGCAGGGAGGCGAGCCCGGCTTCCTTGGCCTCGGTGATGGCGGCCTTGATGTTGGCGGGCACTTCACCCACCTCGCAGGTGGCGAGCTTCTTGCCGCGGAAGGCCATCTGAGCCTTGAGGAGGCCGAGGAGGCGCACGATGTCGGCGGGATAGTCGTAGTTGAGAATCTTGGCCTGGTTGAGCAGGACGCGACCCTCATCCACACGGGCACCACCCACGAAGGAGCAGTAGATGTTCACGTTCGGGAACTCGGGAGCCACGCGTATGACGGCCTCTGCGGTGCCGGGGCAGTCTGTGATGCGCTGGGGGGTGAGCAGCACGAGGATGTTCTTGTACTCACCGCTCTCGCAGAGGACGCGCAGGGCGGCCTCGTAGCGGTCGGCCTTGGCGTCGCCCACCACGTCGATGGGGTTGCCGAGGGAGGCTTCCGGGGTAAGAACGGCACGCAGGGCTGCGATGGTCTTTTCGCTGGGACGAGCCAAATCAAGGCCGGCTTCCTCACAGAGGTCGGAGGTGAGCACGCCGACGCCGCCGGCGTTGGTGAGCACGGCTACCTGACCGTCGAATTCATTGTGGTTGCAGTATTGCAGGACTTCCAGCAGGCCGAAGAGCTCGCGGTCGTTGTAGGCCTGGATGGCGCCGGCACCCTGAAGGGCCATCTCCAGCACGCGATAGTTGGGAGCCAGAGAGCCGGTGTGGGACAGGGATGCTGCCTGTGCCTTGGCGCTCTTGCCGGGCTCCATGATGACGCAGGGCTTGGTGTCGGACACTTCCTTGATGACCTTGAGGAATTCCTTGCCGTTCTTGAGGGATTCCAGGTAGAAGACGAAGGCGTTGGTGTTCGGGTCGTCCTTGAGGGCGGCCAGGAGCTTGTCCTCACCCATGACTGCTTTGTTGCCGATGGAGATGAAGTGGGAGAAGCCGATGCCCTTGCCGGCGGCCCAGTCCATGATGGCGGAGCAGTATGCGCCGGACTGGGAGACGAAGGCCACGTTGCCCTTGGAGGGGAAACCATCGGCGAAAGAGGCGTTCACATTGTCAAAGGTGGAGATGTGCCCCAGGCAGTTCGGACCCAGCAGGTTGATGCCGTTGTCCAGGCACTTCTGAGCGATGCGCTGCTCGAGCTCTTTCTCGCCAACCTCAGCGAATCCGGCAGTGATGATGGAGATGTTCTTGGTGCCGTTGGCAACGCAGGCATCAATGACGGGCTCGGTGAAGCGGGCAGGCACGAGGATGACGACCAGATCCATGGGCTCAGGCAGAGCGTCTACGCTGGCGTAGCAGGGCTTGCCGCAGAGTTCCTGCCCGGCCATCTTGGGGTTCACGCCATAGAGATTGCCTTTGTAATCGGCATCAATAATGTTATTGAATACAACGGCCCCCAATTTGGAGGAATCGGCAGATACGCCGACCACAGCGATGCTCTTCGGATTGAAGAATGTTTCGAGTGACATGGTATGATTTGGTTGATTAGTAGAAAGAAGTAGCCTGCACGGCTGCGCGGTCATTGTAACATTTTGGTGTTTTGTTTGCAACTTTTTTCAGGGTAATTTCGTTCATAAAACCGTTTTTGAGGTCGGGAAACGATAGTGCGAGTCGATTCCGTCCTACCGCTGCCCGCTTTGCCACTCCTGTAGCACCCGGCAAGACATCATAGAAGCCTACTTCACCCTCCAGACCATAGACCTCATCCACCGCGCAGACCGCCTCCCCTCACAGACACCGCCTTCATCAGCCCCGTCACCAAATCCCCCCACGGGCACACCACAGGCATGCTACCCCCCGCCAACCTCAAACCACACCCCGCACTCCCCACCCCAAAAAATAGTCCATCGTCCCTCGTCCATCGTACTTCCACCTACAACCCCAACGCCAAACCCATCCTCGCCCTCCGCATGCCGGGCGGCAGCAACCTCATCATCAGCGGCCGCACCCGCCACCACCTCTTACCGGGAGGAGTGGGAGAGAGTACCAATATGAAGCGGCGTATATGGCAACGCTGCCGATGATGAAGCCGCAAAGGCTGATAAGAGCGGCATATACACGCTTCTTCCAAGGGAGAAAGACGGCGTGCACCGCAACGATGGCAGACAGCAGCTGAGAAACCGGAATCGCACAGGCTGCGGCAGTAGATGCATCCAGAATGAACACTTCTTCCAAAAAATGGCATATCAGTCCGGACATTGTCAGCACGAACACGATGATGTACAGGCTTACTTTCAGCTTGAAGCCTTGGGTGTTGTCAGCAGAATGCCGATAATCGGCGGTGCGATTGCAACTGCCACGACCGCACACAGAAAGAGTAGTGTGGGCAGGGAGGGGAGCATCAGCAAGTTGGTGGAAGAGTATCCAGCCAGTTGTTGAGGATTTCAACGGCGGCGGCCTGGTCAATAATGGGCTTGAAGTTTTTGGCCTTTTTGCCTGCCTGATGGAGCTTTTCCTGTGCTGCGGTGGTGGTCAGGAACTCATCCACATAGAGCAGGGGCAGCTCCGGCAGGGCGGCGCGGAGCTTTTCCCCGAACGCGCGCACCTTGGTGCAGGCTGTCCCCTCTGTGCCGTCCAAGCGCAGGGGAAGACCCAGCACCAGAGTGCGGATGCCTTTCTGCTGCACCAGCTCACGGATGCGGGCGATGGGTTCCGTGTGCCGCAGGTGGATGCTTTCCACAGGGTGTGCCAGTATGCCGCAGGCATCCGTGGCAGCAATGCCGATGCGGGCTTCTCCGTAGTCGATGCCGAGGGCGGGGTGCATGGGAATCAGATGAGATGATCCGGCAGGTTGGCAACCACTTTCTTGATGTTGTCGGCAGCATCACGGCGTGCGACCAACAGGGCATCCCCGGTGTCCACGACGATGAGGTCATCCACACCCACCAGTGCCACATGTTTGCCGGATTGGGAGAAGACGATGTTGCCGGAGGCATCGACGGTGCTGACGGGGGTGTTGGCCGAGTTCTCGTTTCCCTTGTCCTCCAGATACTTGCCTACGGAAATCCAGGAGCCGACATCGTCCCAGTCGAAGGTGGCCTCGAAGTTCAGCACGCGGTCGGCTTTCTCCAGCAGGGCAAAATCGATGGAAATGGGGGTCAGTTTCGGGAACTCGTCGGCGATGAAAGCGGGCAGCTCATCCGTAGCGGTCAGGCGGTTGATAAAGTCGGCCAGTTCCGGGCTGTGAGCGGCCAACTGGGAGCGCACGTGGGCCACGTTCCAGATGAACATGCCGGCGTTCCAGGAGAAATTGCCGGAGGCAAGGTATTGTTCTGCGGTGGCAGCATCCGGCTTTTCGCGGAAGCGGACGACTTCGTAGCAGTTGTGCGTCAGCTCTGCATCATTCAGTTTCTCAGCACGCTCGATGTAGCCATAGGAGGGGCAGGGCCAGGTGGGTTTGATACCGATGGTGATGAGGGCGTTCTCCCGCCCGGCCAGAGAGAGGGCATCTGCCGCCAGCTCGCGGAAGGCGGGGGCGTTGGTGATGAGCGCATCGCTGGGTATAATAATCATATTGGCCTGTGGGTCGCGGGCGGCGATGAGCCCGATACCGAGGGCGACGGCGGGGGCGGTGTCGCGGCGAGCCGGTTCTGCCACGATGTTCTCTGCGGGCAGGGCTACGGCCTGCCGACGCACCTCTGCCTCCTGCAGATGATTGGTGAGGATGAAAATGTTTTCTGCCGGGACGATGCCGGAGAGCCGCTCAATGGCCTGGCAGAGCAGGGTGCCTGTGCCGAATAAATCCAGGAGCTGTTTCGGACGCGCATTGCGGGAAAGCGGCCAGAAGCGGGTACCGCTGCCGCCGGCAAGTATCAGGGCATAATTACTCATGACGGGTGGATTATAACGCCGCGTATTCCTGCGGTCAAGACACAATTTTACAGGTTTACACCCGTGTGTACACAATAAGCACTTGCGTTTCGCTGCACTTGCGCGTATAATGCTCGCTCACCGATATTATATTTCGTATGAGCGAAAGTTTAGCTGAGAGAGCATTACGGTATCACGAGCAGCCGCGCCCCGGAAAATTGGAGGTGCTGCCCTGCAAGTCCTGTTTTTCCATTGATGACCTGACGCTGGCCTATTCTCCCGGCGTAGCCGTTCCCTGCAATGAGATAGCTGCCGATACGTCAAAATCCGCCCTGTATACCAATCGTGGCAACCTGGTGGGTGTCATCAGCAACGGTACCGCTGTGCTGGGGCTGGGCAACATCGGTGCTCACGCTTCTAAGCCCGTGATGGAGGGTAAGGGGCTCCTCTTTAAAGTTTATGCCGATGTGGACGTGTTCGATATCGAGCTGGATATCAAGAAGCCTGAAACGCTCATCGAGGTTATCAAGACACTGGAGCCGACTTTCGGAGCCATTAATCTGGAGGATATCAAGGCTCCGGAATGTTTCATCGTGGAGCAGCGCCTGCGCGAGGAAATGAATATCCCCGTGTTCCATGACGACCAGCACGGCACGGCCGTTATTTCCGGCGCGGCTCTGTTGAATGCCGCTCACCTGACCGGGCGACTGCTGCAGGATATGAAGTGCGTGGTTTGCGGTGCCGGCGCGGCCGGTATTGCCTGCGCCAAGTTCTATATGGCACTCGGCGTGCGCCGTGAAAATATTTACATGTTTGACTCCAAGGGGCTCATCCACACGGGCCGTCTGGATTTGCACCCCACCAAGGCCATGTTTGCCCAGAGTGAGGATTGCACGTTGGAGGTAGCGTTGCAGGGGGCGGATATCTTCTTGGGACTCTCCAAAAAGGGACTGCTGAAGCCGGAGATGGTGAAGAGCATGGCCCCCAACCCCATCATCTTTGCCTGCGCTAATCCCGACCCGGAAATCACCTATGAGGAGGCCAAGGCTGCCCGCCCGGATTGCATCATGGGCTCCGGTCGTTCCGACTGGCCGAATCAGGTCAACAACGTGAGCTGCTTCCCCTACATGTTCCGCGCCGCTCTGGATATGCACGCCACGAGCATCAGCGAGGCCATGAAGATTGCAGCCGCCCGTGCTCTGGCCGATTTGGCTCGCCAGCCTGTGCCGCAGGAAGTGGTGGAGGCCAACGGGGGCGTTGCTCTGGAGTTCGGCCGTGATTATGTCATTCCGAAGCCCTTTGATCCGCGCATGATTGAGTATCTCTGCCCGGCTATCGCCGAGGCTGCGGTTATTTCCGGAGCCGCCACAGGACCGCTTCCGGACAAGGAAGCCTACATCGCAGAGTTGAAAGCCCGTGTGGCACGTGTGCATCAGCGCACCCATGCTCTTGTGGACAGCTACAAGAACTGATTATTTGTAAAATAAACAAAAAAGCGCACGCCGTTGTTTTCGGTGTGCGCTTTTTTTAGGGGAGGTTGTGACTCATTGCGTTGTGCTTACCGCGGTGCAGTTGGGAGCCACTCTGGATTATTCATTGTCTATATAGCCATGAATCCGAGCGTATTTACTCCAGTTAATGTTGCGTCGCACAATACGCGCTGGATTACCGGCGAGAACACAGTTTGAATCAGAGCAGCTTTTGCCTACAACCGCCCCCCATCCTATGATACAGTTGTCAGCAATGTGCACATTTTTGGTGATGGTTGCATTTGCTCCTACCCATACGTGGTTTCCTATTTTCAACGTGCGCACTTTGTTGATGAGCTCGCCCGTCTCTATATCAAATATTGGATGAGCATCTGTATGGTACACGTTAACGCCATATGAGAACATGCAACGTTCACCAATACTTATGTGGGCATGGGAATTGCAGGTCTGTATCGTCGTTCGCTCAAATCCGGACATAGAGCCAATGCTCACATGTACATCTTGTACCGGACCGTAATTATTCGGGAAAAAACCTATATGAATATTAACAATTTCACTGATTTTCAATCCGTCACCTATCTCCAAGGTATTTCCGTCCCCGTTAATCGAAACCAACAGCCGCCCCGCACACCTGCGCATTTTACGGATGATAATGCGGTTGCCTTGGCCTTTTATGCGCAAGTCAATTTTATCCAAATCCGATTCATCCAGTTCAACATGATTATTCAGTCGAATCTTATTCAAAATGGGAATGCGACTCTCTATTTGCTGTGTATATAACAATAGGACATTCTCTTTCCAACCTTTAAGATTCCTGAAATAGGAGACATCAAAACCTTTGATAGGGCATCTGTTTTCTTTTTCTCCGCATTGGATATAATGCACCAGAGGATTGGTGTTGTCCTGTGCAACATCCTTATTGTTCTCCAGATACCAAACCGTATCGAAGAAACGTGAAGGCTTATAGCCCAGATTTGCACCGAACAGAAGAAAATGCTCTTCCGGAGGGAATGGACTTTCTGCTGCCTCCTTGTACGTTGAGACGTACCATTCCCGGTTGAACAGGCGAGATTGTTTCAGTAGTTTCAATTCTCCCAACCTCTTTTCACTGAGTTTGCTAAGAACGGCATGGGAATAATGTAACAAGATGTTTTCTGATAAGTTGTTGCGCCGGGCGTAGTCTGTCAGGTTTAACCACGAATTCGGGCATCGCCCTTCCTTTTCCCCATGACGTATATAGTGTATCAGAGGGTTAATTTCCGCCTTCGCAACATCCTTATTGTTCTCCAGATACCAAACCGTATCAAAAAAGCGGGAGGGGTTATAGCCTTTTTTAACACCTTCTCGGATGTAGTGTGCCTCTGGCAGTAAATGGCTTTCTGCGGCTGCTGTATACGTTTGCTCATACCACACAGCGTCAAACAATGTGTGCCGGCAGAGTAGCTCTATCCATTCCAGTTCGGTTGTGCTAAAATCTTTCTGCATAGATGCCGCATAGCTTTGCAGCAGATTCTCCGTTAATCCATTTCTTCGGGCATAATCGCTCAGATTCAGCCAAGCATTGGGCCTGCGTCCCTCTTTTTCTCCGCTGCGTATATAGTGCACTAGCGGATTGATTCCTGCCCCTGCAACATCCTTGTTGTTCTCCAGATACCAGGCTGTATCAAAAAAGCGGGAGGGGTTATAGCCTTTTTTAACACCTTCTCGGATGTAGTGTGCCTCTGGCAGTAAATGGCTTTCT
>JAFQEY010000096.1 GCA_017398765.1 Akkermansia sp.
AAACAAAGGAAGCTTTATATATGTATATATAGGAGTTATTGACGTTAAAATATGTCATTTTGGGCATGTTTATTATTATTGATATATACAGCCTGCATTATGACATTATGAAGCGTCATATTTGCCAATGCGTTTGCCCTGACCCCTGGGTCGCCCACCCTTGACTGATGTCGTGAATTGTGATAAATTCCCGCAGCAATCCGACCATGGCCGATTCTCTTTACACACGCATGACGGAAGCCCCCGTCTCCAACTATGACGTATCACTGCGCCCCCCGGTGTTCAGTGAATTCTGCGGTCAGGAAAAGGTAAAAGAACGTTTGCTGCTGATGGTTCAGGCAGCCAAAATGCGTGGCGATGTGCTTGACCACGTTTTGCTCAGCGGACCACCCGGGCTCGGCAAAACCACGCTTGCCAACATCATCGCTCACGCCGTGGGGCACAAGCTGCATACCACCTCAGGACCTCAGATTGAAAAGGCCGGTGACTTGGCCGGTATTCTCACCAACGTAGAAAAGGGTGATGTTCTCTTCATTGATGAGATTCACCGCCTGCACCCCGCTATTGAGGAGTATCTCTACCCGGCCATGGAAGATTTCCGGCTCGATATCATCATCGATCAAGGACCGGGGGCTCGCTCTATCCAGCTGAATCTCCCTAAATTCACCCTGGTGGGTGCCACCACCCGCGCCGGCATGCTTACCGGTCCTCTGCGCTCTCGATTCGGTCTGGTCAATCGGCTCGATTACTACTCTGCGGAGGAACTCTGCCTCATTCTCCACCGCTCTGCCGGCCTGTTAGGCATTGATTTAGAGGCAGCGGGCGCACTCTCCATTGCACGCCGCTCCCGTGGAACCCCCCGCGTGGCCAATGCCCTGCTGCGCTGGGTGCGCGACTATGCTCAGGTGAAGGCAGACGGCTGTATCACCGCCGATGTGGCGCAGGCTGCTCTCAGCATGATTGATATCGATGACGATGGGCTGGATGAAATGGACAAGCGCCTGCTGGAAACCATGATTTACAAGTTCAGTGGTGGTCCCGTGGGGCTCGCTTCGTTGGCCGTTGCCGTGGGAGAGGATGAATCCACCATCGAAGATGTCCACGAGCCTTTCCTCATCATGCAGGGCTACATCAAGCGCACCCCTCGCGGCCGCGAAGCCATGCCCGCCGCCTACCGCAAGGTTGGTGCCACCCTCCCGGGAGGCCAGTCTCAGTTACCGTTATGAAGCATTATCTTGGTTTAATTCTCATCGTCACATTCACACTGCTGACAGGCAGCTGTACCCAGCAGCGGCTCTGCGCTCAGGCGCGGGAATCCCGCACCGTTGTGCTGGACATCGGGCACTACTACCACCCGCAGCGCGGCGGTCAGGGGGCTCGCACCCCGGATGCCCGCTACGGCGGCAGCATCGAGGAATGCGAATTCTGGTATCGCAACGCCATCCACACCAAACGCATCATCGAGCGGGCGGGGTACACCTGTCTCATCTGCAACCGCGGTGCCACCCCGACCAACGCCAAATTGGCGGAAGCCGGGCGTAAAGCTGGCGTGCATCAAGTGAATACCCCTGTGGTCACCGGCATCTACCGCTCCCGCCACCAACCGCGCCGCATGGCTGTCGGCATGCTCAGCGTAGATTACGCTCTTGACCAGAAACCAGCCTGTGTCATATTCCTGCACCACAACAGCCACACCAACCACTGGATGGTTTATAATAAGGGGGCTATGTACTGCAATGAACGCGGCGGGCACTTGGCATGGGAAATGGCAGATGTTATCAACAAAACCATCTTTGAGAAAGGAATGCCCAACAACGGGCTCCCCTGCACCACCATTCTGCGTGATAACGGTCGACGCGGCGGCGGAGATTGGCTGAACGCCTGTCAGGAAAACTGCGTACCCGCCGTCATCACAGAAGCGGCCTATCTCTCCAACCCGCAGCACGCACGCTTCCTGGCCTCACCGGAAGGAGCAAAACGCTACGCTGAAGCTATCGGTCACGGCATCGTCAACTATCTCAATAAGCGATAAACCTAATAGCCCGCCCACCGGATTCCACCCCGGGCTCCCCTGTTTTTCAACCGGTTCTGTCCTGAACAGAACCGGTTTTCTTTTTTTGTATGTATCTATGTCTGTTGGTTTCAGAGGGGGGGCATGAAAAGAATCACCCGGCATATTTCTTGCCCTTGGATTTTTTCTGCTATATTCCTACACGGGTTGCACCCTGATCCAACACCCCTTATCATCATGAATCATATATCAAATCCTACAACTGACGGTGGTGCTCTGGTCTCCGCTCGCGTGACGATCTAGGAGGAACAAAATCGTTGGCCAGAATGAGAAAACAGGCCGCATGGAATACACAAAAACCGGAGGAAGTCCTCTTTAGTGCATTCGACGCAAAAAACGCAACAGAGGTAAGTCAATAAAAAATCCCGACATCGAAATGGGTTTGCCCTGTGTAGCGGGGTTTTCCTTGCCGAGCGGTAGTAAGTGTGCTACCATGTTGCGCGAAATGGCAGAGATGAGCGACAAGAAAGAGCTGCGGGAACTGGCTGCGCTGATGCAAGCACATGGGGTAAGCCGCTGTGTCATCAGCCCGGGAAGTCGCAATGCCCCCCTCGCTCTCACGTTGTCAGCGGTCGGTATGGAATGCCGCACCGTGGTGGATGAACGCAGTGCCGGCTTTGTCGCACTGGGGTGGGCACAGCAGGTAAAGGCTCCTGTAGCGGTGTGCGTGACCTCCGGCTCAGCAGTGCTGAACCTGCATCCTGCCGTAGCGGAGGCATATTACCGCCGGATTCCGCTGCTGCTGCTCACGGCCGACCGCCCGAGAGTCTGGATTGGGCAGCAGGACGGACAGACGCTCCCGCAACCGGGCGCATTCGGAACGCTGGTGCGAGCCGCGTTCAACATGCCGGAAGGAGACGCAAGCGGACAGGAAACCAACCGCATCATCAATGAAGCACTGCTGGAGCTGCGCCACCGCGCAGGCGGACCGGTACAACTGAATATCCCGCTGAGCGAACCGCTATTCAACACAACGACAGAACGGCTGCCACAGCCGCGAGTCATCCGCCGCACCGAGCTGGCTTGCATGACCGCAGATGATGAAGATGCACTGCTCGCTCGGGTGTCGGTTCTGCCACGACGCATGATTCTGGTGGGGCAACTGCCTGAAGAAGCCGCCATTCCCCCGAGCCTGGTGACGGAAAAGCAATTTGCAACCGTCGGAGAGCAACTGAGTAACTCCCGCTTGCTCTGCAACCGCCCGGATGCTCTGCTGAGCCTTGGGACGGACGGCATGGCGCCGGATTTGCTCATTACCGTGGGCGGTTGTATCATCTCTAAACGGCTCAAGCAGCTGCTACGCAACAACCCGCCGAAAGAGCACTGGCACATCAGCCCCGATGGTGAGGTTTGCGATACCTTCTGTGCGCTCACCCACTGCATCGAAGGGTCAGCGGATGAAGTATGGGATTTGCTGGCAGCTTTTGCTGATGAAGGGGATGAGGATTATGTGTCCCGCTGGGCGGCTGAGCCGCCGACATTCAATGCCGCCTACTGCGGTATGAGTGCCGTGGGGGCTGCCCTGGCTGCCCTGCCGGAGCACGCCGTGCTGCATCTGGGTAACAGTTCCGCCGTGCGCTACGCCCAACTCTTCCCCCTGAGAGAGGGGATACATGTGGAATGTAACCGCGGGGTCAACGGTATTGAGGGTTGCGTCTCAGCGGCTTTAGGTTTTGCCGGAGGAGACAGTCGGTTGCAACTGCTTATCTGCGGTGATTTGAGCTTCTTCTACGATATGAATGCGCTGTGGATGCCCGGTATCAGCAACCGAGTTCGCATTCTGCTGCTCAATAACTCCTGCGGGGGCATTTTCACAGCCATCGGGGCTCCGGAGAGTCCGCTCGTCAATGCTCCGCACCGTGCTACGGCAGAAGCATGGGCACGCAGTTGCGGCTTCGCTTACCGCGCCGTCCGTCGAGAGGCAGAACTGCTTTACGGCATTGATTTTCTGCTTCGAGAAGACGCCGATAGTCCGCAGTTACTGGAGGTCTTTACGAATGCGCAGGAAGATGCCGCCATTCTGAAACAATTTTACAACAACGCCGCACACTAAGTATGAAACGCGAATGGATAACCATCAAGGAATACAGGGATATTCTCTTTGAACAACACGGCGGCATAGCCCGCATCACCATCAACCGCGAGCGCTATCGCAACGCGTTCACCCCACTCACCACAGCGGAAATGAGCGATGCGCTCCGCCTCTGCCGCGAGATGCAGGACATCTCTGTGGTGGTGCTGACCGGAGCGGGAAAAGTGGCTTTCTGCGCCGGGGGGGATATGAATGTGAAAGGTCACGGTGGCTATTTGGATGAATCTGGCATTCCGCGGCTTTCTGTGCTGGATGTGCAGAAGCAGATTCGCTCCCTGCCCAAACCGGTGATTGCAGCAGTCAACGGCTTCGCCATCGGCGGCGGGCATGTGCTGCATGTAGTCTGTGACCTCTCCATCGCCTCAGAAAATGCCGTTTTCGGGCAAACAGGACCGCGAGTCGGAAGCTTTGATGCCGGCTTCGGCTCTTCATACATGGCGCGCTGCATCGGGCAGAAAAAAACGCGTGAAATCTGGTTTCTTTGCCGCAAATACAGTGCCCGGGAGGCTCTGGAAATGGGCTTGGTGAACAAAGTTGTTCCCCCGGAGCAACTGGAGGACGAATATGTGCAATGGGCAGAAGAAATGATGCAGCATTCACCTATTGCTCTGCGTCTTATCAAAGCCGGACTCAATGCAGAGCTGGACGGACAGGCCGGCATACAGGAACTGGCAGGGGATGCCACCATGCTCTTCTACATGTGTGATGAGGCGCACGAGGGCTCCCGCGCGTTTCTGGAAAAGCGTAAGCCGGATTTCTCCAAATACCCCAAAATGCCCTGAGGGAGACAACATGCGGATTCGTTGGCAGAAGCGAGTGCTGCATTTTCGGAGACCGGCAGCAACTTCCCGTGGCTATCTGACAGAGCGAGTAACGTGGATTATTCAAGCCCGCACAGCAGAGGGGACAGGGTACGGAGAATGCTGCACCATGCCCGGGCTGCTGCCGGAACCCACGGAGTCAGAGTTGCGCTACTGGTGTGCCGAAACCGAGCGTCTGGGGCACATTCCGGCAGAAATGGGCATACCCTCCCCCATACGCTTTGGTCTGGAATGTGCTCTGGCAGAAGCGAAGCAACCCGGGCGGGCACGCTGGGAAAGTCCGTTTACTCGCGGTGAATGCGGGATAGAGATTCACCACCTCATCTGGATGTCAGATACAGACAGCATGCTGGCGGCCATGGCAGAGGGAATCAAGCGCGGCTTCCGCTGTCTGAAGCTCAAGGTAGGAGCCCTGCCCTTTGATGAAGAAATACAAATGCTGAAGGAAGCCCACGCCGCGTTCCCCCAAGCGGAAATACGTGTGGATGCCAACGGAGCCTTTTCACCCGAAGAAGCATTCAGCAGCCTGGATGCCCTAGCCAGAGCCGGAGTCAGCCTTATTGAGCAACCCATTCGTCCCGGTCAATGGGGAATCCTGAGCGAGCTTTGCCGCCGCCACCCCCTGCCCATTGCCGCAGACGAAGAGCTGATCAGAGCCCACCATGATGCAGAGCGTTTTCTGGACACCGTCATGCCACAGGCACTCGTCATCAAGCCCTCTCTGCACGGCGGTTTCGCGGCAGCCGAACACCTGTACAGGCTGGCAACACAGCGAGGCATCCGCGTGTGGCTCAACTCTGCGTTGGAAAGCCACATCGGGCATACGGCACTGGCAGAGTGGTGCGGAGCCCACGCTCCGGGAATCCTCCATGGCCTCGGCACGGGACAGTTATTTGAGGATGACGCCCCCGGCAGGGTACAACTGCGTGGCTCAAATCTAATATATATACCCACTGCAAGCGATTTTACTTGACATTTTCCGAAATCAGGGACAAAATAACCGCCGATTCGAATGATGAACACTGTTACCGTCCAGAAGCGTTGGTGGTGGCTCTTACCGCGAATAGCGTCGTAAGGGACACAGAGTTCATGCATCGGAGAACAGCTGAAAAATCACACCGGAATGCGGCCTGTCGAACTTACGACAGGCCTTTTTTTTATTCATATTTCACCCACACCAAATCATACAATATCATGAATAGCAAAATCACGGAAGAAATAACCGCAAGCCACGGAAAAGCCTTGCACGGAGCGGCAAAATGCTCTAATATGCCCGCCGACATGGATTTCCGCACCTATCTTCGCCATTATCCCGACAAGAACGGCTATTTCGGTCGTTTCGGCGGTGCCTACCTCCCCGCAGAACTGGAGCCCGCATTCAAGGAAATAACTGAGGCCTACAACAGCATCTGTCACTCAGCCCAGTTCATCAGTGAGCTGCGCCGCATCCGCAAGCAGTTTCAAGGCAGACCAACACCCGTGTACCACTGCGAGCGGCTCTCCCGGCTCAACGGCGGTGCACAGATTTATCTCAAGCGTGAGGACTTGAACCACACCGGAGCCCACAAACTCAACCACTGCATGGGTGAGGGCCTGCTGGCCAAGTTCATGGGCAAAAAGAAAATTATTGCCGAAACCGGTGCCGGACAACACGGCGTGGCTCTCGCCACCGCCGCCGCCTACTTTGGGCTGGAATGCGAAATCCACATGGGCGAGGTCGATATTGCCAAGCAGGCACCCAACGTGACCCGCATGAAGATGCTGGGGGCCAATGTTGTCTGCGTCACCCACGGGCTCAAGACCCTCAAAGAAGCCGTGGACTCCGCATTCGAAGCTTACCTGCGCGATTACAAGAACGCTATCTACTGTATCGGTTCCGTAGTGGGGCCGCATCCCTTCCCCATGATGGTGCGAGATTTCCAGATGGTCATCGGCAATGAAGCCCGCGACCAGTTCCTGGAGATGACCGGCATCCTGCCGGACGTGGTATGCGCCTGCGTGGGCGGCGGCTCCAACTCCATGGGCATGTTCCCGGCTTTCCTCAATGACCCGGTGGATATCTACGGTGTCGAACCGCTGGGGCGCGGCCCGGCTCTGGGTGACCATGCAGCCTCCATGCAGTTCGGCGAGGAAGGTATCATGCATGGCTTCAACTCCATCATGCTCAAGGATGAAAACGGCGATCCCGCCCCCGTCTACTCCATCTCCTCCGGTCTGGATTACCCCTCCGTCGGCCCGGAGCACGCCTTCCTGCGCGATATCGGCCGCGTAAAGTATGAAAGCGTGAGCGATGAAGAGGCCGTGGATGCCTTCTTCAAGCTCTCACGCTACGAAGGTATCATCCCCGCACTGGAAAGCTCCCACGCTGTAGCATTCGCCATGCGCAAGGCACGGGAAATGGGCACCGGTGCCATTCTCGCCAACTGCTCCGGTCGCGGAGACAAAGACGTGGACTACATTGCCGAGCATTACGGCTACGGCGACAACTACAAGTTCTGATTTACCTTTCCCCAAACGCCGCCCGAATCTGCCAGGATTCGGGCGGTTTTTTATTACCCACAGTCAGGGCGGTTACAAATAAGCCGTTCACGGATAGGATTGATACCCCACCGGCCGGAGAACATAATTTCGGTGAAGTCACTTTTTTCTCGCTATCAGCTATCTTTTTCTGTACAATGCGGATAATCCAGTATGAATAACATTCTTACCAGACTCGCTCTCGTAGCCGCTCTCGTGCCAACGTCATCGGGAAAAACCATTGAACGGGGAAATCTTGTTCTCCTCAGATTTCCCGAACCGGTTGTGCAGAGGAGTGAATTACTGAAAAAGTCAGACAAATTTGATGTAACAGGAGATAGCACGCACCAACCGGAATGCCTGTGGCTTGATCAGGATTGCCTGCAGGTAACATTTGCCCCGGGCACTTCAGTGTTCACCTCTTTTCAACTTACCTTCAAACCAGGTCAGGATAAATACCTGGCAGGCGGAAACATGGAGAAAGCCACATACCGCTTCAGCTGCCCGCGCAGCGGATTGAGAATCGCCCCGGTTGCCGGCACTCCAACCGCCACCTTCTGCGTAACACCGGAGAACCGACACAGCAAAGAAGCTCAGGAGTTTTCCGCCGATACCGCGGTGCAGTATTCGTTCCGATATTGCAGGGAAGAAAAAGACGGCTCCTTCAGCTTCGGAGAGTCACTTCCCGGCAAAGCGGAGCCGGCGAAACTGGGGATGATTCCCGCTGAATATCTGAACCGGGCACTGCAAGTGCTGAAAGAGCAGAAGCCGGATTGGTCACAGGTGAATGGCGAAACCCCGGTGCCGGGATTTGTGATGGTGCGTGCCCCGGAGCTACCCAATACAGGTGACCAATGGGAATTCCGCGCCACACCGGCAGAAGAAAGCGGGCTGCGGGAAAGTGACAAGTCAGCCCACCTCTTTACTCCGGAGGCGGAGCCGGGCACCGATGTCACCCAGCATATTTTCCCCTTGTCCGCAGATGCGGAACAATCCGGCCGCATGTATTTGAGCATTTCCTTTTCCTGCCCCGTAAAAAAAAGTGCGATTGAAAGCATTTTTCGCTCACTCACGATTCGGGCAGGCGGACAGACAGCCACCGACAACGGCGACACCAAAACCCTTTCTCTGAACGGAAAAGAAGTCAGTTTCAAGCTGCTCCCGCCAAAAACAGACAAGGTAGCAAGGTTCCACGGGATTCCCAAAGATGACAACGGCATAGAATTGCTGAGTTTTTCCCCTGAAGACACGGTGAACGCCCTGAATGTGGAGTTCAGTGCCATGGACCCCACAGAGCTGGACATCATCATCCCCGCCGGGACCACCACGGCAAATGGGCTTTCCACCATTTGCGACCACCACCACCGCATCAGCATCCACCCTGCAGCCCCCCAGCTGGGGCTCGGCATGCCGCATCTCCCCCTGCGCGGAGATCACGTATTCCGCCTGCCCGCCCACAATGTGGAATCGCTGCAAATGCAGGTATGGCACATGAATGCGGAACAATTTCAGAAAGAGGGAAGCATCATGTCTGATTTGACGAAGCAGACCGAACACGCTTCCTGGCTGGAAAAACTGCGCTACCTACTTGCGCTGGAGGAGAAGAAAAACAACACCGACAAGGAAAACACCCTGAAACGGCTGCGTAAAAACATATTGCAGGCCGAGCGAGAATTGGTTGCAAGCCGACTCGTCTCGCTGCCTTTCCTGTCTCGACTGACCGCATTTGAGCCCCACACCATCTCCCTGCAGAAAGTGGACAGCAACGAGTTATTATATTCGCGTGAGCTCTGCGTGAATCTGGACACACTCACCGGGGGAAACACCAAACCCGGCTACTATATTGTGAAGGTTCAAGCGAAAGTGACACCTGCGGTTCGCCGTGTTCTTGAATCACTGGGGCTGAAATCGGATCTTTTTGAGCAGGCTCGCTACTTCCCCATTCATGTGACAGACCTGCTCGCCTCAGCGGATGAGGGGCTGCTTATTCTCACGCGGCTGAGTGATGGCTCTCTGGTATCAGAGGGTGAGCTGGTGACAAAAAACGGAGAACGACTTCCGATTCACAACGGGATTTGCCACACAGGGGAGTGGGATAAAAACTGCATCGTCTGCGCCGGAGATGATTATACCACCGCCACCACCGATTCTTCCTACTTTTCACCCTCACAAAAGCTGCAGGCTGAGACCTTTGCCGACCGCCCGCTCTATCGTCCGGGAGACACGGTACATCTGCGTGGCGTGCTGCGCCGCGTTTCCCCCACATCCGAATGCAGCATAGCGGATGGGGTGAAAGTTCTGCACCTGAAAGTAACCCGCCCGAATGGCGACATACTCTTCCGCCGGGATATAACACCGGATGAATACGGCAGCTGGGCACACTCATTCCCCCTGCCGAACGGGGAAGAAGATGTTACAGGGAACTACCGGGTAGAGTTGAATGCGCCCGGTGAACGGCTCGATGACAACCGCCTGATACTCCCCTGTCAGGTATTCCGCCGAGATACCTTCGCCGCCGAAATTACCATGGAGGCAGCCTCCATCCGCCCGGACACATTCAACATCTCAGTACAGGCAACAGATTTGAACGGGACACCGCTCAGCAATGCCGAAGCAGAGCTGACACTGAGCTGCTCTGCCCCCATGCTCTCCCGCACCGCGGGAGAAAAACCCGCCAAATCGCTGAATTTCCGCGTTAAAACGGATGCTCAGGGAAACGCCGGCATCAGCGGCATCATCACGCAGGACTTCCCGCTTCATCTCAATGGACAGGCCTGGCTGAGCGTCCAAGGCAGTGTAGTGAATGACCGCCAGGAATACCTGCAGCTCCCCGACGTCAATCAACGCATTTATGCCGCAGATTTCACGGCCTCGCTGCACCGCTCTGCACTGTGCCTGTACGCAGCGGATACACAGACCAAGCTCGGCCGTGAACAGACGGTGCATGTGCGCGTGTGTGCCGATACCATACAAGAAAAAACACTACCCGGCGGTATCTGCATCGCGTGGTCGCAGGAAACATGTCTTCTGGAGCAAGACATTACCGTTCCTGCCAACTGTGAGTCAGGAATTCCCCTGCCCCTGGCGGAATTGTTTGAACGTGCGAATAACAGTCGCCAACTGAAAGTGCTGGTATCCGGCACTGATTCTGCCGGTCGCAAACTGGAAACAAGACTCCGGTATTACACCTGGGAGGCGCGCGAAGAGCAGGATGACGCCACGACCCGCGCTCAGGATATCACCCGCATCACCGCAAAACCCACGCAACAGGGGCTGCTCCTACAGCTTCAAACACACCGTGCCGGAGACGCATTGCTGGTGCTGCAAAGCCTGAAGGGAATACGAGCCATCCCCATTCGAGTACAAGGGAAGCCGGAAACTCAACACCTCCCCCTGCAAGAGGGAGAGAGCGGTCACCTTGCCTGCCAACTGCTACAACCGACAGAAGGAAAAAACAAACTCTTTACCGAATGGGTCAGTACTGACGACTCCTGCATAATTCCGCGCCCGGAAGCGCAGGTAAGCGTCTCTCTTACTACCCCCGGGCAAGCAGTCTTGCCGGGGAGCGAAACAGAGCTGAGCGGTCGCGTTACACTGCCGGACGGAAGTGCCGCCGATGCCGCAGTCACCCTCTTTGCCGTGGATAAAGGCATGCTGTCCGTCTCCCCCTATGAACTGCCAATGTTCAGTAGTGTATTCACCCACAAACGGTGGCAGCGTCTCTATTTAAGAGGAAACGACCGGAATTGGAATACCAGGCAGGAAAGCCTCTCACCTGTACTGCTGGGACCGCTCCACGATGGCAGAATTATCGGAACCGGGAGATGGTTCCGCATCTATCAGAACCACTACCGAGCAAGGCCCACCGATAGTTTTGCCGCAGGCGTGCTCCACAAAGCAGCAACCACCGGAGAAGAGGACTACGAAGAGGATATCGCCATGAATATGGGGATGGACTTGAGTGACGAGGGGGCAGAATCAGCTCAGGCTGCACCGTCCGCCATGGCAGAGACAAGAGACGTACCCAAACCGAGACTCCGTACCGATTTTGCCCCTGTGGCCGTTTGGCAGGCAGCCCTGCGCACCGATGAGAACGGGTACTTTTCCTCCAGGGTGAAACTGCCGGATACCCTGACCACCTACCGCGTCTTTGCCGTGGCTGTCAGCCGCTGCGGCAAGCGCTTCGGGCAGGCGGAGGGAGAATTCACCGTCAACCAGCCGGTCATGCTCACCCCCGGCACGCCGCTGTTCATGAGCGTGGGAGACAGATTACGACTCCCGCTCACCATCACCAACAATACCGAAAAGGATGACACCTGGCAGGTCAGTCTCGAGGGAGCGGGAGCCCCGCAGAGCATCATGCTGAAAGCCGGCACCACCGGCACGCTCTTCTTTGATTTCAGCGCCGCCGCAGAGGGTGAAAACACCCTGCGGTGGACAGCCACCGCCGCCGCCGGAGGTGATGCTGTGGAGGGCAGCTTCCCCGTGCGCTTCCCGGCTCCGGTGCTCAAAGAAACACACCACCTGGTGCAGGCAGCCGGGGCAGAAGAGCTGAAGCTTGCAACCCTGCCCGCAGCAGAATTGGCAAGTTCCACGCGCAACACCGTTCAGCTGGAGCTTTCTGCCAACCCGCTGCTGCATCTTGCCTCTGCCATGGATTTTGTGCTGAGCTATCCCTACGGATGCACAGAGCAGACGGCCTCCGGACTACTGCCCTGGATTTTCCACAGCCGACTGGCCCCCTTCTCACCCACCATGCAAAGCGTCAGCCCGCAGGAAGTCAGCCAGGTTATCACCCGGACCATAGAAAAGCTCTTCAAACGCCAACAGGCAGACGGCGGGCTGGGCTACTGGTCGGACTCCCGTGAATCCTGCCTGTGGGCCAGTGCCCATGCGGCTCTCGTGTTCACTCTGGCAGCAGAAAACGGCACCCCCCTGCCGGAGGAACAAATGCAGAAACTGCGGCAATACCTCAGCACCCGCAGTGAAGATGAATGGAAAAAGCTCTCCGTCTACTCACGCTATGCCATCGGACGCGCCTGTGGCAATGAGGAAATCATCGCAACGGTTCTCCGCGATGCCCTCGCGGGCACTCCGCAACACGGCGCAGAGTGGTGGCAGACACGCGCAGAACCGGATATCCGCTTCATCGCAGCCCTGCGGCAGAAGCCGACAGAACGCCACACCGACTTCCTGAACTGGATGCGCAGCCGTGGCCGCGATTACCGCCACATGACCACCTGGCAGAGCGGCTGGATGCTCGTGGCCCTGGGCGAATACCTGCGGCTCGAGCCCGCAGAGACGGGCTCCACCACCGTGCAGCTGCAGGATGGCACACAAATCACGCTCAGCAAGGGTATCACACGCTACACACCACCGGCAACAGCAAAACTCTGTGAGCTGCCCACCGTCATCACCACCACACAGGGCACAGCATATCTCAACGTGAACTTCCGCGCCCTGCCGGAGAAGACGGAATACCCGGGTGTTACAGAAAAGGGGTTGCAGGTCACCCGTGTGTACGAGAAAAAGGACGAAGAGGGCAACTGGAAACCCGCCACAGATTTCCGCGTGGGTGATGTGGTGCGCGTGACCCTCACCTGCGCCAAAGCTGCACCGGATTTAGAGTATTTCGTGTTGGAGGACTACCTGCCCGCCTGCATGGAAGCCATTAACCCGAATGTACCGAGTCAGGCGGCAGGCTTAGAGCTTGAATGGCGGCCGTGGAGCCGCTGGTTTGACCATAAGGAATATCTGGCTGACCGCGTGCGGGGCTTCTGCACGCGCTGGTACGGGCGAGAATTGCTCAACATGAGCTACTACGCCCGCGTAAAACGCGCCGGTATCGCCACCGCGCCACCCGCCCAGGCTCAGCTCATGTATGAACCGCAGGTCTATGGTCTCTCGCCTAATACAATCATCTGCAGTAAATAACCCCCGAACTCAGGTTTCTAAAAGCAGGTCACAAACTCCCTGCAACAAGAACTGAACCACCCATTCCGCCCCCGAAAATTTACGGGGGCGGATGTTTTTTTGGCGCGGGGATTACCGCAAAGGCAGCAGGGCATTCCCAAGAATCGGAGCACGCAACAGACAGCCCATTTGTTATTGAATTTCAGGGGGAAATAAAGCATCTCACCCCCCATATTCCCCCGAACTACCCCCCCATTTTCATGAAAAACAAGAACATCACCCGCTACACTTACGAAAACACCGATTTTCAGGGTTGGAGAGTCAGCATACAACGCTGCGGTCGCATCATTACCCGCTACTTTTCTGATTTATACTACGGCTCAGAGCAAGAATCCTTCCGCGAGGCCATAGAGTACCGGGACCACGTGCTCAGAGAAATGAGCCTGCACCGTGACAATCTGCCGGAATACATGGATAAGGAACTGGAGCATCTGCAGGATCTGCTGCGGGAAAAGGAACAGAGCTCTGCGCCCCATTATTCCGGGAGCGGACGCTGATGTTACAGCAGCAGTTGTTTCAACTGCTGATTTCCATAAAAATCCACTTTCATCAATCTGTCCACCTGAGCGGCCAAACGCTGCAAAACGCGCATGAGCGGAGTTTTGACTTCATTGGTGTGGTCGATATAATTCCAGAGCTCCCGTTCATCTACCCCGAACAGAGCCTTCTGCGCTGCAAGAGATTGCTGAATCTCCGGCAGAGCCGCAGCTGCAGATTCAGCATCAGAGATAGAAGAAAGAGCACTGACCTGCTGCTCCAAAGCCGCTTCCAACCTGTCACAGACAGTGGCAAGCTCAGAGGTTTCCGCAGCCTGCGCACACAACACCACACAGCCCCCCGCCATTAAGCTCATGAACATCTTCTGCATGACAGCATGTTAGAATCAACGGCTCGAATTGTCAAGAAATTACCGCAGCAGATGCCATTTAGCGGGGTTTCCGCACACTCCGGCTCCAAAAAAGGCGTGACTTTTTACCTGTGAGTGATAAAATACCTGCGTACTTATGAAATACCAGGGTCTTTACACAGCCATTATTACCCCTTTCAAGAACAATGAGGTTGACTACGATGCGCTCAAATCGCTCGTAGAAGCACAGATTGCCGCCGGAGTAGACGGTATCGTTCCCGTGGGCACCACGGGGGAGTCTCCCACGCTCTCGCATCATGAGCACATGGAGGTCATCCGCCGCACCATTGAATTTGCTGCAGGACGTTGTCAGGTGATTGCCGGCACCGGCTCCAACTCAACGACTGAAGCCATAGAGATGACCAGGGAAGCCGCAGCCATGGGAGCGGATGGCACCCTGCAGGTCTGTCCCTACTATAACAAACCCAGTCAGGAAGGGCTCTACCGGCATTTCAGGGCGATTGCCGAAAGCACCGATTTACCGGTACTGCTTTACAGCATCCCCGGACGCAGTGTTATTGAGATTTCCGTAGACACCGTAGCCCGGCTGGCGGCGGATTGCCCCACCATCGTAGCCATCAAGGAAGCCGGCGGCAGCGTGGAGCGCGTCAACCAGCTTGTGCAGGCACTCCCCGCAGATTTCTCCGTTCTGAGTGGAGATGACGGGCTGACCGTTCCCTTTATCTCCTGCGGGGCTGTGGGGCTGGTATCCGTCACCTCCAACGTAGCACCGGCAGAAATGAAAGAACTGGTGACGGCCGCACTCTCCGGAGACGGCAAGCGAGCTTTAGCTCTGCAGAAGAAATATTACCCGCTCATGAAAGGACTCATGTCACTGGACACCAATCCGGTACCCATCAAAGCAGCCCTTGCGCTGCGCGGCGACATCAGTTGGGAAATCCGCATGCCGCTCGTGCCGCTTGCAGCAGAGAAACATGAAAAACTCCGCTCTCTGCTTCAGCAATTCTGTCTCATGTAAAAACAATTCAACGGAAAACTCACTATGATGAAGATTCTCATTACCGGCATTTCGGGACGCATGGGTCAGGCCGTGCGGCAAGCCGTAGAGTCAAACCCCAACACCGTCATCGGTTCTACGCATGACGTGGGAGAGGATATTGAGGGAGCACTGGAATGTGCCGATGTAGCCATCGACTTCTCCTTCCACGGGTTTACTCCTGAGTTGCTGGCTAACGCCGTAGCGCAGAAAAAACCTTTGGTTATCGGCACCACCGGGCATACGGATGAGGAGCGCGACGCCATCTATGCAGCTGCCAAACAGATACCCATTGTCTTTGCGTCCAACTATTCCGTGGGCGTGAACACCCTCTTCTGGCTCACCCGTAAAGCCACCCGTATCCTCAAAGATTTCGACATCGAAATTGTAGAAATGCACCATCACCACAAGCTGGATGCCCCCAGCGGTACGGCTCGAACACTGGCAGAAGTAATCTGCCGGGAAACCGGGCTGGATTACAACAAGGACGTGGTACACGGGCGTTTCGGCAATGTGGGAGCCCGCCCTCAAAAACAGATAGGCATGCATACGCTGCGCGGAGGTGATGTAGTGGGAGACCACACCGTTATCTACGCTATTGACGGCGAGCGTGTGGAGCTGGCTCACAAAGCATCCAACCGTGGTACGTTTGCCGGAGGTGCTGTGCGTGCAGCACTCTGGATTGCGGATAAACCCGCCGGTCTTTACAGCATGCAGGACGTGCTCGGTCTCACCGATTAAGCGTTTCCCATGCAAGATTCTTCCAACGGCATACGCCGCGTGGGTTTCTCCCTTGGCTCTAATTTGGGTGACCGTCTGGTCACCCTTGAGTCTGTTTGCGACTATTTGTCAGACTTGTTCGGAGCACTGCGGCTTTCGCAGGTGTATGAGACAGAGCCGGTGGGGTGTCCTGAGGGGGTTCCCGCCTATCTGAATGCCTGTGTGGAGGTGGAGACAGCCATGCCGGCAGAAGAAATCCTGAAGTGCTGTCAGCAGATTGAACAGGAACTCGGACGCGTCCGCAGCGGAATCTACGGCGAAGCCCGCACCTGTGATATCGATCTCCTCTACTGTGGTGATGAATGCAGAACATCATCCACCCTGACCCTGCCGCACCCGCGGGCACACCTGCGAGCCTTTGTTCTGAGACCTCTCTGTGATATAGACCCCATGCTGAAGTTACCCGGACAGACACACAACGTGACTGAGCTGCTCCGGCAGCTGAATGATGCCCACTCAGTAACCCCCTTCCCCCTCTGAACAGATGATGAATCCCAAAATTGCAGCCATTCTGGAAAAGAAAGGAAAGCAACCCATTACCCAGCTCACTGCCTACGATTATCCCACAGCCCGCATGCTGGATGAAGCCGGGGTTGACATGATACTGGTAGGAGATTCACTGGGAATGATGATGCTGGGTTTCCCGGATACAACTCACGTGACCATGGAACACATGCTTCACCACGCAGCATGTGTGGTGCGTGCCGTCAAAAATGCCCTGGTAGTGGTAGATATGCCCATCCATTCCTACAACACACCGGAACAGGCTGTTGAGAATGCCCGGCGGCTCATGGCTACCGGCGCAGATGCCATCAAGCTGGAGGGAGGAGTTGCTCAGGAAGAAAAAATCCGCGCCATTGTGCAAGCCGGTATCCCCGTACAGGGACACATCGGGCTGCTGCCCCAGAGCGTCAAAGAGGACGGCGGCTACCGCATGAAAGGAAAAACAGATGATGAAGCCGCAGCCATCTCTCGTGATTTGGATGCGGTCATCCGAGCCGGTGCATTCTGCGTGGTCATAGAATGCACCCGGCACTCACTGGCGGCAGAACTAACCCTTCGCAGCAGTATCCCCACCATCGGCATCGGTGCCGGTGCGGCCACCTGCCACGGTGAAGTAGCTGTCATTCACGATCTGGTGGGGGGATACCCCTGGTTTGTTCCCGGTTTCGCCAAACAACTGGGTAACGTTGCAGGAGAAATCACCCGCGCCGCCACAACGTGGATGCAGGGATTGCAGCTGCCGAAATAAGGTTCGGCGGACATTACATTTGTCTGATATGTCCTGAGAGGATGGCAGGAGTCGAGACACTTTTCGGATCACAGTCCGGCTGCATTAATTGACACCAGACAACCGTTCTCCTCTGCTCATTTTCTCAAAAAATTATTTCGACACAAAAAAACCGCTGCTCGAGAAAAGTCTGCACCCAAGACTCGACTTCTCAAAGAGCAACGGTTGTGTGTTCGATTCGGTCAAAAATTATCTGCGACGACGACGTACCATCACCCCCGCCAACGCCAGCAGAGAAAGCGTGGCTGTGGTCGGCTCCGGAACAGCCGGAGCTACAGTGTAGTTGATTACCACCTTGTTTCCGCTTGTCACAATATCTACGTCTACATTGTCAGATTTAGTCATAGAAATTCCACTGACATCGAATACGGCAGCACCGCCACCGTGTGACATCTTAGAAGCATCGTAAAGCGTAATCGAACCGGAACCCGCAAGCCCCGTAGCATCAAAATTACCGGTAAGTGTAACGGTTCTTCCGTTCGTCCACAAAACACCGCCACCCATATTGGCATCAAACAAACCGTGAGAATCCGCTGTAAACGTTCCATAATTGATAGTAAAGTTCTTACCGTAACCTATAGCATTAGAGCCGAACAATTTAAACATGGAACCGCCGCCCAAGGTAAACGAGCTGACGTCGAGATCAACTGTTGCATGGTTTGCCTCAAACCTGACGGTATTACCGGCACCCAGATTAATTGAAGCAGTATCACCAAGATATCCTTGCGTTGATGACCACACAATTACCTCATTACCGGGAAGGATAATAGCAGTATCAGCGTTGCTTTGAGGATAGTACCCGTTATTTAAATCCCAGTTTCGGCTATTACCCCACATATTGTCACCGGCCGCACCATTCCATGTATACACGGCAGCATTGGCAACACCAACGCATCCGATAGCAACCGAAAAGAAAGAAAGAAATATCTTTTTCATACTTAGTAATTAAATTGCGTTACGACAGCTAATCACGGATACAGAAGAAGAAATCCGCAATCTTAACTGACCAGCCACAGTCTACAACATTCCGAATGCTGATGTCAAGGTTAAACAAAGTTTTTACCCTAAAACCAGTCCTGCGCATTGCCTCAAAAATCCAGTCACCGAACTGACACTTTTCACGAGTTAGGCTGACACGTGAAAAGCTGGATGCCTCATAAATCAGGCACTAACATATACACATGTCACTCAAAATGAGTAAACAAGCAATAATAGAGT
>JAFQEY010000097.1 GCA_017398765.1 Akkermansia sp.
AGCAACAGGCTTTCGTAGGCTGTGGAAAAGGCTTCCGGCAAGATATGGCTACGACCGGTGATAACAAAACAGGCACGCGGTTCAGCCGCCAGACAGTCCAGCTTGTGCCCCTCCGGTGCGCAGTGCAGGTAGAGAGAGTCCGCGCCGTCCCACACATAGTGCAGGGGCACGCCATAACCACCTCCGGCAGTATCCTGCAGGCAGAGCGTACCGAACTCTGCAGCCCTCAGCAATTGCTGCGAGGATTGTTCGTCCAACTGCCTGTCCCTGCGGCGAATGCAACTATTATCAACGTTCAGCATCTTCTCTTAACCGGGAATCTGATTGATAATCTCTGATGCCTCCTCTGTTTCCTCATACTGAGTAAAATCAATCGTCTTTACGGAAGGGATTATCCCCCCGCCGGCAAAGGAAATGATGTCCAGCAGAAAAGAATTGTGCGACTGAATGGCATTGGCGGCAAATTCGTGAATAAATCCACCGGTACCACTACCGCTGAAAAGCGAGTTATCAACAGGGTAGTTGATGTTGTTAAGCACCTTTATGTAGGCAATCCAGGCTCTTTCCGCTTCGCGAAACAGCTCTGCGGCTTTCTGATAATGCGGCTCTGCCTCTAACGGTTGGTATTTTTCCTGCTCCGTGGCATCAGGCGTTTTTCGGAACAGTCCGGCAAACGCCTGTGCCAATTTCTCAGAAAGGCACATCCTTTTTTCCTGCTCGGGAATCAGCGGGGCTTCTTCTTCCGGCTCTTCGTATTCTACTTGTTCCGGCGGCATCGCATCATCCTGATAAATATCGCAGAGAATGAAACGGCGATATTTGGTTAAGTTTTCCAGTTGGGACTCTTTTTTGTGGTATTGAGTTATCGCGTACCCTTGTGTGCTGATGCAATCCCGCCCTGCCACAGCCTCCACGAAATCCCCAGAGAGAATATCAGTGAGACAGCTGCCCTGATAACCATTTTCAGAGATGGACCCGGCCCAAAGGTTAGCGGCATTATGCCCCATGAGGAACAAGTCCCCCAGCAAACGATTCTGCAGAATAATACGAAAAAGATGCCGAACTTCCACCGAGCCGTTATACATGTGACCACTGATAAGCAGTTCGTTTTCAAACCAATTCATGGATGCCCTGTGGGCAGCACGCGCAGCGGCTGCCAGCTTATCGACCAACTGTCGGCAATGAGCAACATCTGCCTCTTGTTGTTCTTTGCCATAGCGTTTGAGGTAATGGTCAGCGTTAAGCTCCTCACTAATAAACTTTTCCATATCCTCACGAATGGCAGCGGTATAATGCACAAAGAACTCATCATCACTCCACGCCTGCTCATTGAACTGAGGATCTCTCATTTCTACGGGAGTTCGCAGCAGTTTTTCCACCCCCGTGGCCTTGGCATACAAGGCCAGTTTCTGCTCCGTGGTGTATTTGGAGTTTTTGATTAATTCAAACTGTTGCTCCTCTTTCTCTGCCTCAGTCATCTCCAACTTGCTGAAGTCTGTCAGGTGTTGAGAAGGAAATGGTTTGGCACGCAGAGCGGAGAGATTATCCAGCCGCTCTTCCTGAGACATGAGCAGAAGAGCATGAGCAACAGTAACCTGTGCCGGAGTGCCGCTACCCCCTGTGCGGTGAGAGATAAGCGGGTAGTGCATTCGGCGCAGCCCGGTCAGGTAGGCATCCCATGCGGTCTCTGCGGTATCGAAGCTCGCAGTATCGGTTTGGCTTGCTTCGGCGGGAGTATCTGACTTGAAAAGGAAAGCGGCACTCCCAAAATCAGCCAGCACCTGTCGGAGCATACGGCGCCGTGCCTCAATCTGTGAGAAATGAAGCTCCAGGAGCTGCTGCGCCAGCGCAGTATCGGCTGCGGTGCTGCCGCCCAGATTATCCACCAGCAGCTGCTCAGTCTGAGGCAGAGCGGGCGGAGTGCGGAGCATATCCGTATTCAACCCGCTGCACCACGGACTACCGGTGGCATGCAGCAGGTGCAAATCATGCAGCAGTCTTGTGCGCAGCATATTGCGGTAGGCGTGAGCATAGTTGTCGTTCTGCCTGCTATCGCAACCCGCCCAGGCGAGCGAGGCATCATAGGCCCTGCGGGCAGCGGCAATAAACGACTCCGTCTCGCGGCGTATGAGCTCAACTTCCTCCTCACTCACAGAATCCTGATATGCAGACAAATAAGTCTCCACATCAGCACTTACCGAAGTCGCGTAGCAGGCAAAGAACTCGTCATCACTGCAATCTACGGCAGAAATTTCTTCCGGCGGAGTGAGCAGAAGTTCCCGCACTGCATCTTCGCTCAAGGATACACCAACTGAAAGCAGCCCTGCCAAAACGCCTAACAATCTCATTTTCACGCGCGGGAGTTTGGCATCTTTTCAATTGCTTGTCAACACTATTCAAGCCGGAAAATTCGATTTACTCTTGACCCGGCGGTAGAGCTGTGTAAGAATTGCCGACAAATGAGCAGATGCAAGTTTCGTATTCTCACCATTCTCAAAAAAGTGTTACTGCCGCTTCTACTACTGGCGGCAGCAGTGTACCTGGTACGCCTGAGCATTTTTCCCGGTTTTTTTGCCCACAGACCGGATGAGGAGTATGGCTGCGCGGCACAGCACACGGAGTTTACTGCGGCAGACGGCACCGTGCTACGCGGCTGGTTTTTCAATCGCGGACAAGGGAGACCACTCGTGGCAGTCTATAGCGGCAACAACATGAATATAGGTGGGCTGCTGGCATTGGCAAGGGCGGACGAAAGCCGATCGTACCTGATGCTGAATTACCGCGGTTACGGCGACAGCGAGGGAGTTCCCTCAGAATCCCGACTGGTGGAGGATGCCCGACACAATATAGCAGAAGCGCGTCAGCGCATCGGGGGGAAACCCGTTGCGCTGCACGTGGTGGGCTACAGCATCGGCTCCGGGGTAGCTGTACAGGTAGCTGCCGCAGAGAACCCCGCTACGCTCACCCTCATCTGCCCCTTTGACAGCATCACCGAAGTAGCATGTGATTTCGCACCTCTTCTCCCCCACCTGCTCCTGCATGATTTCTTTGTCTCTACTGACTTTGCACCGCGCATCACCTGCCCCGTAACCGTTCTGCGAGCCGCGGCAGATGAGCTGGTCACCGCTCCCCACACGGCGGCTTTAGTGCAGGCCTTCCCCTCCCGTCCGGTGGAACATGTACTACAGGCTGACCACAATTCCGTATTCTTCTGCCCGGAATTTATCCCGCTTTTGCTTAATTCACTGAAAAATGATGGTTTTTCAAGTCAATTAACGCCGACAGAAGCCGGGAAATAATCTTTTAAGCTTGACTTAACACTAGCATTTAGCTAACATGCTGGCATAAGCTATGACAGACCGACGAATCGTTATCACAGGTATGGGTGCTCTTTCTCCCCTCGGCAACACCGTGGAAGAGAACTGGGATGCCATGAAAAACGGCCGTTCCGGTATTCGCATGATTGAGAGTATCGACTCGGAGAAGTACGCCGTTCACATCGGCGGCGAGGTGCGCAACTACGACCCCTCTCCCTATTTCAAGAAAGATCCGAAGGCAGTACGCCGCTGTGACCGCTTTGAGCAGTTGGCCATGGGTGCTGCCGCTCAGGCTCTGGAGAATGCCGGCATTGATCCGGAAAAGGTGGATGGCACCCGCGTAGGTGTGATGATTGGCTCCGGTATCGGCGGTCTGGGAATCCACGGCGACAACTGCGAGACACTTATCAAGAGCGGGCCGCGCCGTGTATCTCCTTTCTGCATCCCCTACATGATCACCAACATGGCCGCCGGCATGATTAGTATTGAATACGGCTTCGGCGGGCCCAATATGAGCATTTCCACCGCCTGCGCCACAGCCAACCACTCCATTGGCGAAGCATGGCGTATCATGAAGTTCGGTGATGCCGATGTGATGATTTGCGGTGGTGCTGAGGCGGCTATTCTGCCCATCGGCATTACCGGTTTCGCCAACATGAAGGCTCTCTCCACCCGCAATGATGACCCCGCCACCGCTTCCCGTCCGTATGATATTGACCGTGACGGCTTTGTGATGGCTGAGGGTGCCGGTGTGATTATCCTGGAAACTCTGGAACACGCCAAGGCTCGCGGGGCCAGGATTCTGGCTGAGTTGGTAGGATACGGGCTGAGTGCAGATGCCTACCACCTGACATCTCCCATGCCGGAGGGCGAGGGTGCCAGCCGCTGCATGCAGATGGCTCTGGATCACGCCGGGCTCAAGCCGGAGGATGTAGACTACATCAATACCCATGGCACCTCCACCACGTTGGGAGATATCTGTGAAACCCGCGCCATCAAGCGCACCTTCGGTGACTATGCCAAGAACGGTCTGGTGGTCAGCTCCACCAAGTCGATGACAGGCCACCTGCTGGGTGCCGCCGGGGCTATTGAACTTCTGGCCTGTGTGATGGCGATTCAGGACAATTTCATCCCGCCCACCATCAACGTATTTAATCAGGATCCGGAGTGTGATTTGGATGTCTGCCCGAACGTAGGGCGCGCCAAGCAGGTAAACGTTGCCCTCAGCAACTCGTTCGGCTTCGGCGGTCACAACGCTTCCCTCATCGTGAAGCGCTATGAGGACTGATTCCTGAACAAGTGTTTTCCCGTGGCGGCGGTTGTCTCGGCAGTCCGCCGCCACGCTTTTTTCCCGTCAGATGAAATACCTTGCTTTTCTACGTCTCAGCAAGCTCAACGCAGCGGATTTCGGACTCCTGCGCTGGGTGGTTATCTGTCTGCTTATGCTTATCACTGTGCTACTGCTTATGCAGACAGGTGTACTGTATGAAATAGAGCTGGAACAAGTACGTTTTCTGGGCGGCGCACCTTTCTTCATCAGTGCTCAAGAGGCTCAGGTATCCCTGTTAAGCGTCGGCGGCATGTTTGGCATCTGCGTTATCGTCACGCTCTATCTCAGCCTTGTTTATCTCCGTGAGCCCCGTTTCAGCGGGCGTTTACAGGTCGCGGCCGTATCCACAGCTGCGTTGGCCATTCCGGGCTTACTCTGTGTACTCTGGGGAGGCGTGCTCAACATGGCCGCCCCCATCATCTGCTCGTTGGGATGCTGGCTACTGACTGAGCTGGATTGGCTGACGCGCTGGTACATTCGCCACCGAAAAAATAAACGCAACGCCGTATGAAAGCACAGGATTACCCGCCCGCCGTCCTGGAACTAATCTCCGCCCTCAAACGCATGCCCGGAGTGGGCAGCCGCGGGGCGGAGCGTCTGGCGCTCTGGTTTCTGCAGCACGGGCGCAATGACGCACTGCGGCTTTCAGCCGCGCTCACCATTGCCGCTCAAGAGATTTCCACTTGTCCGGAATGCGGTTTCTTCTCCACTGCCGGAGAACGCTGCACTGCCTGCGATGACCCCACACGCCGAACCGATTTGTTCTGTGTGGTGGAGCAACCCACCGATGTGCTGCCCATTGAGCGGTGTGGAACATTCCGCGGTCTTTACCACTGCCTGGGCGGAAAAATTTCCCCGTTGGATGGCGTGATGCCGGAAGATTTGAGCGTGGAGAAGCTCCTTGCACGGGTTCGCTCCGCACCCGGGTGTGAGGTCATTTTAGCCGTCGGTAGCGATGTGGAGGGAGAAGCCACTGCGCTCTATCTGGCGGAGCAGCTTTCAGCACTCAATTGCACCGTCACCCGCATTGCTCAGGGCATGCCCGCCGGCGCGGGGCTGGGGCACGCGGACCCCATCACCCTCATGCGGGCATTAGAGGGGCGCCGCAGCGTATAGTTAGTTAAAACCATCTCCTGCACGGGGCCCCCTCAGTGTCAGGCGGTATTTCCTGCGAGAGTGACGAGGGAGGCTCGAAAAGCATAAAAAGGGCTACAAAATCGCGCCAAAAATGAATTAACCTCCGTGGATACCCGTGAACAAACGGGGCACTATCCCGGAGTTTTTCTGTGCAAAAAGAAAGCGAGGAACACGACGCAGTGACGGCTTTGTTTAATCTCTTTTTTCTCCTATTTGCATTTTTTTCATTTCTTTTTTACAACTATAATGATATAGTAGCACCTATTCCACAATCATTCCATTACACACCATGCAGCAGCCTCCTCCCCCCTATACTCCCCCCGGTGATACGTATCGGCAAGCCATGAGCTATTTTTATGCTCAGAATTATGAGGCGGCAGTATCACTGCTCAGCCGGGCGTATATCTCCGGAAATCTGAATGCCGGCTGGGTCTTAGCGCAATGTTACCAGATAGGATTCGGTGTCATCCGCAATTTTGAAGCGACCCTGAACATCGCCCGCGATTTGATTAATCGCGGCTACGCGCTGGGTCACAGCTTTCTTGCAGAGGCGTATGCCTGCGGTTGGGGAGTACCGGTAAATCCACAGATGGCAGCGCAGCACAGAATGCAGCTCTACCAACAAGCCGGCATGCCGCAACTCGGAGTGGAAGATGAGCTCCGCCACTTGGCCTTTAGCAATTCTGCAACAAAAGACACCCCTGAACTGCCCATAAGCGATGAACTGTTCCGGCGTATGATAAATCCGGATAAATATCTGATGAAGGCCATCGAATTGTTACCCAGCGCCGATAAAAATCCGCAAATTCAACAGCATATCAGATACTTGGTAGATACCGGTATCTCTGCGGGCTCCATCCAGGCAAAAGCATTCAAAGGATTCTGGATTTACAACCATGTTCTAGGATACGATGAACCTCCGCAAAACGGTATCAAACTCCTGTATGAAGCGGCGGATACGCCTAAAAGCCACGCTTATATGAACCATCTGGCTGCTACCGTTTCTACGGATGAAGCAGCGTATCGGTTTTTCCTCAATAAGTTCTGGGATATTAATAATCTGGGCCACAGCTTACAAAACAATCCGACCCGGCTTCCTTTCCATCTCAGTCTGGAAGATTCTCCTTTCGGTGCCATGGAAAAGGTGCTTACACCTCAATTTTTACAGGATGCTCTCCGACATGTTGGAAGTAACGGCTCGCGCGTTAATCGGGGAGAGGCTGCGGCAGCCCTCAGACAAAACGCTTTTATCTTCCCACTGCTTCCCAAGCTTGTTATCCGAAATCAAACCGCACACGTTTTCTCCAACTTAAGTCTCCGCGTGTGTATCAAGAATGCCGGAGAGTGGCATTTTCAGCTGAGACAACCACTCGGTCCTCATTCAACACTGGAGCAGCAGCTGAGTGAATTGGACGTACCATGGAATGAAAACATCTACCTGGAAATCCTGTCACCGGATGGCCGTAAGGCTGAATTAACGCTCGATTCCCTTAACGGGTTGGACGATTTTGTGAGCAGCAATCCCGTGCCTGTAAATCTCAACTGGGAGAGCAACTTCTTCGGTAGTGTTGTACTGAATGTCAGAGCCCAGGATACCACCATCGAGAACATCACCATCCAGAAAGTAGATTCGGATGCTAAGGCCGTGATTCCCCGCCTCCGAGTTTCTGATGCACCGCATAAAATAGGCTGGTGTGAATTTTCTGATTCTGCCGGGCTCAAGCAGGGCGAATTATTTATCATCTCAGCGAACGGCTATTCCCCCCTGCTCTGCACCATCTGCAATTCATTGGATGATTAGGCGATTGAATAACAAACAGATGTTGCTTGTAATAAAACTCTAAAGCAACCGTGCGCCTTTTGGGGTTATGCGGTATTTCTGGCGGGGATGACGCGGGCTGTCCGGGAAAAGCATGCAGAGGTAGCCGCCATCCAACGCGGGGGGAGGGGGAGGCAGATAATTCTTCAGGAAGTTATCGCGACCTTTCAGCCGGAGAGCAAGCATCATCTCCCGCACGGACAGCTGCTCACCGCCAATAGCCCGCAGCAGCGACAGCACGTTTGGATTCGGCGGCGGCTAAACTTGTCCAGCTACTTGTCCTTCACTTATCCTTTTCTTGTCCTGTTTGTGAAATGAGGGCAAAAAGCATCCCCTGTACTCGCCCGGCGGGACAGGGGATGCTGTGTAACGAAAACAGATGCTTAAAAACACCGGCTCAAGCCGGACTCCGCTCGGTCTTATCAGCAGCTACGGCGGCGGCGGACAGCCAACCCGGCCAATGCCAGCAGGGAAAGCGCAGCGGTAGTGGGTTCCGGAACAAGCTTGGATTCGGCAATCGTATCAGCCGTCACCTCTCCTGTCCATGTCTGCACTTCACTTACCGTACCAAAGGGAACGCTTATCGTGAAAGCCCCCGTCTCCACTCCCTTTTCAAAAACATTATCTGCACCCAGATTGATCGACAAAATCTCCGTCAAATCATGAGGATTTGACTCACTGTCATACGACATGAAATAGGAAAAAGAAAACGTTTTACTGCCCGTATCATACTGGAACAGGAAAGGTACGCTCTCAGGAATGTACGGCACCGCGTTCCCAAACTGCATTCCACCCGGAGATGCTATTGCGTAGAACCCAAACATTTGGTTATACCCCATGCTCACTTCCAACGTACTGCCATCTACAGCAGCCAGTTCCAACTCAAAGAACACACGGGGATTCTCCACAAGATCATTGAATGTGAGCCCTTCCAGCTCATATGAAATAGTAAAGGACTCCCCACCGGATGCAAGTTTGTTCAAGGCATCCGTACCCAGGGTTACAGTAGATTCAGTACCGGAAAAGTAATAATCATCCTGCGTCACTGAGCCTGCGGAGGCAACCGAAACACAGCAGAGAGCTAGCATTGTTAAGAATACGTTTTTCATGGTCATTGATATGGTTGATTGATCGGCAAGCACGGAATGAGCCCCCTGGCTCCACGCAGGACAACCCGATACCGCGCCTACGGGTCGGAGCATACAGCATTTACAATGCTGTA
>JAFQEY010000098.1 GCA_017398765.1 Akkermansia sp.
CTCTCAACTTGAAGTTGGGGTGACATGACACTTGTTCACCTATCTGGATAGCTACCCCAGAGTTTAGTAGCCTAAACACCCCGCAAGCATTTTAGCTGATGCTTGCGGGGGTTACCATATCAAAATCTCATCATATAAGGGCGTAGGCTTGCCGTAGACCCCTGCTGCCAAAGCAGCAATTTCACTCTGCCCGCACGGGCAGAATTTCACTTTTTTATTACCCGAGATTAAATTTCGCGGAGAAAGCCTGCATGGGCGAGCAACTACTGCAGCGCAGCATACGAAAGTTCCCCCACATGCCACATGGGCACATGGGGGATATGGCACACCGGGCGGGAGCTGCTCAGACGCTATGCCGGATGATTTTGCCGGTGTGCAGATAGATGATGTGCTCGCAGATGTCGGAAGCGAAATCGGCTATTCGTTCCAGATCACGGGAGAGGCCCATGCAGGCGATATAGTATTCTGCAGCGGCGGGGAAGCGGGTGATGGCGCGGATGGCCAGCTGCTTGTTATTGTGGCGCATGTTATCCACGGCATCATCCCGGTCCATCACGCGATAAGCCAGTACAGTATCAGAGGTTCGGAGAACGGTCAGGGCATCACGCAGCATGCTGAGCACCAGTTCCGACATGGCGGCAAAGTCCGGGCGCTCCGGCACCGCATCATCGGGGAAGCGGGCGACTTCCTCTGCTCGCTCGGCAATGTGGGAACCGAAGTCGGCCATGCGCTCCAGAGCCGTGTTGATTTTGAGGATAGCCGCCACGGTTCGCAGGTCGGAGGCAACGGGTTGGTAGAGCGCCAGCGTTTTGAGGCATTCCTCCTCAATGCGGATTTCTGCAGCATCGATTTCCGAATCGGCGGCAATGACGCTCTCTGCCAGAGCGGTATCGCCGGTACGGAAGGCCTCCAGTGCGCGGGTAATGGCCTGTTCCACCCGGCAGCCCTGCTCCGCAATCATGCTCTGCAAACGAAGCAACTCTCGAATAAAATGTTCTTTCATGATGGTATTTAGTTGTGAGAAGTTTAACCGAAACGCCCGGTGATGTATTCCTCTGTCTTTTTACAGGAGGGATTGGTAAAGATGCGGCTGGTTTCCCCGACCTCGACAATGCTGCCTTTGTAGAAAAAGGCGGTGTAATCAGAGATACGGGAAGCCTGCTGCATGTTGTGGGTAACGATGACGATGGTGAAGCGCTGCCGGAGCTCCAACACCAGTTCCTCAATACGGAGGGTAGCCACCGGATCAATGGCACTGGTGGGTTCATCCATCAGCAGCACTTCGGGCTCTGCCGCTATGGCTCGGGCGATGCAGAGGCGCTGCTGCTGCCCGCCGGAGAGCGCCATGCCGCTCTCGCGCAGCTTGTCCTTGACCTCATCCCAGATACAGGCGCTGCGGAGAGCCTGCTCCACCCGGTCTGCCATTTCGCTGCGTGAGAGCTTATAGTGCAACCGCAGCGGGTAGGCCACATTATCAAATATGCTCATGGGGAACGGAGTGGGTTTCTGGAAAATCATGCCCACACGGCGGCGCAAGTCCAGCAAATCCACCCCCGGTGCCAGAATATTCTCCCCATCCAGCAGCACCTCCCCGGTTGCGCGCTGGTTGCGATGCAGCTCAAAAATGCGGTTATACACACGCAAATGGGTGGATTTTCCGCAACCGGAGGGACCGATGACCGCCGTGACCCGATTGGCGGGGATATCCAGCCAGTTGTCGAACAATGCCTGATTGGAGCCGTAATAAAAGTTGAGATTACGGACTGATATTTTAGTGTTGTTTTTCATGGAAAATACTTCTGGTGAGGATATTGATAAGAAGGATAAGCAGGCAGATGATGAGTGCCGCCCCCCAACCGGCAGCATGCATGCTCTCAAAGGGGGAATTCATGGTGTACTCGTTGATTAATACCGGAATGCTTGCCGTAGGGCGGGAGAAAAAGCCGCCGGGCCAGGCATCCGCAAACATGGCGGTAAACAGCAGCGGAGCTGTCTCGCCGCTCACTCTCGCCAGAGCCAGCAGCACCCCGGTCACCAGGCCATTGCGCGCCGATCTCGCCACGATGCAAAGAGTGGCACGCGCGCGGCTCATGCCCAGCGCAAGGGCGGATTCCCGAAGCGTTACCGGAACCATGCTGAGCATATCTTCCGTGGTTCGCATGACTACCGGAAACATGATGACAGCCAATGCCACAGCCCCTGCAAAGCCGGAAAAATTCCCCGTACTCACGACCAGCAGCACATACACAAACAAGCCCACGATGATGGATGGCACCCCCATCATCACATTGGCACAAAAGCGAAGGACGGCGGCAAGTCTGCTGCCCTGCCCGAATTCTGCCAGATAGATACCACCCGCCATGGCCGGAGGCACGGCCAACAGAGTGGCGACACCCGTCATCATCAGAGTACCCAACAGGGCGTTGGCGATGCCGCTTCCCGGCTCTCCATAGGGCTTTGACGGAGAGGTCAGGAACTCCCACGAGATGCTTTGCGCGCCGTGTGTCAGCACGGTGCAGAGAATCCACACCATGCCCCCGACTGCCAGCACCACGGAAAACAGGGAAAAGACAGAGAGCACCTTATTTTTGAGTTTCCGGAATAATAACGGTCTGCGCTGAGCCGCTGTCAGAACGGATATTTGTTGACTGTTCATCATGGTATATTGTTGAGAACTTCTAATAAATCACCGGATGGGACTTTAATGTACAAGGAACAAAGTACGATGTACAAAGGAAAAGTCAGGCGCGCCTCCGGCTCGCAGTAGTAGAATAAAGATTTGGTTGCAAAGCGTGCGGATTCTGCACCTTGTCCCTCGTCCATTTGACTTTGTACTTTCCGTTAATTTTCCCATTCACCGAGCTAATCAGACTTTTCAGGAATTCCTTGTTTTTTGTTAACGGGCTTCACCGCGTTTTGCACCGGTGAGATGCAGATAATACTGGGCCGCTATCTGGATTCCGAGACAAAGCACCAGCAGTACCAGTCCCAGAGCAAAGAGCGAGCTGCGCTGCAGGCCATCGGACTCCGCAAAATTGCAGGCAAGCGTTGCAGCAATGGTTGTGCCGCCGGAGAAGAGTCCCGCAGGCACCTCCATCAGGTTGCCAATCACGAATAACACCGCCATCGTTTCGCCCAAAGCTCGCCCCATGCCGATGAATATTCCGCCCAGCAATCCGCGCACACCATAGCGCACCACCACATCGCGAGTCACCTCCCAGCGTGTGCAACCCAGACCGTACGCGGATTCCCGCAGCACCGTCGGCGTCATGCGAAACACATCGCGCATAACGGCACTCATGTAGGGCAGAATCATCAGCGCCAGAATCACCCCGGCCGTCAGGAAACCAAAGCCATTGTAATCCTCGCCCAGCAGCCAACGGCCCCCCGGGAGCTCCGCAAGACCGAGAGTTTCCGCAAAAAAGGGCTGTACATGCTCCAGCATGAGAGGCACCAGCACGAAAAGCCCCCACATCCCATATATCACGGAGGGAATGGCTGCCAGCAAATCCACACAATAGCTCAAAGGCCGCCCCAGCCACCCGGGGACTTCCACCACAAACAGGGCAGCCACAAATGCCGGAGGCACCGCCAGCAGCAAGGCCAGACCGGTGGTAAACAGCGTGCCCGCCACATTGGGCCAAGCCCCATAGAGCTCTTGCGCAGGGTCCCAGTCCGATGACCACAGGAATCCCACGCCAAACTCCCGCCAGGCATCAGCTGAGTGCAGCCCCAGCTGCAGAAAAATACCGGGCACCAGTAACCCGATGCACAACGCGCAGCCTGCGCATATCCATTTGAATATTCTGTCTCTCCTTTGCATATTACAGATTCACTTCGGCCGCCACGGCCTGCGTTCATCCGTAATGTAGTGCAGGAACGGTAAAATTTCAATCTTTCCACTGTGAAAGAAACGCCACACCAGACATGGCGATTTCGTCACAGAACCCGGCAAGCCCGCATCAGAGCGGCAAGCGGAAGAAGCGGCAGGCATTGCGCGTGGTGGCAGCCGCCACCTCTTCCCAATCCAAGCCGCGCAGGGCTGCTATTTTCTCCACCACAAAGCGCGTGCGTCCCGGGATATTCAGCTTACCGCGGAAGGGCTCCGGCGAGAGATAGGGGGAATCCGTCTCCACCATGAAGCGGTCAAGCGGGCACCAGGCGGCCACCGCCTGAATATCCTCCGTCTTTTTGAACGTGAGGAGTCCGGTAAAGGAAATCATGCCGTTGAGTTCCCCGAACACCAGCTCCGCCTGAGCCTGCGAACCGATGAAACAATGGAACACGGGGCGCACCTTCGGGAACTGGCGCGCAATCGCCACGGCATCATCAAAGCAGGCAGAGCCTGCCCCCACCTTGTCGCGGGTGTGGAGGGAGATATTCAGCCCCAGCTCCTCTGCCAGCGCATAGTGCTGCTCCAGCAGCTCCCACTGGCGCGCGCGGAAATCCTTTTCGCTCCACCCCTCCGGCGCATCCCAGAAATAATCCAGCCCCGTCTCACCGATGGCTGCCAGAGAATGACTGCGGCACAGCGCCGCCATCCGCTCCATGGCGGCGGCATCTGCCTCATGCGCATCGCTGGGATGTACCGCCAGACAGGCCGACACGAACTCCGGCATCTCTGCCGCCAGCGCCAGGTGCTTCTCCCAATCCCACGGGTTCGTGCCCTGCGTGATGCAGTGTCCCACCCCCAGTTCCAGAGATTCGGCCCGCACCTGTTCCATGGGCGGGTACTTGGGCGAAACCAGATGGCAATGCGTGTCGATAATCATGCCGCAGGTTGTACTCTCCAACACCAAAAATGTCAAGCTCTTTCTCCTCCCCTCCCGGAGAACGATACCGGACGGTGACAAGCCCGAGGATAAGTCATCGGGGGACTCCGGCGTAAGTAATGGAGCCACCGTCTGCCCCGCTGCCGGGGCCGAGTTCTACAAGGTAGTCTGCGCGGGAAAGGATATCCCGATTATGCTCAACGCAGAGGATGGTATGCCCGGCGGCGCGGAGTCGGAACAGAGCCCTGAGTAACAGTTCCAGCTCACCGAAATGGAGTCCGGTGCTCGGTTCATCCAGCACGAAGAGAAGCTTCTCACGCGGTTTGCCGCCGCGTCCGGGGGCCGCCTTGGATAAGTAGCTTGCCAGTTTGAGTCGCTGGCTCTCACCGCCGGAAAGGGTGGTGACGGAGCGGTCCAGCGGCAAATAGCCCAAACCCAAATCCTGCATGGCTTTCAGGATACCGACAGCGCGGGGTATGGGGGCAAAGAACTCCACGGCTTCATCCACCGTGCGGGCGAGTGCCTGAGCAATGGACTGACCACGCCAGGTGACTTCCAACGTTTCGCGGTTGTAGCGGGAGCCGTGACAGGCGTCACACTCTGTATACAAATCCGCCAGAAAATTCATGTCCACCTGGAGCAGCCCTGTCCCCATGCAGCGTTCGCAACGCCCGCCGCGCACGTTCAGCGAGAATCGGGAGGCTGTATACCCGCGCTGGCGCGAAAGTGGGAGTGCCGCGAACAAGGGACGCAAAACATCCAGAAGCCCCGTGGCTGTGGCGGGGGTGGAGCGGGGAGAGCTGCCCAAGGGAGATTGGTCTACCACCACAGCTCGCGCCACCTCATCCGCGCCCGAAAAGCCGCCTTTTTTCAAAGCGGGCAGCAGGCACTCATGCACCAGCGTGCTCTTGCCTGAGCCGCCCGGTCCGCTCAGGCAGCTGAATGCCCCCAGCGGCAGACGCAGCTTCACGTTTTTCAGGTTGCGAACCTTGGCGGCCGGTAGCTCCAGCCAGTGGCAGGAGGACAGCTCCCGGGCTTCTAACCGTGGCATCACCCGCCGCCCGGCAAGCCAGGCTCCCGTGGGGGAGTGCTCATTCTTCAGAAAATCATCATAAGTACCTTCCGCCAGCACCCTTCCGCCGGCAGGTCCGGCCCCCGGCCCCATCTCCACCAGCCAATCAGCGGCTTCCAACAGCTGCGGGTCATGCTCCACCACCAGAATGGTGTTACCCTTGTCACGCAGACGGTGCAGCGCACGTATCAATTTTTCCGTCTCGCGCGGGTGCAAACCAATGGTCGGTTCATCCAATATGTAAAGCACCCCGGAGAGACCGCCGCCAATCTGCCCGGCCAGCCGGGCACGCTGCAACTCCCCCCCGGACAGGGTATTGGCTGCGCGGGACAAAGACAGGTACCCCAGCCCCAGTTCGATGAGGCAATCGAGACGCCGCAGTAACTCCGACACAGCCGGAGCAAGGGGCTCCCGAAACACGGCGGGAATTTCCAACGCTGCCACCAGCTCCCGATTTTCCTGCACGGTCAGCTCACAAAATGCGCCGAGATTCAGTTCACGCCCGGCGAAATCCAGGGTGACGGCCAGCGCGGTGAGATTCAGGCGCATGCCGCGACATTCCGGGCAGAGAACGAGCTTTTTCGCCTTATTTTCCACAGTTCCCACCCCTTCACAGCGCGGGCAGGCACCGCGGCTTGAATAGTGAGAAAACAGCCCCGGGGTCAAATCCGGCAGAGTAAAGCCGGTTTCGGCATTGCGGTAGCGGGTGTGGTAGCATTGCAGCTCCGGTTCCCCACCTTTCGGCTGCAGCAGGGCGCGCAGTTCATCCGCGCAGATACGCAGTGCCGTCTGCACGGAGTCAGCCACGCGGGAATCCGCGCCGGGGCGCAGGACGATGCGGTCCACCACCAGCTCACAGCATGCGCCCTCCTGCGGCGGCGCGGCTTCCAGCTCCTCCAGCTCGAGAATCACACCATCTACCCGCACGCGGAGATAGCCCTGTTTGCGGAGCATGAGAATGTCCGACTCCGGCTCACGACCGAAAGCTGCGGGCAAGGGGGCCAGCAGTGTCAACCGCGTCCCCTCCGCCTGCGACATGAGGCTCTGCACAATTTCCTCCGGGCTCAACCGCGTCAGCCGCGCCCCGGTCACCGGGTCATGCGGCACACCGAGTGCCGCGTAGAGAATACGCAGGTAATCCAGCACCTCCGTAATCGTGCCCAGCACCGCTCGTGAATGCCCCACGGGCACATGCTGCTCCAGGCACAGCGCAGGCGGCAAACCGTCTATTGAATCCACCCGCGGCTTTTCCGGGCGTGCCAACAAGCGGCGCGCCCCGGGAGATAAACAATCCAGAAAGCGGCGGCGGGATTCTGCAAAAAGAGTATCGTATGCCAGGGTGCTCTTGCCGGAGCCGCTGGGTCCCATCAACGCAATGAGCTTACCGCCCGGCAGCGTCAAATCCACATGCTGCAGGGTATTCTGCGAAGCCCCGGTGATGCGGATATCCATACTCAGTTTCGGGGCGGAATGTACTGCCCACCGGGTTCCACGACAACATCTGCCGCCTCACAACGCCCGCGCAGCACACCCTCTCGCCCGATACGAATTACCCCGGCGGCGCGGACATCTGCTGCGAGTTTCCCCTCCACCAGGGCCTCGCGCACCGACACGCCCTCCGGCATGACCACTTCCGCGCTGCGGGCAATCACAAGACGGCGGGCGCGCAGCTCTCCCTCCACTCGGGAAGATTCCCGGAAACAGAGCTCCTGTGTGCAGCGGATATTGCCGGATACCCGCCCATATACCGTCATGCTACGACAGACAATCGAAAGGCGGGACAACACCGCCCCCGGAGCTACCATCACATTGCCCAGTGTGCGCACCGTCAGGTTGCGGGAATCGGCGTTCAGCTCCACATCCGCCATATTGAGCGTGGCATGGCAATGCACACAGGCGGCAGTTTGCGCTGAGGCCGGCACATGCGACCGTTTCCCGCATTCGTAGCACTCTACCTCTCGCGTGGGGATTCGGCCCTGCGCTCCGGACGAACGAAAAGAGGTGAGCGCAACACGGCGGTTACGCTCACCTTCCGGCAAAAGGCCGGAGACATAGGGCACATTCAGTGGCTCTGTTTTGTACTCCGGCATGAAGAATGTCGATAATCTGCGGCTCAACCCAGCAGGTTGCCGTCAGAATTCTTGGCGGTCTTCCCCCCCTTTTTTGCAGGAGCAGAGGGCGCGGGCTCCGCATTCACGGGAGCACCTACGCGGCAGTAACCCACAAACACGGCACCTTCCTCAATGGAGATGCGCGAAGCTGTCACATCACCCACCAACTCAGCAGTGGAAGCCAGAACCACGCGGTCGGTGACCTCGATATCTCCCATCACGCGTCCGTGAATAATGGCACTCTTGGTACGCACGGCCACCTTGTTCTGAGCACCGGCCTGAATGCTGGCATTAGCACCCACGGTCAGCTCACCGTCAGAGGTGATTTCACCCTCCACGGAACCGTCCACCAGCAGGTCATCCGTGAAACGGAGAATACCCACCACGGATACATCGGAATTCAACACATTACGCGTAGCCCCGGGAACGGGTGAAGGAACAGCATCAGAAACAGGCTGTTCATACCCGATGGACTCCGGTTCACCAAAGGTACTGCCACCCATATCCGAGCCGCCCATGGTCGGCTGCTGGGGGGGAGCTCCCCAAGGAGAAAGGTCATCACTCTGACCAAAGGTCGGCTGCTGAGGAGCAGTATCAATCTGCTTTTTAGGATATTTAAACATAATCTTCTTATTCTAAGCGGTTAAGTAAAATCTCTCCACCTCACGTGAGGGGCTGGCAATATCCTACCTTTTTACCCCGCCTTTGTCCACCTGAAAATTTGTCAGAAGCGTTTTTTTTATGCAGCCCAAATCAGGCGACCGCTCAGGCACACACCGCTTCCCGACACGTATTCAGCATCGGGAAGCGGATTCACGATTCAACAACACGGCTACATCAGGCACTTGCCAGCGTGAAACGCTTGGTTTCGCCGTTTTCCTCCTCCTTCTCCAGCTCCAGGGCGTAGCTTGTGTTGTAGCGGCCTGCCCCGTTGTCGTAAGAGGCCACCTCCACAAAGTACGTACCGCTGGTCAGCGACAGGGTGTGATCCAGCCCGCGGCTTGCCTTCACAGAGCGGCTCATCACCTGAGAGACGCCACCGTCGCGCTCCTCGCGCAGCAGCTTCACCTTCACTGCTGCGTCCAGTTCGCCCAGCACCAGCGACAGCTCGGCGGGATTCTCCAGCTCGAAGCAGTAATAATCCACCGCATCGCCTGTGCCCACCCAACCGCTCAGCGTGGCATCCGCAGAGTCACCGGACTGCAGCATCGTCGCCTTGTCCGGGCTGTTGTTGTCCGTTACCCATGCGGAGTCGGCCACCTCGGCATCCACGCTCAGGCTGTACTCGCCATTGTAGCGACCCAGGCCCTTGTCGTAGGACTCCACGCGGATGTAGCACTTCTCGCCGCTCTCCAGCGCGATGCCGCCCAGAGCCGCCGCCGCCGAACCGGGAGCCACCAGCAGCTTCTTCTCTGCCACAAAGTTACCCTTGTCATCCAAGGTTCCCACGCTCAGGTACACCTGCGTGCCCAGAGCCGCCGCATCCAGATTGATGGCATACGCGCCCTCGCCCTTCGCCGTGAAGCAGTAGTAGTCCGCCGGGTCATCAAAGCCCACCCAGCCGTTCACGCGGGTTGTGCTGTGGCTCTCGCCGCCGGAGGGAACCGTCATGATGATTTCGCGGGATTCGGCGGTGCTGTCATCCCCCGGCTCAGCCGCGCCCGTGCGGAACGCCTCGCCCACCGTCCACGCACCCACATTGCCCGCACCATCCACCGCCGCCACGCGCCACTGATACGCGGCACCTGCCAACAGAGTGTAGAAAGTGGCTTCCGTGCTGTTCACCTGCATCGACTGCGCCTTGGTGAAATCGCCATCCACAGCATACTCAATGCGGTAGCCGGCAATGCCGGACGCATCGCTCACCGCATCCCAGCTC
>JAFQEY010000099.1 GCA_017398765.1 Akkermansia sp.
CCTTGCCATAAAGTTCCATGTCGTCCCATGTTTCGACTCCGGAAAGGACAGCAAGCACAGCGATGGTTAATATATCGACAAGCTTATGTTTAAGGTTAAAACCATCTCTGAAATCATTTACTTGCGACATGTATTTAATAATATTACGCATGCGCGTATTATACTATATAATAACAAACAAAGGAAGCTTTATATATGTATATATAGGAGTTGTTGATATTAAAATATGTCATTTTGGCCATGTATATTATTATTGATATATACAGCCTGCATTATGACATTATGAAGCGTCATATTTGCCAATGCGTTTGCCCTGAAGCATCATCGGGTAAAGCTTGCCATGAGGTCAGGTCTGTGGTAATATGGCTCGCACCTGATATCCTGCGAGACTTATGAATAAGCCGTACGAATCCGTTCTGTCGCTTACGCCGGAGTCCGTTGCTGGCATGGCGCCGGTCGAGCTGCGCAAACTTGCCGCCAAGGAGATACACGCATTGCTGGCGAAGTACCAGGAGGAGGGGCGAGCACGCAGCTGGTTTTCAGCTATGGTGCTTGGTGTGGTGGTGCCCCACTTTCTCGGCTCGGCTCGCGATGCCGGGTGCGGGTGTCTGAATATCGCTGTGCCGTTTCTGGGGCTGGGGCATCTGGTGAGCCGTTCCTATATCATGTGGGTGCTGCAGCTGGCGCTTTGCATGGGGGTGCCTTTCATGCTGTGGCCGGGGCATGACCAGTTCTGGTACGCCATTGGGGTGTCCTATGCCTTGGGAATTCTCTTGAATCTTCTTTCGTTTTTTGTGTTGAAGAAAATTGCCTTTGTGCTGCACTGGCTGCACCTGGCGCGCAAGGTGCGCCGCGGGCTTGCCGGTCTGTATGCCGGCACCCGGGAGCTGGTGCGACCTTTCTTTGCAAAGGAGGCGGAGTATACTGCATTCTGCGGCGAACTGGATACTCGTGAAGTCTGGTATAACCATTTGCTGCAATCCATTTGTCCCGGAAAAATTGATGAACGCAGACCATGAGGGGCTGCCGGGGGCGCGGGTTATGCGGCTGTGGTTCCTGCTGCTTGCAGAATTGTTCCTTGCTGGCGAATAGATACCCGTGTTGAGCCTCGGAAATCCTTTAGTATGAATCAGAGGTGACCAGCCAGTCGTTTTCGGCGGCGTTGTAGAAGAAGTAATAGCTGCCGGCGTCGGCAATCGCCCACGTTAGCCTCCACGCGACGCGATTGATGTTCGGCCGGGTACATACCGCGGCCGGTAGTGCCAAGGCGCATGTGGAGGGTGTAGTGGGTCACGTGGACGGTATTAGCTTGGGTCGGCACATATTCCATCAGCCGTACGCCACCCTTTGTCTATCAGGGAGCTATCGAGTTCACGCATACGCCTGTAGAGGGTCGACCATGAGTCCAGCCCAAGGATGTCCATTGCCTTCTTTCGAACGCACCGGGCTTGACACATCGCGTTGAACAGGTCTTGAGCTTCCTGCGGCGCGGAAGCTATGTTATTTCCCCGCCGCAAGGCAGAGGGTCTGTGGTGGCAAGGATTTTGGGGATGATGGTCATAACTAAGCGTGTATCTGTTACGGGGCATTATATCAATTTCCGCCCCTCTGTTCAAGCGTGGAGGGCATTTTGTTGCGCGTTTCCATCCTCAGGATTATTGAGACATGACGGCAAAGAACACTCCGGCAAGAAACATGACCGCCCATGTTATGGCAGAGGCTCCCGCAATGCCTGCCGTTATGAGAATTGAGCGCAGCCAGCTCAGTTTGGTAAAGACTCTACCTATCCACAGAGGCACTAAAACACCTGGGATAAATAGAATGGCATGGCCGATATCCAACCAGAGTGGCCTTTCATGCGGAGCTGTTGGTTCTGCGATGAATAGAAGCCCCACAGTTGCGGGAAGCAGCAGGCAAAACACCAATAAGCAGCAGAATAAGCTCGATAAGAAGACGCGTAGAAAGCCCCGCCAGCTTCCTATGCTGCCTATTGTAAATCCTCCCAGGCAAATGCCCATGTATGCGAGGGGCGCCAGCAATAGCACAATGACAAATGGGGCTACCAATCCCGAGGGATTGTGGGCCAGCAGTGGAGATGTAATCATGGGAAAATAGTGATTGTTAAGATATGGGGTGATACCAGGCTGTTCAGCCATGCGGTGAAGTCTCCGCTGCCAGGTTGACCAGCCCCCAGAGGACAATGCCGCAGGGAATGGCTATGGCGCTTTCTGTGGCGAAGAGCAGGATGTTGCCGGCAGCATCCACGCACCAGACCGGGCCGTATGCCGCGTATTATCCCAGGGTGCGGGTCCCTTTTTCGGCAGGGATGCAGGGGGTGGTGCAATAGGTGCTGACCTGGTTGGCGCGCAGGCTTTCCGGGCAGAAGCAGAGCACTTTGCCGCAGGAACGCGCCCGCTTGAAATCTGGTGAACTGGAGTCGATGACTGGCGCGGTGGAGGCATCGTGCGGCTGCCTGACCACTACATCAGCCTGTCTGGGATGCAGCTCCTTCAGGCAATGGGCCGCTTCTTCATCGGTCAGCGGAAATAACCACACTTTAGCCGTGGAAAGCTCTGGTTCATAGCGCACCAACTTGCCAAGTGCCGTTTCCATATCGGCATATCGCAACCCGAACAGTGACACATCTTCTTTGCCCATGTACACTGTAAGCGGTACATAGTAACAGCCATTCAGCTCGTAGAGGGTGAATTGCCGGCGCGTGGCCTGCAAGCTCCTGGCTTCGTCCTGGTTGACGATGGGAACCCGCCTGTCCGCCGATTCAAGTTGTTCCACCAGGTTCAGCCTGGTGCAGCTCACGCAGGCCCCCGCCGCAATGCAGAGAACTGCAGTGGTCAGGATTCGATGGATGGTGGGCATGGACATAACTAAGCGTGTATCTGTTACGGGCATTATATCAATTCCCGCCCCTCTGTTCAAGCGTGGATGGCATTTTGTTGCGCGTTTCCTGCATTTTTGTTGCGGATGGCGCAGAAACTGAGCTGCAAGGGGAGGATTTGCTCGAAGTGGAGCCCTTGGTCAGCCGGGTGCGGGGATTGGTCTTTTCCCTTGTGTTGCTCTGGCATGCGGAACTTTCATACAGAAGAATAGACGAAGCCGAAGCGAAAAATGCGCCGTGATTCATCAAGATAAGAGCTGAGCACAAAATCACAAGCGCATAATCAGAAAAGGAGAAAAGTCGCTGATTCCGGGAGATTTTTATGCTTGCAACAGCCTTGGATTTAGTGTATAGTGCGAAGATGGCGAGCATTGTGAGCAGAGCACTAAGCGCGTTCTTTCTGGGGGCATTGAGTTGCTGGGCAGAACCGACTGCCGAGCCTACACAGGAAGAGCTGCTGAAGGCGGCGGCCTTGTATACCATGCCACCCGTTTGGGGTGACTCTACACGAGCGCTGCAGCTGCGCATGGAGGGAATGCGCGAAGTGCGCGCAGAAAAGCTGGCAGAGGATGTCTACCTGATGCGTTTTGAAGAGGGACGTGAGGAGAGGAACGAGGCGGTGTATGTGCGCTACATGTTGGTTCGGCGTGAGCGTGGGCAGTGGTGGGGAATTCAGATGCTAGATTTTCGAATAGCCTGTGATAACGTAGCCTCCCACAGCTGGGATGGTACGGTGCTGCAGTTGCTCACGGCTACCGGGCATTTGGTGGCAGATATGGCCACGGATGGCAGTTTTGCGGATGCCCCGCAGTATGTGCAGCTGCGCTACATGGGCTTTGAGTCCGGCATCGTGCGGGTCGAGGTACACAATACGCTGGATATTCCTGTGCGCTTGCTGCCGGGCTTGTTCGAGGTGAACGGGCTTATGGGGCAACCAGCCATGCACGATATGGTGTATCGGGCTTGTCTGCGAAAGGAGTGTGTGCTACAGCCGCATGAAACCCGGCATTTGGAGCTTCCCCTGTCCATCAACAGCTTTTTTAACAGTCCGCAGCGCGAGAAGATGGAGATAGCGGAGCCGTATGTGTCCTATGTGGCTTTCTCTGCTCCCGACTCTGTCCGGGCACGAGCGCATGAGTATGTGCCGTATGTCATCCGGCGGGCGGATAGCCCCAACATGTCCTCATCCCCGTTGTGTGAGGACTATGCGTGGAAGATGAATTATGAGCCAGGGCTCACTTCCGGGTTCGATGGCTCCGTGCGCACGGCGCAACTCTGGCGGCGGGAGAATGGCCGCTGGCACCTGCTGCGGCAGTTGGCGGACAAAGCACGCAGCGAGGCCCGTTTTGATGTGGATGCCTCCACAACGTACCGCCTGAGTGGGCAAGTGCTCTACATGGGGAGGCCCACGGAGCACTCCAGCCCCCGCGTGGCCCTGCTTTTGCCCCTGACGGGCGGCTCACGTGAGGTGGAGTTGCTGCCAGACCACATGCTGGACATCTCCATGTGCCTGAACGAGAAGAAGCCGGAGACATGGTACCTGCGCCATGGTGAGCTGCTCTTTCCGGTAGAGATAGTCCGGGAACGCGAGTCGGTGCATAAGATGCCGCCGTCTTTGCGGCACCTTTCCCGGCGCCATCGCCTCTCTCTATCACTTCCCGCCGCGAATGGTGAGTTCTACCGCCTGACCTTGGGGCCTGCTGAGCTGCGGGTGCTGGTGTGCGATGCGAACGCGGACGGCGTACCGGATGTGAAAATTGCGGATTCGGGCCACGTGTTTTATGGCGTGACGGAAGGCAGCGGCTATTTCCGCTGCCCTACCTTGGATGCTCGCACAGAGTAGCCAGACCGGGAATTTTATGCGTAATTATGGAATGGGGACAACGCCTTTTCCTCCACAACGCGAACAAGAACTCCCTGGCCATGAGTCTGAACAATCCGGACATCTGGTCTCACCGGGTTGTGTGTCCAACCAATTCAGGAAGGCTCTGTCTTCATCCGTCATATCACGAACAAAAGTGCCAACTTGTACAGATTTTGTGTAGAAGGTGAATCCTCTAGAGATATCCGGGAAGTTGACGACATATTTTGGTACATAGTTGGTAATGGTGGGGCGATACCATGTGCCATTGTTGAACTTCACCCATTCCTGCAACTCTGTGGGAGCGGTTATCTCTGCCGTAAATAGCAACCATGCAGAAACGCAAATGCTCCCAGAGCCAGAGCGATAAGACTCATTTTGGAAAATCGATTCATAATGAGAGATACCTGTTACGTGTATTATATCAATTCCCGCCCCTCTGTTCAAGCGCGGCGGGCATTTTGTTGCAAGTTTCCTGCATTTTTGTGACCGATGGCGCAAAAAGGCACCTGCTATGCTATTCAACAACAGGCTTTTCGCCAAAATTAGTCACGATTTGTTGCTGATGATGAGATACCGGAACCAGCACAATACCCTGGATTACCATTCCCGTGCCGTAGGCTGTCCACATGACGACGCTACCGGCGATGTCTGGGATGAAACAGAGAGCTGCTCCCGGGAGCCCATAGAAAGCACGCGAAGTTAAGTGGCGTTTGTTTTTATCAACATATAAAGAAGGTACCGGATATTCCCGTTTCTTGGTGCGGAAATTTCTCAAGTCAAGACTTACCCATGCACTATCTTTCTTAAAATATCCCCTGTCATCCACCTCTTTGTAAACAAGCTCCCCCTCTGAGCCGCTAACTTTCTCCCATTTCCATTCGGATGGACCTATAATCCCTTCTTTCAAGCCGATATACGAATGATTGCGTTCATACACAAACTGAGCTCTTACTCCTCGTACATAATTTTTACCATTTGTTTGGTAAATAGTATCGGGCTGCTCTATCCAGACACCGTCACAAGAAAAAGATTGTTCGTAAAGTTGCTGATGAGTTATCAGGCATGAGCTCAGCCCCACCGCCGCAAGGCACAGGGAGCAAATGGCAAGGATTCTGGAGAATTGGAACTTGGTCATAACTAAGCGTGTATCTGTTACGTGTATTATATCAATTTCCGCCCCTCTGTTCAAGCGTGGATGAATGGAGCTTTTCTTCAATGCGACTATCAATATACTTTTTCACCTCAGCTTCCATGTGTTGATTTTCCTGATGCCAACGCTCATTTTTTCGCTCCAGAACTACACATTCAGAAATCAGAAGAGCGAGCCCCACTCCGGCAATAGTGAAAAAAGTAATTTGAATCTGTTTGGTAGAGATTTTCATCAGTCATCTATCTCCTTTATACATCATAATACTTCCCGGCACCGAATCCGCAACAAAAAATGGCAGAAAGTGCAGATTTTCTAATAAATAGACGCTCGCAACGGGCATTTTGTTGCGCGTTTCCTGCATTTTTGGTGCGGATGGTGCAGAAATATGTTTTTTGACAATCACCTCCCTAAATGAAGCCCCCGTGGTTCGATGAACCACGGGGGCTTTTCTGCAAAGCGAGCAGAAAGTATTACTTGCGGCGGCGGCGAGCAGCCAGAGCGGCCAGAGCAAGCAGAGAAAGCGTTGCCGTGGCGGGCTCAGGAACCACCTGCTGCAGATAAACCACTCCCTCCCTGGAGTCGTACACCAGCACGGTGTTATCGTCGATGAACTCACTGCCGGTAAGGTAACGGCTCGCCATGGTGTAGTAGATACAGCCGGAATCGCTGCTCGCATCCACCATATCATGGACGAAATGAACGCGGTTCACACCGCTGAAGAGCACCAGCTGAGCTTTTCCGGTGGAGGCATCGTATTGCACATCCGGAGTTGTGTGGAAGGTCAGCAAGCTGTTTTCCATGGTATCGAGCGTCAGCGAGCCGCCCATCAGGCTGGTATGGCCCTTCGATGTTTCATAGGTGGAACCGCCGTCAAGCGTCAGCCCGCCCTTTGCCTGCACAGCACCGACAGCCTGAAGGTTTACTGCGTTCGCGGCATCAAACCGGCCATCATAGGCTACAGCTGCGGAGCCAACCGTTTGATAAGCTCTCACCTCAAGCAGATTGTCGCTCTGAATGCTGCTCTGTACAGCTTCTTCCAGCGTGAAGGTTACGCTATTCTGCAGCCCGGTGAGGTCGTAAGCGTAAGACGTCTCCTTATTCTGCACGGAGAAAACAGCACCGGCCTCAATGTTCACGGCACCATCCGTTTTCACCACAGCGGCGGTATTCTGAGTAGCATCACCCAAAGAGCTCAGGGACAGCGAATTTGCGTCGGTAATGTAAATATGACTGCCGGTATTGACCGAGGCATGTTTACCTGCCACATGAATGCTGCCGTCGATATACGTACCGGTTTTCACCGAGATGGAGGCATTGTCACCCTCCACACGGAAGTCGCCGCTGTAGTCAATCATCGAGTCAAACGTGGCAGAAGCACCGGAGCCCGAGGCATCGGACACCACGACTTTGCCGCTGCCGGTGAGCAGAGCAGACTCAGCCTTTACCGCCGTACCGTCGATGGCCGCACCGTTGAGCAGCAGCGTACCATTGTCATTCAATGTGGTGGAATGGGCATTGTAGCCGTTGCCGTCCATGTGCAGAATACGCTCGGTATCTGCCGTGCCACGGATGGAAACATCACCCTGAATATCATTCACATCCGCCGCGAGGCTTGTTACCAGGCTCTTGCCCGTGTAGCCCTCCTCCACAGTGACGCGAAGGTCGGCATCGCTCTCTATGGTCACAGTACCCACCCCGCATGCCGTGGCACCCAGACCATCCGCACTCTGCACCTCCACCGTACCACGGGAGGCATACGTGCCGCCGGTGTAGGTATTATCGCCGTTGAGCACCAGCACACCCTCACCGGAGTGGCGCACATTACCGCTGCCGTCAATATCGCCGCTGAGCGTGAAGGTCACCGCAGGGCCCACAGCCGAGATGAGGGCGGCCGTATCTCCGTCCGTGGCTGCATGCCCCAGCCAGCGGGCATCGCCACTGCCGGCAATGGTGATATTGTTTGCAGCACTTGTGGGCTCATTGCCGTAGCCACTGTTGTGCGTGAACATGAGGGTAGCACCTTCCTGCACGTTGACCGCGTTCTCCTTCGCATTCTTACCGAGAGAACCCCAACCACGCACACGAAGTGTACCGGCCTCGATTTCCGTGCCGCCGGTGTAGGAGTTGCTCTGATCCAGCACCAGCGTACCCACGCCCACCTTGTGCAGCCTGGCTGCCACATTGTTAGAATCAAAGAGGACGCCGGAGTAAATGGCCTCATTATAACCGGTACCAGAGAAACCGGTCACTGCCGTATTCTTCACGAGCTCCCAATCACTCTTCTTCACCAGCAGCATCTTGTTGTGGTCAATGTCCGTACCGGCCACATACTCCGTTCCGTCAGCATACGTTGCATCCACGGCAATGGACTTCAGGTTATGTGTTTCGATCTCCACATATTCCACGCCGTTCATCTCCACAGGGTTATTGCCCTTGCTGTGAATACCGACAAAGTCTGCCAGCACACCATTGGGAGCACCTTCCACGCCGATGGTCATCACACCACCGGCCACGTTAACCGTTCCTTCGTTATAAATGCGGGTATCATGCCCCAAATACAGTTCTGCATTCTCACCGGCCCAGATGATGGCACCGGTACCTGCCACACCGAACGCCACGTCAGCGCCCCCCTTGACAAACCCACTCTGAGTAGAGGTGCCCAACAGGTAGAGCCTGCCGTCTTCAATGCGTGTTCCGCCGGAGTAGGTATTGGCACTGCCGGACAAATAGTGTACACCATCGCCGGCCTTTACGAGACTGCTTGCGTCGGAGCCCTCACTTATCGTCCCGCTGAATACGGCATAACCAAAGCCCGTCGTATCCAAGAACTGATTATAGGACTGCGTATTATCCATGTAATTGTCTCTGTAGGCAGAATCGCGGGTCGTATGCAGCGTAAGCACCGCGTCATTCAGGATGACACTGCCCGAACCACTCAGCGAACGAATGGCCGGAGTGGAGGACCCCTCCTCCGCGTTCTCAGAATTCACGGAATTCATGTGCAAAGAAGTTCCGGCAGCCATCACGATATCGGTTTCTCTGCTCAGACTTCCCTTATCGATGTAGAAATCCCCCTGATGTACCAATATCGTACCCTCCGACATCGTCACGTTTCGGGCAACAAATGAACCCAGACCTTGCTTGGTGAAGGTATACCCCTTTAAATCAAGAGTAATTTCTCTCTGTTCATAGTTGCTCATGTGGAGAACCTCATGGTTCATCACACCGACAGAGGTATTGCCTGTGAGCGTGACCTTGGGAAGCGAAACCATGCTGGCAGAGAGCAACTTGTCGTCATCCGCTTCGTGTACCGTCCCCTTGAAGATAGCGCCCCTACCATCCACTCCATCGCCGCAGACTTCTGTTACGAAGCTCAATCCGGCGTAGGGATTAGACGCCACATACCCAGACTCCACAGGATAACCGGTGAGATCCAGAGTGGTACCTTTCGTCACATAGATGGTGCGATCGTCGCTGTCGTCATCCGGCAACCCGATTACACTGGTGGACACCTTCAGCGTCGCTCCGTCCGTAAGCTCGATATTGCGCCCGAAGTTCGCGCCGTGACCAATCACCTCGACCACACCCTTACCACTGACAATAAGGGTTCTGGTCGGATCCATATCAATATCAAAATACCCGAGAGAGAGCACGGCATGAGCATCTTCTTCCAGTTCAAACCGGTCGAAACCTGTCACAACGATAGAGTTCTCAGAAGCCGTGTAACCATCCTCACCAATGAAGCCAAGTTCGTATGTTGTAGAGGACTCCGCAAAATGAAGTATGCTTGTACAATCCTCACTGACGTAGTTCGTCAGCTCCCTACCGCCATAAATACCGGCATGGAGGCCAAGGTCTTCACCTTTTCCGAGTTGGAAAGCACTGTACAGATTTACCTGAACCTCACCCTTGATATAGGCTTCTTCTATTACTTCTTTTTGAGCAACGTAGTCATAGTATTTCCATCCCAGACCTGCGGCATCAACTCTGAAAGCCGAGCCACTGATGAGATCCATCGTGATATTGCCGTACACCTTACCGGCATTTGAGCCACCCACCAATCGAGACTTAATCTCGGCATTGCCTTCCATACGTACATAAATATCGCCATGGACTTCACCACGCTCACCACCGCCGAAGACACGCAGGTTATATCCGCCGAGCGTTCCTCCGGTAATCACCAATTCCGAGGCACGGGTGCGCCCATCCACCTCCTGTGTACCAGTAAGGGTGGAGTACATGCCGGCGGCAAAGATTTCACCGATTCTACCGCCATCTACAAAAACATGCGAAGTACCGGTCTGAGACGATGGACACATGGAATACCACGAATCATCAGGGCCAACAAGGTAGTAACCGCCGCACGAGCCACCGAAAATGGTGTAAATCTCGCCTTGCAGCACCGTCACATAGCTCTCAGCAGTCTGATTCCCCCAGCGAGTACCGCCAATGATGAACTGCTTCGCCCAGTTTTCCCTGTTTCTGATATAGTCGATATCGTTGAGGGCGCCGCTATCCGGGTCTCTTTTGGCGGTAGAGTTGACCAATATATGAGTTGCAGCAGTCTGAGTAAACCCTGCCCAACTGGCCATATAGTCGTCCATACCACCGATAACGTGTTTGAAAGAAGAGCAATCCTCTATCCACACCTCATGATCCAGAGCAAAAACATTATTATTTCCCCCATTGCGACTGCCGGCGATAAACTCACCCGAGGCATCGGAAGACAACGTCACCACGATAGCCTTCCCGTTATTAACCTTGGAGGCGGTATCCGTATTTACGATAGAGCCATACTTGTAATACCCCGTGCTATCTCCATTACCATCGGCCAATCCAACGTTGTCAACCTCTGTTCCGACATATCGGCGGGAAATACCGGGCGCATTTTCCGTCTTACCCCAGCGCTCATCCCACTGCGGCATACCGACCGAGCCATCTACCTGAGTAATATTCCCCTTATCATCATAGGCAAGTATTTTACCTACACTCAGAGTGAAAGAACCGTTCTTGTTATCAGTGAACACGGCACCGATGCCTGAAGCTAAATCATTAGCCAAGTTTACACCATTGATGGAAACCCGGTCGGCTGTAAATATTTGCGCCGTTAAATTGCCATTTCCAACCGAGTTGACCAATTGATAAACATACTCGGCCGAACCGAACGCTTTATCAACAATAGGTGTATATGCAATCTTACCTATTTCAACGTGGGTTATATCTTTCAACGTAACCTTACCTTCATTGTTGAGCGTTCCATCAAACACAACATCTCCGGAAATAGTGTAGTCACCGGACGCATCCACCGCAACTCCCGTGCCAATGGTCACATCCTTCAAAAGATGAGAAGTAGCCCCCGCAGAAGAAGCCAAGGTAACGTTAGACAACGTTACGTTACCTTCTGCTTCAAAATCAGTAAGAGTAAGATATGCCAGATTGGCGCTACCCAGAACCAGCAACCGGCCTGCGCTGCCAAATGACTCCGCAGAGGCCCCTCTGATACCGGAGGCATCCATCGTTACACCGCTGAGCGTAGCAGATGTACCCGACACAATAGCAGATAGTGTATAGTTAAACTCACCATCAGCATTGGGAGCCATCTTCAGCTCATCATTTACAGCAAGACAGCCTTCCGAAGCAACCGTTACCGTGCCACCCACTGCAGCGGACGCAAGGAATTCAAGAGTACCGTCTTGCACATCAATATCCCCCAATGCAGTATCGGCCGTTGCGTTATTTGTCAAACTCAACTGCACCGTAGCGTCGCCCTTCTTGTGGATAACCGTCCCCTCAGTCAGCAGGCCATCGGTGTCGGCAAGCAGCGTATAATTCGTTTTACCCGCGACGAAATAAACATCTCCGGGATTGACCGTACCCTGTACATAAACGGTTTCAGAGTCGCCATTCAAATCATCGAAAATAGCCGCCTTGTGGTCGGTGTTTTCATTATAATTGCTGTGATCACACCAGTTCCCGTCAGTGTTGGCCGTGGACCAAATTTTACTCTGCCCTTGCCCCTCCCACACATTACCCATAAGGATCTGCATGTACAGCAGGCCACTTTCGGCATCAAGGTAAACCTTGTACTGAGAATCATGCAGCACGCTCCCTTTGTGCAGCACGTTGAGCGTAATGCCATCCAGAGAAGAAAGACCGGTCAGGAGGTTATAGGTACGCAGACTCTCCAGCTCCTCAGCAAAAGAGATGTTCAGCGTACCGGAACCGACGGCAGCGTCCTTAGTGACATGCAGTGCAGCATGGTCAGCGGAGAATCCATCCGTATCGGTGATAGTGGAGAAAGAAAGAGTTGCACCGTTGTTGAAAGTGAGCGCGTCGAGATATACGGCAGTATCCGTATCCAGTGACAGTGTGCCACCGTTGTTGAGCACGACTCCGGCATCAGCCAGAGCGGCTGCATTCTGCAACGACAGGGTGGAGCCTTCCCCCACCGTCACCGAGCCGGTGAAAGCGTTAACACCGGTGAGAGCCACCGTGCCAGCACCGGAAAGCTGGACTGTACCTTCTCCGGAGAGCTTGCCGGAAATATCCAGAGAGCTATTGGCCTGTTCGGAACGAATATTCAGCATATGGTCTACCACCATGTTGGCAGCAACCATGTTAGCAGTGATAGAGTTTTCGCCCTTATCATAGGTAATGGCAGCTCCATCGGCAAACACCAAAGCGGAGGAATCAGCAGCCCCCGTAATAGAAGATGCAGAAGAAAGAGAAATAATATTGCCGGCAGATATGTGCTGCGTGGTCGAGCCGATATTCAGGACAGAGGCATTCGTCAGCACAATGTTTTTCGAATCCTCCGCCATGAAATCATCGGACCCTTCACCCAGATTCAGCTTGCTGTTATTGAGAGAAAGCTCACCGTGAACCGCATGGGTAGAGTTCTTTACCGTTACAGAGCCAGAACTGAAGGAAAGGTTACGCAGATTCTCCATGTGCTCCACTGTAGCTGAACGTGAGTACGCTGCAATGGACAAGTTTTTGTAGCCGGATTCATCTACCTTGCCGTATATCGACAGGTTGGCAATCGTGCAATCGGTACCGAAAGAAAGAGCAGCGGCGTCATCCAGCACATTCACCTCGTAGCCGCGGTCATAGGTCACGCCATGGGCATCCAGCGCCAGAGTGCCGGACAGGTTGATGACTGGGAATTCGGAGGAAGAAATAGCCACTGCGGCAGTAGAGGTCTGCACATGCACAGCGGCTCCCGCACCTACCGTCAGGCTGCCCACATGCAGGTGGTCGAAGTAGACATCGTGTTCTTGAGTATTGACCGTCAAATCTCCGGCTCGCACGACACCGAGATAATGCTGCTCAGCTGTGCCGCCGATGGTAATTTTGCCGGAGTTGCCGACGGAGAGGTCACCTGAAACATTTACCAAAGGTTCATTATAGGAGTTACCGACCTTTTCACCGGCGCTCACGGCAATGTTCATCTCCTGCGCCGTCACGTTACCGGAGAGAGTCAGACTACCGGCATCAATCGCAGAACCGGCATTCACGCTGAACTTACCCAGAACCGTCAAATCTGCACCCACGTTGATATGGTCGGTGCCCAGGGTCAAATCCTTCACCACGGTGGTCGCACCGAGCAATTCCAGAGTTCCCTGCCCGGAAGTCGTCATATTCCCCTGAACCACCAGCAGGTCGTTGAAGGTAACTGTGTCCTCCGTACCGGTGTTGACAGTAGCATCTCCCAGCGTGGCAATACGACCGCCGCTGAAGCTGTAGTCGCCGCCTGAGAGGTTGAAATCCATGACAACCAGGTCCTGCACGACGGTGATATCACGGTTGGCAGCATCGGCTCCGAAGTAAACATTGGAAAGAGAAGTAAAGACCTCACTGCCGGAGCCATCGGGTTGCGTGCTCCAGTTAGCGTCACCGGAGCCCCACTTGGCGTCCTCCGTACCGTTCCAATACAGGTTGCCGCTATGCTCGCGGTTAATGGTTACCACGCCGGCTACGGAGGTATCCACCGCAGCTCTGTTCACTGTAATACCGCTGTACACGAATTTTGCCGTATTCCAACCGGTCAGGGTACCGGAGGTGCTGTCCACGGCATTGTTGACAATGAGAACCTTCTCCCCGCTCGAAAGGCCATGCAGGTCAAAACATACGTTATCCACCGTCAGGCTTCCGCCGGCGGCCACGCTCATATCGTGCTGTCGCTGGGTCTTCTCAAAGGTGATATACCCGCGCAGGGTGCTCGCCCCGGCAAAGGAAACATTCTGCAGGGTGGCATATTCGGTGGTTGTACCGGCATGAAGCGTCACATTCGTCAGCACGGCGGGATTCACACCATCTGCAGATGTGATGACATTATGCGCTGTCGCCACCTCACCGGAAACAGCACGGTTAATTTCACCCGAAATCAGCATTTCCACGTTCTCCAGCGTACCACCTTTGATTTCGTTGGCACCCACGTCCAGCGAAACCGCGGAGCCGAGCTCAAGCTTGCCACCTGTAACCGTCGCGCCGGTAATGGCACCATGCACAGCCTCTGTGATACTCAGAGTTCCTTCACCGCTTTTCACGAAGGAGCCCTGTGCATAGATATGGTGTTCATGGGAGCCGGTGAAAGCGGTCTCGATGACGCGTGTCGTCAGCTGTTCGTCCCCGGCCACCTGAATCTCCAGAGGTGTGGAGGAAGAGCCGATGACCAGCACATTGTCCATCGTTGCAGATTTCTCCGCACTCACGCGCTCTGTCACCACCATGTCACCGCCGCTGAACTGATAACCACTGCCGGAAATCTCAACCGTGGAAGCCAACATACCCTCGGGGGCAATCTCCACACTCTTGTTCAGGTCCGCACCCTCGCCAAACACGGCCTGAGAGCCGGCGGCATAAGGCGTTTTCACCGAATTCTCATCCACCCAGGCCAAGGTATTGACCGTATCCCACACGGCAGACTCATCGGCAACAGAGTCCCAGTAAAGAGGATTCGTATTCGCCGCAAGTGCCAAACCGGAGCCGGTATAGAAGATCGGCTGTGTATATGCATTCGGAACAGTATCAGCGGCTATGGTCGTAGCGGGCAGACATACCACAGCCAGCAGTACTTTCAATAAACCGAGAGGCAGGTGAAATTTCATGTTTTTGTAAGTAAATGGTTGATATGGAGAGCGGTCAGCGGCATAACGAGAGTCCGACCGAAAACAGTAACAGCAAAAGTTTATCACTCCCGGATACCCCTGCAAGCCTCTTTTGAGTCATTTTGTGTTTTTATTTTCAAAAAAATAACAATTTCTGCGGCGTCTTTGTCTCGACAGAAAAATTCAGTGGCAAGGCCCGTGGTCATTTTCTCAGCCTCTTACGCTGATTGTTCCAATATCTCAGGCAGCATTTCATGATGCGTTGTGCACGGGCATCGATGGCTTCGCTTATCCCGCATCTCTCCACTTTCAACAGTTGGCCGGTAAGCAAGAGCTTTTGGCGGGGAGACCACACCTCGGCAAAAAGCCCGCAGTCGGAGCACTCTGCGCGTCTTAATCCGGCACATCGAAACGCCACACATCGCCCTGCAGCTTGCAGCTGCGGAGCGTGTACCCGCCGCATGGCCACCAGCGCGCCTCCAGGTAGTCTGGCTGTTCCGGCTCGCGAATCACGGTTCCCGGGGAATGATCCTTCAAGATGCACAGAACTTTGCACATAAACAGGTATTCCTGCGAAGCAATGACCAGCGGAGCAACCAGCACCCCGGCAAGCAGCGCACACGCGATGCCCCGCAGGCGGATGCGAGTTGTAAAATCAAATGCGACACCGGAAAGCCCCCCCAAGCAGTCACCATAGGTGCCCAAACTGCCCTAGCAGGATGGGGGTGCGGGGGAAGGACGGCAATGAGTCCTTCCCCCGTACGCCGCCATGAAACAAAAAAGAGGTGTTTTTCGGTGTTGCAGGTGGCATAATGCCTGTGAAACTTAACTACAAACAACACTTAACGATGATGAAAAGCACCCAGGAAGATTGCATTGCTCCCTCTAGAAAAAGCAAGCACATAAATGAATCAGAGCGTCCCTAAAATGAAACATCGCTTGCAAGGGGATGAAAAGGCACTCCGTCTTCTCGTTGATACGCCGAGACAGGCTGCAAGAGATGGACGGGAGCCCGGGTTCATTCTTTTTTGTAAGGGGCGGACAAATTGCGATAGCCTGCGCAGAAACACCAAGTGAGTACCATAGCTACCAGACTAATGCCAAACTGATAAATAAACAGGAAGACAAAACCTATAGCTTCCTGTGCATCATAGTTTCCGGCGGCTTTCCAACAAACATACCGAATCAAAAAATACACACTAAACAGCAACGATAAGCAACCGGATGCCAAGCTCACCTGACTGCACCAATCCTTACGCCACGTCACTATATACGCTAGCAGAACAGGTGCAGCATACGCCAATCCCCAAGGAAAGGAGAAGAAGCAGAAAATAAGCAGCCATACGCTACAAGCGGCTCGTATGGATCGTGTATATTTATTCAAGCTCATACCTTAAACAGCTTGCGACTTAAAGTGGTCAAATTCGACCACTTTAAAATCCGGGTTATGAATAATCTCCCATGTACCCAATAGTTCGATTGTGTAGCGGTTGCGTATCCAGTTTTTGATAACATCGGCAGCGCGTGCATCATCAGTACGAGCATTTGCCATATCTGTCAGCGAGATGTAGTCCTGCCCAGCGACAGAGATAATGGAAATCTCATTCTGTAACACGTTAAGCTTAGCCATGAGGCGATTATACACTTTTCATCATGTTCTTCAAGTTCAATTACTGAACTTATAAAAGCTTCCCACCGTCCAGGCGCAACGGGCATTTTGTTGCGCGTTTCCTGCATTTTTTTGCCGATGGCGCAAAAACAAGGTCAAAAGCTGAGGATTCGCTCGAAGTGGAGCCCTTGGACTGCCGGAGCACCTTCCTACCCCGGAAGGTGGCTTTGAGCGCGGGGTGGGACAAGTGGCCGACCAGCTCCCCGGCAGCAGAGTTCGGGTACTCACAATCTTTTCTGCGCCCGGTGCGACCTACACAGGTATAGTACCGATGCACAGTCCCCTTGCCGGAGGAATACGTGACACCCATCTTGCGCCCGCAACAGGGGCAATGCAGCAAGCCCGGCAGGGGGTAGCAGATGTCCGGGTGAGACTTGCGGCGCGTCTGGGTCGGGTGTGTCTGAACGCCATTCCGGCCCGCCCGCCACTCAGCTTCGGAGACGAGGGCCTCATGCTTGCCGGGGTATTCCTTGTTCCCGTGAGATATAACACCAGCATACAGGCGTCTCTGGAGCACGAGCCGCACCTTCTCCGGTGTCCAAGGCAGCGGGGTCTTGTTCTGCCGAGTATGTGGAAGCGGAACCCCGGACTCATTCAGGTAGGTGGCAATCTTCTTGGGCGAGTGGCTCTCAGC
>JAFQEY010000100.1 GCA_017398765.1 Akkermansia sp.
ATAGAGACGGGGCGTCCCGAATTAGCAGTACCGCTCCTTTCTGCAGAAGCCGCAGAGGGATCAATACAAGCTCGAAATATATTAAAAGGGCTTCAAATAAAACAATCTAAAACATTCCAAGAAAATGGATCAAAGATGTAACGCGCTTTATAAAACATTGGCAAGTTGCCCCATAAAAGTTCCCCCAGGTAACCCAATTGCCCAAACTCCACACAACGCAAATTGCCTTTAAATGCTTCATTCCGCCTCGCAATACATTATCTATAAGCACTTTAAAAGTGTTATTTTTCTCGACTCCCATTGACGACCCGCAGAGCGGGTCACGTACAAAAAACGTGACCCGCTCTTCATTTTTGCACAATTCACTCAATCTACGCCACTTAACGCGCACTCCCTTGCATGTGTTGTAGCCCGGTTTCGCCATGCTTCAACACCTTTCCTACCCCATTCCCTCATATCAGGCACTCCCGCGCACTCTGCACTTCGTGACCCGCTTTGATACTTATTCATGCGGGTCGAAATGATGATAAATTGTTAATAGCTAATGTCTGTATTTTGCTGCCCAATCACTTGTTGGATTAAGCCCAATTTCGAGCGTACCGTGGGCTGCACCATAAAGTGCTTGTTGCTGTCTTCGTGGGTGGATATAGAAATGGTAGGCATAATACATTTCCGAAGTACCAAAACTATAAGCTGTTCAGGCTTGAACGGATGGCTGCTATATGATAGACTCCTCACGCTTTTCCGCCGACATGCCGCATGGCGGGTGTCTACGTGCACCGTCAGCGGAAAGTAAGCCAGTCCTTACCGCTGATGGTAACGTAGCCGCAAGGGTACGGAACAGCAGCTAACCATGGCTGGTGGAAAGGAGTTCTGTTTCATGAATCTTAGAAATGGAATCGAGCTGTTAGTGCTTATCCTGAAGATTGTTCTCTTCATTATGAGCCTCTAATGGCGAGTACGCACTCCTGCAGCAACAGGGGTGCGTGCGTTTCCTTTCCTGATTCCTGATTTTTTTCGATGACTTTTCATGTCGAAAGCTTGACATTACCGCATTTTACGTTATACTAAGGTTATCCAAGATTTCTAAGATTCATTTTGGACTCTTTTCCGCGAGCTGACTAGTTGCTGATGGTCAGCTCGCTTTCTTTTTGCCTTGACTGCATCCGCGCAAGGCTATAAATGTCTATGCTGCTAATTCTTCTCGCTTCTATGATACTCGCCCCATTAAGGTGTATACGGACTACGAGGATGCGACTGGAAAATTCCTTAACCTTGCTGTCACTGATTACACCTATGAGGATTCTGCTGAAGTCGAACGAATCACGGCAACAACCTATGCTGCCGGGGTCAATCACCAGCAGGTGACGATTGATGAAACCTACGGTGAAGCCGTTGCATACGCCTACGCTGTCGGCAAGCCCAAGTTCAGTCAGGCGGTCAATGGCGTCCAGACACGGCATGATTATGAAGCTACGACCGAACACGCTGCAACGCATAAGCACACGCTTACAACCAAAGTCAACGGTGAACTTGGTTGCGCGCAGAGCAGCAGGACCAAGGAATTTATCGCTGACAATGATACCGCGACCTTTGAACAGGACTTCAACTGGGATGGTGAGGACTGACTGCTGCTGAATTCGGTTGAGTATGAATACGATGAAGAAAAATGTGTCATCAACGCCACGCGTGGTAATGCTCGTATGACAACCACCGGATGGATGCGCTGTGGCAAGCTTTCTGAAACGTATGAAGATGGTATTACCATCGCCTATGGTTATAATTCTGCTCAGCAGGATAACGGCTGCACTCAGGCTGATGTACCGGAGATTGCGCAGAAGATGGTGGATTCCATCACGAAAGCTGTCAGCAATGGCGATACTATGGTGTTCCGCAACTTCGGTACATTCTGCCCCAAGGAGGTGAAAGCTAAGGTCGCTAAGAACCAGAAAGACGCTGTGCCAAGCTTTCCAAGTAAGAACGTTTTACCTCACAAGAAGAGAACGCATCCGCTCTGGGGGATACGGACTCATTCTTTTTTGCGATGATTGCCTTAGTTTTAGCGATATAACTTGACCTCATTATGTAGGAATACTATAATATGCTCCCACCCGACTCACTTTCGCATGTCTTTATATAAGCTGCTAGATGATAGTCGATATGTAGACTGCACTAATTCTCGTGTGCGTTGCGCATGCTTCAGCAAACGAGAATGCCTTACTATGTCCCTTTTGTGCAGAGAGTCTGATGCCGGCTTGCACTTAATTCTTAAAACAGGGGATGCCATTGTTCCTGCAAATCAATATCCGCTGCCAGCCTGCTTAATCGAACGTATCACTTTTTGGAACACATGGGCAAGTGATGAGTTTATTCACCAATACGAACGCATGGAGTCTCCCTTGTATGGATTGGAAGCATATGCTATTTCCATCGCAGCCGATATTTCTGCCTGTTACTCAAATTATTTTGTAGATTACTGCGGCTTTCCTTTACATGATGAATGGGCTACGCGAGAATACGCTTTGAAGCATAGCGATCACGGCAGAAACTGGGATAACAGGTTTCCCCCAGTCCCTACCGAATGGTCATATAACAGCAACATGAAGAAACTCGTTAACTCGGTATCCTCAACCAGATGCGAAGTGCCTCCGCATGGCTATGTGAGGCACCATGATTTGGATTGGAGCATTAGCGAGTTTCATTATGATCCCGCATGCCTTCCTTATCAATGGCTTGGCTATGAAACATCACTTGCCATCGATGCAGAGAATGGGTATCCCGGATGGTTGGTTCGTCAACTGGAGCGCATGCAAATGATGCATGACATTGAAATGGAAGACGCGTTTGATGATACGCCCGGAGCCTGGCGAGCCTCGGAGTATATCCATCCATTCCTGTTCGATGCTATGTCTGTTGATATCTTGCGGTGCAGCAAGAGTCTCGCGCCTATTTCCTCGTCACCACGTTATGTGACAGGAAGCGCTTTGATTGAACTCGTGAAGGACTTAAGGACAGCAAAAGGGGGAAACATTATTTCACAACAGCCTGATGAAATAATTACAACGGGCTGTCTCTGAATTGTTGCCTCGCGGGTAGTGGGGCTGCTTACATCGGGGACGCCGCATCCTTACGGAAATAATTGAATGGGGGAGCTGGTCGCCGGAATATTATTGGTGATTTCAGCAGTCGCCGGCCTATCCATTATGCAGCCAAAAACGGCCATAAAGTGTTGCTTGAGTATGGCTCTGATATCCATTCGGAGGACTTTGAGAACGAAACTGCCATTACACTTGGCTGCATTCTATGATCATACGGAATGAGTGCACTATGTACTCGAGTGTACGCGCCTCACAGTTCAGTTCCTCCCTCCCCGTCGCGAACGCTTGTCGCTCCCGCTTTGGTGCAGCTGTGGGAATCGCACCCTCACCGCGTCCAAGTGGGCGCGCCCATTCTGCCAGAGCTGAGAAGTCAAACTCGGGCTGTTATGTAGCACCTTGGTTCTGCTGCTCCATGTTCATGGGTATCCGGCTGAATTGCCCGGTTTGGATTCGGTCCTTCCCCGCAGAAGGGCGGGTATTATGACCTCTGCTGACTCCCGTTGCTCCTTCCTTGCTCATCGCTGCGCTCGTAGCCGTCTGTTGCGGCAGAACAACGGGTCTCTCAGAATAAGGCACGCAGCTTTCACACAGTGCAGGCCGAATTTACCATGCGCACTCTTGACAGAGTATCGGGCGTAAGCATCCAAGGCTGCCTCACCTCGTGCGCTTTGGCCTTCTATTCGGTTCTTGTTCATCCTGTCTGTGTTTCGCCTCCGGCTTCCTTCCCACCCCACATTACTGTGACGCAGTTGCCTTTGGCTATTTGATTCCGCCCTGTCAGCGGCACATTGGGGGCTTGCACCCCAGTTACGTGTCATGCCTGACGTAATAAAACCAAAAAGGCTGCTCCCCCCGTTTCACAGGGGAAGCAGCCGTGTAAAAACAGTATTGTCAGACAGCTCTTAAGCCTCCTCGGCAGCGGTAGAACCGGTGGCCGTAGTTGTGGCGGGTGCCACGGGAGCGGTCAGCTGGGGCAGGTCAATGATTTCGATAAGGGCCATGGGGGCACTATCGGTCTTACGCTGACCAAGCTTGACAATGCGGGTGTAACCACCCTGACGATCTTTCACAGCCTCTGCAACCACGCTGAACAGCTTGGTCACAACCTTGGGCTGGGGCAGAGTTGCCAGAGCCTGACGGCGTGCGTGCAGGGAACCGTTCTTACCAAGGGTGATAAGCTTCTCCACATAGGGGCGAAGAGCCTTTGCCTTGGCAAGAGTGGTGGTGATGCGACCGTGGGAAATCAGGCTGCATGCCTGGTTGGCAAGAAGTGCCTTGCGGTGGGAAGCCTTGCGCTGCAGCTTGGGCTTTTTAACTCCGTGTCTCATGATATGTAATGTAGGTTATGGGGTTAATATGTGTTTAATAGTTTATCGGAATCTTTATTCGTCATCCTCATCATCACCGAATACGCTGATGTTGTGGGAGATGAGGGCCTGAAGATCGGTAGCGCGGGTCTCATCATCCGCAGCACGCATGCGGGAAGCGGGTGTGGGGGAAGCCAGCAGTTTGGGGTCAAACTGCATGCCCAGAGACAGGCCGTGCTGAACGAGCTTGTCCTTGATTTCGTTGAGTGACTTTTTACCGAAGTTGCGGTACTTGAGCATTTCACTCTCCGTTTTCATGGCCAGCTGACCAACGGTGGTGATGTTGGCGTTGTTCAGGCAGTTGGCGGCACGAACGGAAAGCTCAATTTCATTTACGCTCATGTTGAGCAGCTTGCGCAGCTGAGCGGTATTGGCATCCTGCTCACCGCCGGAAGCCTTATCGAACTCAACGCGGCGATCATCGCTCTGCACGAATACGTCCAGATGGTGCCGCAGGATACTGGCAGCCTGAAGCATGGCATCACGCGGGCTCACGCGTCCGTCGGTCCAGACATCAAGCACAAGCTTGTCAAACTCCGTCATCTGCCCCACACGAGCGTTGTCCACGGCATATTTAACACGTGTGACCGGGGAGAAAATGGAGTCAATCGGGATAACGCCGATGGGGCGATCCTTGTCATTGTTATCATCAGCCGTGTGGAAACCGCGACCGACATTCACCTCGAAATCACAGTCAAAGATGGTGCTTTGGTCGAGGTGGCAGATAACCTGGTCTTTGTTGACCACGCTGTAGATGTGGTCGTCCTGAATATCACCGGAAGTCACAACCCCCTGCTTCGTGACACGCAGGGAGAGCGTGCGGGGCTCCTTGCCGTGGTGGGCAAACTTCACTTTCTTGAGGTTGAGGATGATTTCAGTCACATCCTCCACCACACCGGGCAGAGAGGTGAACTCATGCTGAGCACCGGCAATGCGAACACTGGTAATGGCGGCACCCTCCAGAGAGCTGAGCAGTACGCGGCGCAGAGAGTTGCCCAGCGTGTGGCCGAAACCGGTCTCGATAGGCTCTGCGATAAAAGTCACATGGTTGGCATCCTCCGGGTCATCAATGACCTTGAGGGTATTCGGAATTTCGAAATGAGCCAGTTGAATGACTCCCTGCTCGTCTTTAATATCGTCGGACATCATATAAATTAGGGGTGACCGGGTTTCCCTCTGTGCGAGCTTTGCTTCCGGAGAAAAAGAGGACCAACGGTCGTTTTTGATAAACTCGCGCGCTGCGAGGATACTCTTTCTTCTGCGACTTGGCAAGCCTTTTTTAGGGTTTTTGTCATATATTGTTCTATTTTTAGCTTATATCGGGATATTATAGGCAATTTTTCATCAACGAGACAACAGAAGAAACGGGCTCTGACACCCCGAGAGGTGACAGAGCCCGGCAAAAAGCGGTTTGGTACGAACAATCAGAAGCTCATGCGATAACCCACAGAGGCACTGAGTTCCGTGTACTCGGCACCCAATTCTGCGGAACCATCCACATAGATAGCACCGGAGTTGGCACCGATCGGCACGGTAATACCTGCCCCGAGTTCCAGGCTGACCGGTCCACGCTCTGCGCTGCTGACTTTACCGGAAGCGGTCGGCAGAGAGGTCAGAGCCGTTTCCACCTCCGCATCACGATCTCCGGCATTCACCTTCAGAAGTGCGCGAGATTCGAAGATGGAGGAACGATTAAACGTGCTCTGGCCAACGACAGCCTGCAGGCGGGCACCCATACCGATGGTGACGGCGGTCATATCCACCCCACTGATATGCAGCGCAGCATCACTGCCGGATTCCGTGTAGGCATCCATGGAGCTATGCGCCACGGCAATGTTGATGACGGGCTGCAGGCAGGTGTTAGCATCCGCATCCAGCGCAAAGACGTAGCCGAGCTCATACATGGCACCGAAGCTCAGAGCCTCTGTCTCACCCTTGGTGCTGTAGCTGCCGCCGGAGAAGGAGACAACGCGGTCAACACTCAGGTCAGACTTACCGACAGAGGCCACGAAAGTGTGAGTCCAGCGGCGGTATGTCGTGCGTCCGAACGCGGTCAGGTAATAAGAATCCACATCCGCATCCAGTTTGTCAGGACCCTCGGAGGAGACATCGCCCGTGAGCGCGGAGAGGGCAAAACCACAGACGAAACGCGGTGTTACATCCACATCAAAGCCGAAGGTACCGCCTGTCACGCTGTAATCATAACCGGCCAGCATACCATCAGACTCCAACTGCCTGTTATCATACTCAGCATTAATCCATGCATTGTAATAGGGCATATTGTGGTTGACCGTTCCCTGATCCACCCCCATGGTGGTGGTGCGGTTACGGATAGTGCGCAGCTGGCGCTCCATGTCCCCTACAAGAGCTGCGCCCATGGCTGCTGCAGACACACCGGTCACAGCAGAGGCAAGTTCATCTGCCGCAGCTACATTACCGCCCACCAGGGCATCATCCAAGGCATTCAGCACATTGTTCAAATCCGGGTACTCCTGTGTTTTAGCCTGCGGATTCAGCTTTACCAATACCTTATCCAACATGCCCACACCAACCTGTCCGGTCTCGCTCATACCCGATGACTGAGCAGCGTAGTAATCCGTCACACGATCCACCAGCACATCGCCATTGGCATCCAGGCGGGCATTGGTGTAGTACTTGTTCACCACATTCATCACGGCACGTGAGCCGACCAATTCCACCGTGTTTGCACCGGAGACACTGGTTTCCGCAGCCAGAGTTGCCAGTTTGGCACCCTGCATGGGGGCATCTGTGTTCACATCCAGCGCGCGCAGGTTTTCGTTGGTAGTCACCATCGTCAGGCAGACTGTAGAGTTACTGACATTAACCTGCCCGTTCAGAATAAGCGGGGCCTGATCAGTTCCGAGGGTGCGTGCAGTCTCCTCTGCACCCAAAGATACAGTCAGCTCCGAATCAGCTATGTAGCTACCGGTTCCTGTCAGATTCAATGTATGGTGCTCCACCCTGCCGGCATCATTATTCAGAGTCACGTTAGCAATTACCAACTCAGAGCGAAGTGCCTCTGAAGCACCGGGAGCAGTGCCTACGCCCAGCTTGACAAGCTCAGCCTCTGCACCTGCCAAATCCAGCGTGCCCTCACCCCCGGAAAGGAGAAGAGAAAGGCCCTTACCGGCACGCACAGACTGGAACGCGCCCCTCTGCAATTCGATTTCGGCTCCGGCATCTCCATACACGCCGTTATAGGCACCACCGACACCGTTGATGTTTATCCTGCCGGAAACCGTAGCAGAAGCACCGCCGTCCAACTGCTGAGTGGTGAATACCGAACCATCCTCAACGACCAGAGCCGTTGCCTCACCCAAATCTGTCTGCCCGGAAACGACCGCATCGGCATTCACCTGCAATACAGCACCGTTCTCTAGTTCAGCAGAAGCAAGCACCACAGAATCAGCCGAATCGTCTCCCGCCAGCATTCCCTCAGCACCGGTCGGCAAGCCGATATTCACCCGTACGCTGTCGGCAACCAATGCCACCGGGGTCTCCGCAGTCTTATCGGACAGAAGAGTGGCAACATCGGGAAGCTCTTTATCCTCAGCGGCTGCATCTCCCTTGAGCACCAGGCGGCCACCACCGTCAAGATTGCGGATGATAAGGCCAACGGCAGCTTCCGTTGCATCAGACGCTGCGCTACCCACACCTTCTGCGGTCAGGTCAATCGTCTTATTGCCGGACACCAGCACGTGCTCCACGTAATCCAGAGCCTTGTAGAGACCGGCACCGGTGGGAACCTCATAACCATTGTTAGTGAGCTGGCCGGCGGACGTGTCCCACACCATTCCGCCATCAATTGAATCGAGGGAGAGAACGAGGTCATCGCCGGCAACCGCCACCCCGGCAGTCACACCACGGCGTTTGATTTCCTGCAACACCTCTTCAGCCACGGAGAAATTGCTCGCGGAGAAAGCCCCAACACCGCTGATGAGTTTATAATCCCCTGCGGCTATGACCCCGGCATCATTCAAGGGCAGAGAGGAGATGGTGGCCTGAGTCAGCGTAATTCCCACGGTATCCTCTACTGCGAGGGATGTCACATTCAAGGCGGCCTCCTCCGTACTGAGAGAACCTTCCTTGAGATCAATCGCAATCATGGGCGCACGAAGCTCACCGAAATCGTTACCAATAGCATTAAGCGTCAACGCTGTGGCCGTCAGATTAGCACCACCCGCTGCGGCAGCATTCAATGTTACAGCAGCAGTAGAGGTAAGCGACACACCATCCACGCCATCCTTCACGCTAAGGCTTCCGATAACGGAATCTTTAGTCAGCTTCACCACAGAATTCTCACCCAGGATAGTGAGTTCATCAACATTCAGGCTGCCGATTTCCAGAGAGCAGTTTGCATTGCTATCAAACAAGCGTACAACACCGCCTTCCACCGCACCAACAGAGCCGCCGACAAGCACATGCAACTCGCCGCCCATGTTATCAATGGATCCCTGAACAGAAAGCTCCTTCACGGTAAACTTACCAGCGTTTTCGATGCTGGCGGTCTCAGCAGAGGTGAATGTACTGCCCACAGAGAATTCACCCCCCTTTTCAACAGAAAGCGAAACCTTATCTGTCAGGCTGACAGAATTGCTGACTTCCAGATTACCACCTTCTGCAACGGTGAGCTCACCGTTGCTATACAACTGAGTCGACTCACGAATCAACGTGGTGTTGGCAATTTCCAGCCTACCCTGGCCGATAACCATGTTATCTGCGGTTACCTGCCCTCCCTCAAACCGATAGTATGATATGTCCGCCAGCGCATCCTTGGCAATGTCCACATCCACCAGAGCCGTTGAAACACCGGCGTTATCCACTTTCACAACAGAATACGCCTTAGCGCCGAAGAAACCGGCTGCAATATAGGTTTCATCGGGGATAAAACCGTCTTGCCAACCGTCCTGCGCTCCTTGAGTCCACACATCGGTCGCTTCGCCAATCCACCCAGTGTTATCACGACTCACCACCATGGTCACCTGCTTGTTGTCATCGGATACTTTCAGTTCATATCCGAAACCGCGCAGGTTGGCGGTCACAGAGAAACCCTCCTTGTCCGTCCATTTGGTGATAATTGTCTCAGGATTCGGCGCAGGCGGGGCAAACAACTCACCCGTCACAACACCGCCGGGCTGAGCTATGGCAGCTATGGTGACCACCTGTCCGTTTGTCAGCTTCTTGAGATCATCCACAGAAGCCACGTTCATGTTCAGCTTGGTAGCCCCGGTGGTACTGTCAGCAGAAAGAATAGTCCCTCCGTCAATCACTTCGGGGGCAAACGTGATATTTACCTCAGGTGTCGCAAGAGTCCCGGCATCAAGGGTGACCCCTTTATCCAGAATCAGGGAAGAAGCTTCTATGGAACCGATGGCTGATGCCCCGGAAGTAAGATTCAGCTTATTATCTGCCCCCTGCACGCTCACAGTGCCGGTGCCGGCCAATGATTTAATCGCCACGGTTGTCCCGGCCGCAGTCGGACTGATAGTCATGGTAGCATCCCCACGCAAGGTCAGTTTTCCGACATTTTCCAAACCTGCGCACGCTGCTGTCGTACCCGTAATGGTAAGATCCGTATTACTTTGAGTATCTGTATCAGTGCCGGTCATCGCAACGGTACCGGTAACGGACATATCCCCGATTTCAGAGGATTTACCCAGTGATAAATCTCCGGTAACAACCAGATGCCCTTCACCGAGAAGTGCGCCCTTAACCTCTACATCTCCCCCGAACAAATTGTTCTTAGACTCTACGATCAGGTTATTTTTAACCACGAGAGCACTGCCGCTTGTGTTATTGAAAGTATAGCTTCCGTTGCGAATTTCAACATTTTGAACATCAACGGAAGAGGTAATGGTAACGGTTCCGTTTTCATCACCGGAGAAAATGGCATCCGTCCCACCGATAAATGTTTGATCTGCCGTAGCTTCATCCCTGAAAGCCCAGTTGGCATCTGTGGTATTCCAGTTACCGGAGCCGCCGGCAGCTTCCCAGTACTGGGAAACCACACCGGAAACAAGTTTCCAGGTTTCACCGCTGTTGTCCAGCACAGCATCACGCACATTATCTGACAGGATGCCGATGCGGGTCTTATCCACACTCGAATCAATGCCAAGGTTCAACCCGGAACCATTGGCAATGGCAAGAGTCTGAGCATTAGTCAGACTGTTGAGGTCGACATTTATATTGCCAAGCAGATTGGCATCGGTAATACGAAGAACAGACTCATCTGCACCGTAGACAAGAGCGGCACCGTCCACCAGTCTCATATCCGAAAGCGTAAGAGTCCCGGCCTGATTCATAGCCAGAGCACTGATATTACCGACTATGGACAACACACCATCGGTAGTCACGTTGAGCGCGGCAAGATTCAGGGCGGAATCGCCCCTCACGGAAATGAGGTTGTCCACACCATGCACCACCACATTGGCAGCCAGCCCGGAAGCTCCGTCTACACTCAGGTTGGTATTGCTGCGAATATTCAGCTGCGCAATGGTCAATCCCCGCTCAGCATTCAGCTCAACATTCATGTTTCTGAAGTCAGCGGGCTTGACGATGCAGCCGACGGTGAGGGTGTTCATCGAAACACCTACTGCACCTGAATCAAGGTGCACATCATAGGCCGCGGTGTTACCGTTGGTCTGAGTAAAGCTCAAATTCCCGGTAAATCCTTGCAGAGAATTAATGGCAACGTAGGATTGCTCACTGGGGTTATTCTCGTATTCAAGGGTTCCCTTGCCGGAGAGTTGCTCAAAGAGCATACCATTGCCCCAGCCTCCTCCCGGGGTGCGGGTCAGCGTTCCATGCAGAGTTGTAACCCCGGTAAAAACATACGGATTGGTTGAAGGTACACCCTGAGTGTCTCTCACATCTATGCGACCGCCGGATTCAGCAACAGTCAGGTTATTAATATTTGCTGACTGGGATTCGATGCGTATCATCGCATTATCCTCAAGTGTCACGGAAGAGAAGCTCGAAATATTGACTGCCTGATTTTCAGATTCACCCAACTTGAGCACTACACCGGAAACGACCAAATCACAGGCAGCTTTTGATGCCATCTCACCGGTCAGGGTCGTATCAGCGGTAATTTTGATCTTACCCTCACGGCCTTCCACAGCAACAAGAACACTTCCCTGCGCAGCAGCATCAGTCTTATTGAGCAGCAGTACGCCCTCGCTGCCGTTCATGTAATACGAAGCCGCATTTGTTGAATTGAGGGACACTTCACCGGAGTTCACCCAATAGCGCGTACTGGCGGGATCAGCAGCGCGCACGACCTTACCGTCAGGGGTCATCTGAAGCTTCTGATTACCATCAAACGACAGAGCAGCACCGGAGATATTCAGCTTTGCGCCGGAGCCTTGCTCAATCACGGTATACTCAACATCACCGCTTGTCTGAATACCGTTATCACCTTCACTGAAAGAGAGATCTCCCACGGCATTCGCCACGGGTCTCTGCGCCAGATTTGAGGAGTTCACCACCATGGCACCACTGATATTAAGCGCACCGTTGTTGACAATAGAGGTGTTCATGGTCACGCCGCCATCCAGATTCAGCGTACCGTTCACGGTTACGGTTCCGTTGAGAGAGGCAGCACCGCTCACCGACATCTGCGCACCGGAAGCAACCGTCATGGCTCCATTTACCGTCAGAGATGAGATGGCTGCGTTTTTCGCAAAAGTCACACCACCGGCATTATCAATGGTCATGTCAATAGCACCCCCGGCCGTAGAGCGAATGGGAGAATTCACCACCGTGGCACCGGCACCGGTGAAATTCAGATTCATGGCATAGCCGGCATTGTGCGTGATAGAGGCCAAGTTAATTTCCGTAGCAGAGCCTCGGAAAACAAGTGTGGTCTGACCGAAGTTGTTCAGGAAATTGCCTTTCCAACCGGAAACGTCTCCCTGAAAGGTATAAGTCACCGCTCCCGCAAATTTGGTTCCGCCTCGCTCAAAAGTACCATTTCCGCGGACACTGCTGAACACATATTCTTTGTTCGATGAACCATCCGTAACATTCAGCGCAGAGCTTCCGGCCGTATCTTCCAAAAGCAGTGTCGGGTTGAACGTAGTCCCCATGGAGAGCCAACCGGCTACACCGCTGAGTCTGACCGTTGAGTAGGCATTTCCGTAGTTATTGAGATTAAAGTTACCCACCCCGGTGGCATTGGTTACGGACACCGTTCCGTTCCAATCAGAGTTGGAGACGTTAGCACCATACATAGACGTGGCACTTGCCAAATCATAGGTTCCGGTGCCGACAAGCTTGTAGGACTGCACCCCCTCTGCCAATGAAACACGCAGAGGCGAAAGCACCGCTCCGTCACCAAGCGAAACAGTCGAATCCGCAGCCCCGATGGTCACGGAGCTGGTAACCTGACCAGCATCCACTCTGAGAGTACCGCCCTGGAGCACATAGGTATTAGCGGCATTGTAAACTGCCGTTGACCCGGAAGGGATTGTCACCTCAGCCGCCACGGCTTCGGAAAGAGAAAGGGCTACCACGGCAGCACCGGTAGCAAGTGCACCGGTTGCCAATGTCCCGGTCAGAGGAGCTACCACGGACAAACATGCCAGAAGGGCGGAACGCAAACGCGCAGGGAGGTGTAATTTCATATGCTTGTAAGTTATTCTTGGAAAAACACAGCGAGGCGGCTGCAGTCCGGCCGTCTTTATGCTTACCCCAACTTATACCAAAACAGGCGCACTACGTCAACCAAAGAATGTTTAAGCAGAAAAAAAAATACGCCGGGTCCGGCATTCAGGATAAATGGCACAACAAAAGCCATTTCAAAACGCCTACCAACCCAGTTTGACACGCAGTCTGGCGGCGTAATCGCTCCCCGGGAGAGCCAGTAGCAACAATGATTCGGAGGCCTTTCGAATCTTCAAAGCCTCATCCAGAGCAATAGGGTGAGTGGAGCGGCCGTCCAACGAATAAATGAGAGCCTGCTCCGCCCTGCCCCGCCGCTCTTTCGGCCGCAGCGTCAGTTCCACGGAATCCGGCAGCACCACGGAGCGGTTAGTCAGGCTGTGCGGACACACCGGGGTCAGGCAGACAACCCCCGCACTGGGCCACACCAGCGGCCCGCCGGCAGAGAGAGAGTAGGCCGTAGACCCGGTCGGGGTTGCCACCAGCATCCCGTCCGCGTGATATCGGTTGAGCAAGCAGCCGTTCACCTCTACATCAACATCTATCATCTTCCCCGTCTGATAGCGCATAAGCGCAATCTCATTGAGAGCCAGCTTGCCGTCCCTGCAGCCTTTTTCATTGCAGGCGCACACCTCCAGCATGGCGCGGCGGTGCACCTCGTAGCTACCGCCGGCGAGAGCTTCCACCAGGAACTTGACTTCCGCGCGCCCGCAAGCACTCAGAAAGCCCAAATGGCCCATGTTAATGCCGCCGAGCACAATTCCGCGGCGCGCCGCTGCCTCCACAGCAGAAAGCATCGTACCATCCCCCCCCAGGCACAGGAGCAGCTCCGGGAGCCGGCACTCGCCCTGCTCCCATTCATAAGGTGCCACTTCGCTCACAGATATCCCCTCCGCACTCAGCGCGTCCGCCAGTTCCTGAGCCAGTCGGCGGCATGGGGCAGAGCGCACCGGCGCGAGAATACCGATATGGGCGGGCGTATTCACGACGATTCGGGCGTAGGCATCAGCGCTGCTCGCGCACAATTTCCGTACCTATACCCTCCGGGGTAAAGATTTCCAGCAGAAGCGTATGCGGCAGGCGACCATCAATAAAGTGAACCTTGCGCACACCGGCATTCAGGGCATCCACCGCGCTCTTCACCTTGGGAATCATCCCGCCGGAAATCACCCCCTGCTCAATGAGCTCAAAGGCTTCCTTGCGATTGATGCTCTGAATAATGGAACTCGGGTCGGTCGGATCAAGCATCAAGCCGGGAACATCAGATATGTAAATCAGCTTTACCGGTTTGAGCTCACGGGCGAGTGCCGCCGCTGCCAAATCAGCATTGACATTGAGTGCCTGCTGTGTGCCCAATTCACGGGCAAGCGGTGAAATAACCGGGGTAATCTGGAGCGAGAGTGCCTCCTCAATGCGTGCCAGCTGGCAGCCGATAACGCGGCCCACCATGCCGATATCCACACGTTCTCCGCTCGCATCAACCTCGTAAAGCTTTTCTCCCACAAAGACATTTGTGCCGGGAATCCCCACTGCCTTGCCTCCGTGGTCGCGCATCATTTCCACAAGCCCGGGGTTAATTCTCCCGGAAAGCGTGGTTTCCACAATATCTACAGCCTCCTTGGAGGTGACGCGAAGTCCGTTCACAAAGCGAGCTTCCAACCCGGCATCCTGCATGGCTTTGGAGATAGCTTTACCGCCGCCGTGTACCACCACAGGATTGAGTCCCAGCGTTTCCATCACCACAATGTCACGCATGAGAGATTTTACCAGCTCCGGGTCATCCATGGCAGAGCCGCCGAATTTGATGAGAATGGTCTTGTCACGGTACGCCTGAAGGTAAGGCAGAGCCTCAATGAGAATGTCAGCCTTGCGGATTTCCTCTTCGGGTTTAACTACCCTGCGGGTCTTAATCATAATCAGATATAGCGTTTGAGTTTGAAAATCAACAGCGGAATGGCAGCCGCCAACAGCATCACCACCAGCGAGAGCCAGAAACCCCACGGAGAATGCAAAAAGGGCATGTACTCAAAGTTCATGCCGTAAATACTGGCGATAAGCGTGGGCGGCATGAATACCACCGACATGATGGTGAACACCTTCACGATATCGTTCTGCTCAATATTGATGAGCCCCAGCACGGCATCAAGCATGAAATTAATCTTGTTGGACAGGAAAGATGCGTATTCGGAAAGAGAGTTGACATCTCGCGAAACCGGGCGCAGTGCCACATACAAGCTGTTCTGCGCATCCAGACAGGAATCCTCGTTGCCGGCAAAGGTGATGAGACGCAGCAGGTTCACCAGGGCATCACGCTGGCGGGTAATCAGGTCACCCACGCGCCCCAGTTCCTCCAGAGCATCGCGCAGGTCATCCGTATCAGGATCTTGCACCTTTTCCTTGCGGCGGGTGTGGTGCTTACCGAACACTTTTTTGGAGAGAGCATCCAGATCCGTACCAAAGCGTTCCAGCACGTCGGCCTGGCGGTCTACCAGCGTTTCCAGCAGCCCCACAAACACCAAATCGCGGTTCGTGCCCTGCATCCGCAACAGTTGGTGAGAAAACACACGGAAAGAATACGAATCCGTGTGGCGAATGGTTATCAACACCTTACCTTTGAGAATGAATGTAATTTCTGCAATGATGGGGTCATCCGTCTCCACGCGGCTGAGCACCGTTGTGGTCATGAAACGTCCCCCATCCTCACAATACAGACGGGAGGTAGCCTCAATCTCCCGCATCTCATCCTTGGTGGGCATCTCAATGGCGCAGAGGGACTCCGCATAGCGCAACTCTTCCGCATCCGGCGTGAGCAAATCAATCCAGAACAGCTCACCGCGGCGGGACTCCTGTTCCTCCACGCCAACGGTGCGGGATATTCCGTTCTCTGTCTGTGTATAGATGCGAATCATCTTCTGCTATGGGGGGAAAATGGTTCTTGCAGTCCCGGGCAAGGCTCGGTCTGCGCTTATTTTGCCCTTTTCGCGGCTGAATTGCAAGCCTTATTCTCATGCAACACTCCGAAATGCGGTTTTACAGGAATAAGACTCCGCCGCAAGATATCCGGTCTATTTCACTCTATCACCGTCCACAGGCGACCGTTAGCCGCGCGGATAAGCCTGATATCCAAATCAAAAGCGCGGCGCAGGTTATCCTCTGTAAGAACCTCCGTACGCTCCCCGGAGGAGATGATTTCGCCGCGGCGCAGAATCATACCGCACGAGAACTCCGGCAGGATATCCTCAATTCTCTGAGTAATAAAGATGATGGTGAGCTGCGGGTGGGTAGCCGCCAGTTCAGCAATGGTGTTGAGCAGAAACTCCCGCCCGGCAATATCCAGATAGACACTGGGTTCATCCAGTATCATCAGTTCCGGGTCAGTCATGAGAGCGCGAGCCAACAGCACTTTTACCTGCTCACCACTGCTCATGGTGCTGACCTCCCGTTCTGCCAACTCATCCGCCCGCAGGGAATGCAGCAGGCTGGCTGCGCGGCGTTCTTCCTCAGGTGTCGGGTCTCGAAAAAGACCTATGGTGGCATCCGGCCCGGAGAGAACCATCTCCCGCCCGGTCCAGTTACGCTCGCTGTTAAGCCACCGGTGCATAAGCGGGCTCACCCAGGCAATGCGGCGGCGAATCTCCTGTAAATTGACACTGCCGAACCGGTGCCCCAACACCTCTACCCGTGCACCGAAGAGCGGCCACGCATAGCCCATGAGCATGCGTACCAGCGTGGTTTTTCCCGCGCCGTTGGCTCCCAGAATAAAGCAGCGTTCCCCACGCTTCACCTGCCAGTTGATGTTTTTAAGAACCTCCCGCCCGGAGAGAAAGACTCGGGCGTTTTCTATGTTAATGATATTCATGCTCTATATGGGGGGGAATAGTAAAATGAACCGCAGCCGGAGCTATTGGCTCGGCTGCGGTCGGAAAACCATGCGGCGGCATTGCCACCGCCGCGGGAGAAGCGATTAGTTGCGCTCAAAAAGGGCGCGAATCTTGCTGCCCACGATTTCGACCGGATGCTCGGCCAGAGCAGCGCGCTTAGCCATCAGATTCGGAGCCCCGGCAGCAGCCTCTGCCAACCAGTCCTGAGCAAACTTGCCGGATTCGATGCGCTTGAGGGATTCTTTCATCTTCTCCTTGACCTCCGGTCCGAGAATCTGCGGGCCGTTGTAGTACTCACCAAACTCAGCGGTGTTGGAAATGACACCGTTCATGGCCTGAATACCCTTGTTGTAGATGATATCTACGATGAGTTTGGCCTCATGCACGCATTCAAAGTAGGCCATCTCATGCGGATAACCGGCTTCGATCAGAGTCTCGAAACCATACTTCATGAGGTCAACCAAGCCACCGCAGAGCACATTCTGCTCACCGAAAAGGTCCTCATACGTCTCCTGCTCCATGGTGCATTCAAGTACACCGCCACGGGTCAGCCCCTCTGCCTTAGCCATGGCAAGTGCCACATTGCGGGCATTTCCGGTGGGGTTCTGCCAAACGGCGATAAGGCCCGGGCAGCCGAAGCCTTCCTCAAACACGCGGCGAACCTCCGTACCCGGCCCCTTGGGAGCCACCATGATGACATCCACATCTGCCGGGGGCACAATGGTCTTGAACACGTAGGCAAAGCCGTGAGAGCAGCAAAGAGTCTTACCGGCACTCAGACCGGGCTTAATCTGCTTTTCAAATACCTCGCCGTGCTTCTCATCAGGCAGGAGGATATGAATAATATCGGCACGAGCAGCGGCATCATCCACCGTCAGCACCTCAAACCCGTCCTGAACAGCAGCATCCCAGCTCTTGCCGGGACGCAAACCTATAATGACGTTCACACCGCTGTCGCGCATGCAGAGAGCCTGAGCGCGACCCTGAGCACCGTAGCCAATCACAGCCACGGTCTTGCCGTTGAGAACGCTCACATCGGCGTCCTTATCGTGCAAAATATCCATGATGTTCTAATGTAATGGGGTTAAATCATCCACCACCCCACACACGGGGATGCGTGTACGGGGCAAATTTAGCACTTAGGAGCGATAAATCAAGCAAAAAAACAGGCATGCTCTGCAGGATTGGACAAAATGGCAGGATTTTCCTTGCATGACGGCACAAATATGGTACAGTGTGTGGGTATGAAGAGCACTTTTACAAAAAAAGCCAAAGGATTTACCCTGATTGAGCTGATGGTAGTCATCGCTATTCTGGCAGCTCTGGTGGGCATAGGCGCACCCGCGATTTACAGCCACATGGGGCTGGGCAAGGATGCCAAATGCCGCGCTCACCTCGAACAGTTAGTGCAAATGGGAACCAAGTATGGTCAGGATCTTGCTCACAGAGCCATGTTGCCCACCAGCGGCATGGATGACGACGAGGAAACGGAAACTGTCTGTGAGACGGATGGTTGGTGGGTTGCCCTTGCACCCACGCTCGGCAAGGGAACTTATACCATACCGAAAGAAAAGGGCGGAGATATGAAGGTATCATCCATCTTCCACTGCCCGGCAGACTCCCGCAAGGCAATCGACAACGATTCCCGATTTGTCGCCACAGAGAAAAGCGTCTCCTATGTTTCCTGGACAGATGGCAGCGAAGACCCGGACAACGTAAACTCCTGTATCCGCACCACTGCCAAGCAGAATCTGGACATGCTCCCCTGGCTCTCCGACGGCAACCCGGTAAAAGGCAAAAGCGTCACTAATGCCGAAACATTCCGCAAGATGGTCGTTCCCGCTGCAGAGCGCCACAGCGGCTCCGTGATGGTAGCATACGCCAGCGGCGTGGTCAAAGCTGTTACCATTGACAAATCCAACCCTGAGGCCCAGTTTCGCAAGCTTGCTCCTGAGCTTGCCAACCGCAAGGTAAAGGCAAGCGACGAGGACGAGGCGGAAGAGGAAGATACTGAGGATGAAGAATAAGGCAAGCACCCGCCTGCAGCCGCATCGTGCCTGCGCTCCGTATCTGAACGGTGCGGTAGTGGTGGGGTTGAGTGGCGGTCGAGATTCTGTGGCCCTGTTGCATGTGCTCCTGCAGCAGGGCTGCTGTGTACACGCCTGCCATGTTCACCACGGCATCCGCGGCGAAGCTGCCGATACCGATGCCGTTTTCTGCCGGCAGCTCTGCGCACGCCTCAATGTTCCCTTTGAGCTTCACCATGCAGATGTCCCCACGCTCGCCCGCCTGAACAAAGTCTCATTGGAAACGGCAGCCCGCAACGCCCGCCGCAGCATTCTGGCAGATTGTGCCGCGCGCTGCGGCAGCGCAGTTGTAGCACTGGCGCACCACGCAAATGACCAGGCAGAAACGGTACTGTTCCGGCTGGCGCGGGGAGCAGCAGGCATGCGGGGCATGCAACCGGTGCATGAGGCACAGGGAATCCTCTGGCTGCGCCCCCTGCTGGAATACAGTCGCTCAGAAATCACACGCTATCTGGAAGAACGGGGAGAAACCTGGGTAGAGGATACCACCAACAGCGTGGCAGATGTGGCACGCAACCGAATCCGGCTGGAAGTTCTACCGGCTCTCAACCGGGCACTGGAGCGGGATACGGTACCCATCCTGAACCGAAGCGCAGCCCAGCAGGCTGATACACTGGAGGCTCTGAGAGAGGCTCTGGAGCAGCTCCCGCTGACTGATCCGCAGGGGAGGCTGTACCTCCCGGCACTCCTGCACCGCAGCCCTGCTTTCCGCAGAGCCGTGCTTCAGCACTATCTTTCCCGTGCCGGCATACCCGGGCTGACTCACGCCCACATTGAAGAGGTGGATGGGATATTAGCCCCGGAAGCCCCCCGGCACAGCACTAATCTGCCCGCAGGTTTCCGCGCCGTAAGGCGGCAGAAACGCCTGCTGATACTCCCGCCGGAATGTGCTGATTGAGCCTATTTGCACCGCCTTCATGCCGCACCATTCTCACCCTGCCTACCACGGCGTACACCCGAAAAGAAAACGCATAGCCCGGGGAAATAGGCGATTGAGAAAGCCATACAGCCAAGTGAGTACAGCCAATAACAAAACAGGCACCCAGACGTTGCGGGCAAAATTCAACTGAGGATAACAGTAAAAGACGGCCAACACTATGGAGTGGGTAATATAACAGAATATCATGCTGCGCCCGGCTTGTGCCATGCTTTCCGCCACACGTGGCAGCCAACGCACCAAACACATGGCGATAAGAGAATAGAGGATGCAGTAATCCAATGATTTCACCGGTAAAGAACAAGTATACACCGCCATATCCAACGCAGCCCCCAGCACCGGCAGTGCGTGAATCTGCACCAGCAGCAGAACACAAGCCACTGTCAACACCACTGAATTCTCCCGAAGCCAACGGCTTAAAGACACCAAATCAACAGCTTGCCGCAAAGCAAACCCTAGCATGAATACCATCATCCAATCAAACCGCAGCGTGATATGTTGACTGTACTCACAGGTGTAGGCCAATGAAGCCAAAAACGCAACAACAAGCCAGCAGTGGCGTGGTAGCAATTGCAGGGCCAGCATTCCCGCAGCCAGCAACTGGTAAACGACCAGGCTGCGCAGAAACCAGAGTGGCGGATTATACGCACTCTCCCCCCACCCGACAAATCGCGCCCAGCTCCAAACACCCCCCTGTTTGAAAAGCATATACAACCCGGCCGACAAAAGTGACCAGATTACCCACAACCAAAGCATACCCAGTGCTCGCGCAGCACACCTGCCCGCCTGATGTGGCACAAAATAGCCAGCAAAAATAAAGAATAGGCATAGAGCTCCGCCCACCAACTCCTCGTTATACTCCGGGGATTTTCCCGTGTGCAGCCAGATAACGAAGAACATGGCGATGCAGCGCGCCGCATCCACCCATGTTTCCCTGTGGCGCGGCGGCGCAGTCTCTCTTGTACGCGGCGTCGGAACCATAGCGTTTTATCCCCCTCTGCCATATCCCTTTACTCCGGGAACATGTCGCGAAGATCGTTGTAACGCAGCGCAAAATCCTTTTCCTCATCAGCATCCTCCGGTGCACGCCGCCTGCGAGCTGATTCCGGGCTGAAGTGGCCGGATGACACGGGAAAAACGTGCGGAGCATCATCTGAGAAAAGATTACGTACACGCTCATCCATCTCATCCTCAGAATCCTTGGGCAGTGTTCCCTGCACACTCTGTCCGTCCAGGTCAAAAAAGCCCTGGCTTGCGCTGCCATCAAACAGAGAGGATTCCGCGCGTCCGGACCGGGGGGAAACAAATGCAGAAGCCGGCTCAACGGTGCGCATTTCAGGCGGGGAAACAGCCGGGCGCAGCGGTTCCGGGCGCATGATTGGGCGCGGTTCAGGGCGCAGCGGTTCCGGGCGCATGCTCGGGCGCGGTTCAGGGCGCAGCGGCTCCGGCCGCATGATTGGGCGCGGTTCCGGGCGCGGGGGCTCCGGCCGCATGATCGGGCGCGGCTCCGGGCGCGGGGGCTCCGGCCGCATGATCGGGCGCGGCTCCGGGCGCGGCTCCGGGCGCGGGGGCTCCGTGCACACGCTCGGACGCGGTTCAGGCGTATAACGCTGTGGCGCGGGGGATACGGGTTCCTCTTCCTCCTCATTGGCAAAAATATCCTCTCCGATTTCCGATTCTTCTTCCGGCTCCTCCACTGATTCTTCATCCTCTTCCGGAATTTCTTCCACAGCCGTTTCTACCGGCTTCTCCTCAGCAGCCGGAATATCGGCCTGCAGCTGCTCAGCCTCAGCTTCTTCTTCTGCGATAGCTGCGCGAAGCTCTCCGTCATCGACAGATGCAATAAGGCTCACGCGGATTTCCTCTCCCAGGCGCGGCTTGACCGCAGCACCGAAAAATACGTTGACATGCTCATGCCCCAGGCTGCTGCGTATCATCTCCATGACGGTACGCAGCTCTGAAAGCGACATGTTGTTACCGCCGGCAATATGGACAATGACCGTGTGAGCCAGTGCCAACGCATTGTGGAACGCCACCAGGGGGGATTCCAGCGCGGCGCGGGCAGCATCTTCTGCGCGGTGGGGGCCATACCCCGTGCCGGAACCGTAGATGCAGCGAGAATCATTATTGCGCAGAGCAGTCACCAACTCATCCAGCCCGATATTGATGATACCCGGTGAATTAGCCAGCATGGGGATGGATGCCGTAGCCTGAGACAGCAGAGAATTGGTCTCCTCAAATACGGCCATGGCACCGTTTCGGGTGCGGAACAGCTCCTCCATGTAGTCATTCTCAAAACAGAACACCAAATCAGAGACAGAAGATATCTTCTCCAGTGCACGGTCAGCCTGCTCTCTGCGGCGGTGCCCCTCGAACCCAAAGGGCATTACCAGCACAGACACCAAAAAAACGCCCGCTTTGCTTGCCAGCTCAGCCAGCAAAGGTGCCACACCGGAACCCGTTCCGCCACCCAGCCCAACCACCATCACCAATAATCGGGCATTTTCCAGCAGGGCTGCTATATCCTCCCTGCTCTCTTCCATGGCAAGCCGCCCAACCTCCGGATCCCCGCCGGAACCAAGCCCATGGTTCAACCCGGCTCCCAGCTGGAGAAACTCCACGTTGCCAACCTCACGCCCAAGCCGCTCGTCCAGCGACATGATACACAGGCGCACATTCTCTGCGCTGGAACCTCGGAAACGCTGCAGAATGTTCGCCCCGGCTCCGCCGAGACCAACGATGACGATTCCGTCCTCCTTGCGGGAAACTGTCTGGTAGGGAAGCATTTCGGTGTATAGTATACGGGGTTAAACTCAACGGCCTATACCCAATGAGCGCAAGAACCGGCTCCACCAGCTGCGCCCGCCTGCGGCATAAGCATCATCATCATAACGCTGAGCAAAGCGAATAAGACCTATGGCCGTGCAATAGCGCGGGTCTGCCAGGTAAGAATGATTCTGCCCGGGCTGCATGGGGGCCGGCTGGTGCACCGGCACATTGTAGAAGATATATTTGGTGAGAGCATCCAAACCTCGCATGAGACTGGTACCGCCGGAGAGATAAATACTCATACCGTTGCGGGCAAAGACCTCCTGCGGGATACGCTCACGCACGCGCAGCAGGGTGTGCGCCAGGCTGTCACGGATAAAGCGGTTAAGTTCTCCACGTGGAATGCTTACCTCATGCATGCCCAGTTCATCACGATACTGCGCCAGAGAGCGGTCTTTAACATCGCCGAAGGCGTTACCCTCCGTGCACTTGAGCACCTCTGCCGCCTTGGCTGCCACACGCTGCTCCGTCAGGCGCACAATATCCTGGTTCACCGTGTTACCACCGCGGGGTATACAACCGGAGGCAATCACATCCCCCCCCTTGTAGCAGATAAAATCCGTGGTTCCGCCGCCTATATCTATCAGGAGAGCCCCGGCATCTTTCATCTGGCGGGTGAGCACCATCTGTGCCGTAGCCAGCGGAGCAAACACCAAATCCTCCACCTCAAGTGGCACATTGCGTACGCACAGCAGGGAATTCTGCAATCTCGTGCGCACCCCATGCACGACGTGGCAATTCACGTCCAGTGTGCGCCCGGTCAATCCCTCCGGGTGGCGGGTCGGCTCTCCACCGTCTATGGAATATCCGCCCAGCTCGCGGTTGAGCACAATACGGTCAGTCGCAATCTCCAGTTTTTCTGCCTTTTCCCGGGCATTGTCCACATGCTCCTCATCAATCACATCCTCATTGTCCGGGAGACGAAACGAACCGATGTTGTTTTCCCCCTGCATGTGGTCACCGGTGACGGAGAGAAACACGTTGAGAATATCCACGTCTGCATGATCCTGTGCCAGCTGCCAGGCATCGCTCACACACTGCCGCGCCATTGTCGGGTCAACGATCTCACCTTTTCTGATTCCCGCGCTGGGGACCTCTCCGCAGCCGATGATGGTAGCAGAGGAATCCGGGCGTATCTCACCCACCACCATGCATGTCTTGGTGGTTCCGATTTCCAGTCCGACTAAAATTTTTGATTTTGCCATAGCTTAATGAATATAAATAGGTATCAGCGAGGATTCCGGCGTGTCATCGCCTCACACATGGACGGCGAAGGCATGATAGAGGGCATCAGTGTCACATAATCCGTACTATATTGCTCAGACGGCTTGAAGAGGAACCCGGGTTTCCTGTTCCGGACCTCGTAGGAAATTGCCCGGAACATAGGCAACACCTGGTTGGAGCTGGGGTCATACGCCTTTTTCCCGGTGAACTCTCCGCGAATGATGTATTCTACGTTAGCATCCGTACCATACACAGCATTGGGAGCCGGCGGCTCCATACCGCGATCCGGAGTTCGCACAATGCTTTCATCCATCATCACCAGTCGGGTATTGCGCCAACTTTCTCCGGGTCTGCGGAGATAGCCCCAAAAACGGGTATTGGGTATATAGTAACGCCGACCAATGTAATAATCTCCCCGAGCTTCCGTAGCAATCTCCGCCTCCCGCGCAACAATTGCTCGGCAGTCGTCCTCCAGTGAAATAGTCTGGCACTGACTGAGCAGCAGCACCAACGCCGTGGCTGTGAAGATTCGTCTAAGCATGAACAATCTTTTCTACCGCATTCCCCCTGCACGGTCAAGCCTATATTCCGCCCGCATGCGTATGCCGGTCATTTTTCAACGCAGATTCCCGGCGAAAGCCTCGCCGCACCGGTCGCAGAGACGAGCCGGCAGCGAGCGCATTATTCCGGGAGAAGCGGAGAAAATGAATGAAAAGTAATGATGAACGATGCCCCGACGAATCAAAAGTCATTCACAACATCTATCAGCTCTTTCAGGCGGGCAAATGCACCGCTTTTGAATGTAAAGGAAATGCGAGGCATCTGCACCAGCATGGGCTCCGGGTCCTTCGGGTCAGAAACAGCCTGCTCCACATCCCCCTCCGGCAGGATATCGGCAAAATCTTTGCTAATCCAGTCCAGCGTATCCTGCGGAGCCACGGTATTCAGACGAATCACCGCTTTCTTCCCCTCAAAGTAGTAGGAGTGGAAATGCTTGTAAAAACGGGAAATATAGTTGTAGGCATCCTCCGCGCTCTTGCTCACATACAGCAGGCTCATATCCTCCGGAGAAATGAGTTTATCTGCCAACAATTCCTTGCTGGCAAAACGCATCCACCGTGCCCAGAAGGTCTCTCCGGGCGGGTCAAGTAATACTACCGGGAATATGGTACACTTTCCCGTCTGCATCAGTGTGACCGTCTCAAAAATCTCATCCATGGTACCAAAGCCGCCCGGGAAGGCTACCAGAGCATGCGTTTGCTTGAGCAGATTAAGCTTGCGTGTAAAGAAGTAGTAGAAATTCATCATCTTGTCACTTCCGTCCACAATGGGATTGGCGTGCTGTTCAAAGGGGAGCGTAATATTGAGTCCGAATGATTTTTCACGCCCTGCACCTTCGTTGGCCGCCTGCATGATACCCGGACCGCCGCCGGTAATAATCATGTAGCCATGTTCAGCCGCCAAGCGTGCAAAATCCACGGCAAGCTTGTAGCTGGGCTCATTCTGCCTGATGCGTGCAGAACCAAAACAGGTAATCTTGCGCACATTGCGGTAAGGATAAAACATTTTGTCAGCCACAAACAGCTCATCAAGCGAGGTGTTCATGATTTCCAGCTCATGCTCTCCCAGCTCACTTGCTGCGGCATTCATCACCGTTGCCAGCATCTGCAATACTGTATCGGGATCATGTGAACCGCAAAAGCGGCGAGAAAGGTCAAACAGGTTAGCATCCAACACCGGATTACCGGTGCTGACCGGAATAGAAACCGCCACCGGGCGCTCGGCGCGGCTGTTCAAATCTCGTGCTGCCAAAAATTCGGGACTACTCATAGTGATACTATGCACCATTTGCAAAACTTTGTCACGCTTAAAATTACTTTTCAACTCAATACCATTATTTTTCCGCGTTGTTCCTAGCGTGAGGGCACTCGGGGCTCCCCGGCAGTAACCGTTGGCTTGCGAGAAACATTGCGGAAACGCTGTTGGAAAGCCGGCGGGAGGGTGTGCCAGGGTTGGGTAAGCAGAGCGGCACTGTACCTGTCTCCCCCGCCGGAGGTGATGATTTCCAAGCGTCCCGGGCGGTGTTGCAGGCGGATAACGCCCTCTTTGTCTGTATAAATAAGCCGGATATTCCCGGTGCGTGCGGCGCGCCCGCCGCAGTCGCGGCAAATGCTGCGCAGCAGTTCCTGCACATCTGCCAGGGTAGTACCGGGGCGTGAAAGCTCAGTAGCCAGTTCTATCTGTCGGGTGACAATGTTGCCCAAGGCTACCGGGCGGTGGGAGACGGCGTGCACCCTGCCGATAACCGCAGGTGCAGGGCGAGAACTCAGGGTAACGCTCAGAGAAATGCATTCTCCGGCTCGTAAGAGTTGCAACGGCAGCTGCTCCCCCGCGTTGAAATGCCGCATGCGCAGAAAAAGTGCTTCCCGGCTCTGCACCCGGTGTCCATTCACCCGCAGGATGACATCCCCCGGGCGGATATCAGCACGGGCTGCGGGGCTTTCCGGAGCGACCGCCGTCACCTCCAGGTGCTGGCTTCGCGCATCCACACGGGTGCGGATACCCAAAAATGTATCACTCGTAATCATTCTCTGCGGCGCAGGCACAGCTTGCCCGGAGTCAGCCCCGGTGGTGACTGCGGCAATGAGAAACATGCTCAGAATGATGACGAGACGCTTCATGGTGTCAGCTCAGGTTAAAGATAACAGTCATCGATGGTGAAAGGCAGATCTTCCTCCGCTTCAACCCGGTACTCTATGCCGTTGCGGGTGACGGCGGCAGGCTCCTCTGCCGGGGGAAAGTGTTTATCCCAATCAGTAGCTGAAATCATCTCCGGCGGTGCCACGGCAAGCGCGGGAGCATTCTTCTGCGTCTCCGGCAGGTTAAGCAGAGACAGGCAGCCCAGTGCCAGCAAAAGGGCTGCGGCAAGCGCAGCTAAGTGCCGCCACATATAACCACGGTGCTGTAAACGGTAGAAGCATGCGTCAAATCGCGCCTCCAGCCGCTCCGCCATGGCATCATCCATCCTCACGCTGCGACGCTCGTGAGCGGCCAGCTCGCGGAGCATCTGTTCAAGCTCATTGTGCTGATGTTGTGAATATTTCATCTTGTTTACGCTTAATTTATTTGTCTTTCATCATCTGTTTTATTTTTCGAATGGCAGCCTCATAACGCATACGAACGGTGGATTCCCCAACGCCGAGCATACGCCCAATTTCCGCAAAGCTTCGTTCTTCCCAGATATGAAGGAGCACGATTTCGGTCTGTTTTTCAGGAAGACTGTACACGAACGCAGCCAACTTACGCTGCAACTCAGCAGCCATGTCGGATACCTCAGCAGACTGTTCTGGCATGCTGCGGCTATAGGCCAGCTCCGCCTCTCTTCTGCGGCGTTCGGAAAGTCCCATCCTGATAGCCTCATTGCTCAGAGCCCGCAGGGTATATGGCAGCAAGGCATCCTCCTCCGCGCTCACTCGCCCGCGGTACACAGCCTCTGCCACTCGCTCCAGAGTGCGGGAAAGCAGAAGCTCTACGTCTGAGGCACTGTCAGCCCGCTGCCGGGCATAGAGGTACAGCCGATGGCGCACGGCGCGAAACCAGCTGCGGCACTGTTGCCGCGCGGCTTCATCACCATCTCTGTGACCTCTGTCAAACATGGGGCTTTATCCTGCGCAGTTGAAATTACCACGCTGCAAGCCCGCCCGCGCCGGATGACGCGGACTGGTGCTTGCTTGCAGCGGTGGTGTTTTCATGGGTACGGCGTGTGACTCCGGGTAGAAGAATTGTTATAACATGTCCTGCACCACATCCGGCAGGGTCTGCACAGGGGCGTTGTCATCATCCGCCCAAACTTTTATTTTCAGCATCGGCTCAGGAAGTTTGTTGCCAGCTTGATTCTTTGCCGTCTTCCCGGATACATGATGCCGGGACTGAGCACTGTATTGTGCCGTCTGCTCCCCGCCGAGCAGAGACATCATCTCCCTGCGGCGAGCATCCTCAGCAGCCTTCTTCCTCTGTTTTTCCGCTTCCAGCGCAGCAGTAGTTTCGGCAGGCACCCAGAATGTCCAGCTGCGCGCGGGCGGTATATGAGCGGCCATGCTGCGAATGGCTTCCGGCAACTCCTCAAAGCTCATGCGGCGGGTAGTGCGGGTGTAAAACGCCACACCCGTCTCCCGTGTGCCGCGGTTGATAGACTGCGGCATATTATCCCCGGGTTCCAGCTCCATCTGCACGCCATTGGGCAGGACTGTGACCCCTGCCCGACCGGCGTTGGCAGCCAGAATCTCGCGCTCTCTGTCCGCTTCACGCAGACGCAGCACGGGACGATAAGCTGCTGCCATGCGGTTGTATAGCTTCATGTAGCTCTCCCACTGCTTCTCCTTTTCCGCGTCCGTGGCAGGTGCCGGCTGAGCGGCAAGCTCCCGGATACGGCTCAACGCTGCTTCCACATCAAAATCCCGGGGGGCAAAACGCTTTAGCACCCCGTTGGCAATATCAGCCGCCATGGGACAGCGGGTGTTTGCAATTTCCTCTACCGGTTGACCGGAGCGAAGAACTCTCGCCAGTGTCTCCTCAAAAACAGTCTGATTCAGTGCTTCTGCCAGCCCGCTGCGCAACCGCTGCAACCGGGCGGCAATGTCCTGCGCCACCACCTCGGTTATGTCATTCCGCAGCTCCGGCGGAACCGCCTGCTCTGCCGACAGTTCTCCTCCCGCCAGGCACAGGCTGAGCATTGCTATGAGAATTCGCTTATACATGGTTGTGAAACCTATCTACTGTTGTTAATCTTTTCTGCAGCCAAATCCGCAACTTTTTTTTCATTTTTTGAAAAAAAGCCGCCGCAGGTCATCTGCGGCGGCGTAAAATTGGCTTTTTCGGTAAAAAAAGGGGCTTTACTCGTCTCCCTCTGCATCGAATTCCTCGGAATCGGCATCAAAATCCTCTTCCTCGTACTTCTTGAACTTACGCACACGCTGCGCGGCGGGCAGAGGTGCCAGCACCATGGTGACGGTGTTGCCGGCAAGCTTGGCAGGCTGGTCTACCTGCCCCATGGTCTTCATATCCTCCACCACCTTGGCCATCACATCCAGACCGAGTTCACGGTGGGCGTTCTCTCGGTTACGGAAGCGAAGCTGGAAGCGGACTTTGTGACCGTGGTCAAGGAATTGTTCCGTTCGGCTCATCTTGACGTTGTAGTCATTGACATCTGTACCGACGCGGAGCTTGACTTCCTTCATCTTAACGGCTTTGGTCTTGTTATTCTTCTGCAGTTTGGCCTGCATGTACTTGTACTTGCCGTAGTCAATGAGACGACAGACAGGCGGGTCTGCATTAGGCGCAACCTCAACGAGGTCAAGACCAATTTCCTTAGCCTTAGCGAGAGCATCGCGGGTGGCCATGACACCGAGCTGGTCACCCTTGGCGGTGACAACTCGTACTTTCGGAGCGCGGATGCGGTCATTGACACGAATCTGCGGAGTTTTGCCGGCCTGGTCGCGACGATTGTTGCGGGGGGCGGGCTTGGTTGTTTTCTGTGGTGCGGGCACGTGTGTGTGTTCTGGTGTTTAACAGCTCCGGCGGTATCGGATGCGCCTGTTTACGAATCCGGCGCCGAAGCGGAAGAGAGTTAATATAAGTATGTTAATTCTTATCGGCAGGTGTTTCAGGTTGCAGTGCAGGATGAATAAGACGTGCGGATATTTCAGCTGTCACAGCCTCTACAAAGGCATCCACACTCATGGTGCCGATGACATCCAGCTCCCGATGACGTATGGAGACAAGCCCCTGCTCAGCCTCTCGCTGACCAACCACGACCATGTAGGGCACGCGGTCCAGGCGAGCGTTGCGAATCTTGGCACCTATCTTATCCGGGTCAGAATCCAACTTGACGCGCACGCGCGCCTCTGCAAGCTTAGTGCGTACCATCTCTGCAAAATCTGCCACCTTGTCGGAGATGGGCAGCACACGCACCTGCTCAGGAGCAAGCCAGGTGGGGAACTTACCGGCAAAGTGCTCAATGAGCAGCCCGGTGAAACGCTCCATGGAGCCGAAAGGCGCACGGTGAATCATCACCGGGCGGTGTGGCTTGTTGTCCGCACCCGTGTAGGAAAGGTCAAAACGCTCCGGCAGGTTGTAGTCCACCTGCACAGTGCCCAACTGCCAGTCTCGACCAATAACATCGCGCACGATGAAATCAATCTTGGGGCCGTAGAAAGCGGCTTCATTCTCCGCCTCAATGTACTCAAACCCACTTTCGGTAAGCACCTCACGCAAAGCAGTCTCTGCAAGCTTCCAATTCTCGTAGGTGCCGACATACTTCGGGTCAGAGTAATCCTTGTCGCGCAGGGAAAGACGTACTCGGAAGTCTGTCATCTCCAGCGTACCGAGAATGTGTTTGACGATTCCGATGCACTGAGCTACCTCAGCCTTAATCTGATCCGGACGGCAGAAGATGTGAGCATCATCCTGCGTAAAGCCGCGCACACGAGTCATGCCGCCCAGCTCACCGCTCTGTTCCCAGCGGTACACCGTGCCGAACTCTGCCAGACGCACAGGGAGGTCGCGGTAGGAGTGCGGCTCATTCGCATAGATGCGGATGTGGTGCGGGCAGTTCATGGGCTTGAGCATGAAGCCCGTGATGGTGCGGGTATCCAGTGCATTGAAGAGGTCAGCGCAGCTGGCGTTCTCATCGCGCAGTTTCTTGAAGTCGTCCGGGTCGGGAATCGGCGGGAACTGGCTCTCCTTGTAATGCTCCCAGTGACCGGAAGTCATGTAGAGGTCAAGCTTGCCAATGTGGGGAGTGAACACCTGGGAGTAACCGATGCGGTCCAGCTCCTCTGTGATGAAATCCTGCAGCTCTCGGCGAATGATGGAGCCCTTGGGTTTCCACAGCACGAGCCCCTGCCCCACCATCTCATCGATGGTGAAGAGTCCCATCTCGCGACCGAGCTTGCGGTGGTCGCGCTTGCGGGCTTCTTCCAGGCGAGCGAGGTGCTCGTCCAGCTGGGTGCGGTTAGGGAAACAGGTACCGTAGACGCGCTGCAGGCGTGGCCCGTTAGCATCACCCTGATAGTATGCGGAGGCCACGCTCATGACCTTGAAAGCCTTGCAGTTGCCGGTGCGCCCTACGTGCGGTCCGGCGCAGAGGTCGGTGAAATCACCGTTGCGATAAATGGAGATTTCCTCCCCCTCGGGAATGCGGTTGAGGAGGTCTACCTTAAACTTGGAGGCCACCTCACGCGGACCTACAGAGCCGAGCTCACCGCTCTGAGCCATCTGCATGGCTTCATCGCGGGAAACGGTAGTTCGCTCAAAGGTCTGGTTCTCCTTGACAATTTTCTTCATCTCCGCCTCAATCAGCTCAAACTCGGCGGTGGTGATGTTGTGATCCAACTCAATATCGTAATAGAAGCCGTTCTCAATAGCAGGACCGGCAGCAAGCTGAGCCTGCGGCCAGATACGGCAGATGGCAGCGGCAAGAACGTGTGCGCAGGAGTGACGCAGACGCTCCAAATCGCTCGCCTGATTTCTTTCCTCCAGTGTCTTTCTTTCTTTCTGTTCAGACATATTATACTTGGTGAGCCTTTACTATGGCGCGTTTGCGCTCATTTTTCAAGTCTAATCAGAGCCATAGGGGCAAAAAACGCAAAAAAAGCAGAAAACTCTAATCATTTTTCTTCTTTTTATAGCCGGGAAGCCCCCCGCGCAATGCGCGGCGGTGTGTTCTTACAGAATTGAGCCTGTGCTTCATCTTCAAAATCCACGGACAAATAAAGCGGATGAACCCGGCAAGGGAAAAAGCACTCGCCGGGGGAGTTGAGCAAGACATTGCCTCACCATCCATGCTGTTTTGACCAATTTCAGAATATTCATCGCTCTGCCGTCCCACCATAGGGTAGACAGCGTAGATTTTCATCCCGGGATGCAGCGCAACATATTCCCGGTAGAGCACATCTACCGCCTTGTGAATCGACATCCATTCCCACACGTTCCGCTCCGTCGGCAGATAGCTCAGAATCAGCTCGTATGCGGATTCCGGAACCAGATAGGCATGCGTTGCCAGCACGCCGGATACGCGCCAGACATCACATTGATTTCCTTTTATTGTCTTGATTCCAAGCGGATTCGGTTTATTATACCCCAGATAGAGCATATACATTCCCTTCAACTCGCGGAGTGCTCGGGAAATGATATCCGAAGCATCGTCACTCGGCAGCAGCCGGACATCATCCTCCAAAATCAGGACGTTGCGCCACCGCTGCTGCCGGGCATACTCTATAGCCCTGCGGTGCGAAAGCGCACAGCCGGCAGTTCCGCCCCAAAAACGAGCCCTCTCCCCCGTGTTTTCCGTAAACCAGGGGAGCTCACCATACCCCGGCAGCTCCCTGCCAACCACGGCACTGATCCGATGCAGCTTTCCGGGAGGAATAATACCCTCATGCTGTAATTGGAAACGAGTCAAACGCTCCGTGCTGGCATCCATATTGATGACAAGCACCCCATCCACCTCATCCCAGAAATCATGCATAGCAACGCGTACCCGGATTCAAATCATCCCGGCTTATTTACCGAGGTTTTCGCGTATGGAAGTGGTGGAACGAGTCGGCAGCGAACCATGCGGAATGCGGGAACTGGTCACATAACGAATTCCCTTCGCTTCTACGAAAGCTTTCTTCTCATCACTGGTTCCGTCTGCATTCACGAAAAAAATATCAGGCTTCACCTCATCCAACAAAGGAGCAAAGTCAAGGTGCTTCCCGGTATCAGGGCCTATGTAAACCTTTTTGACATGGCGGATGGCCTCCAGCATATATTTACGCTCATCCTCCGTATACATGGTCTTTCGGTTCTTGAGTGCCATTACCGTGGCATCCGAGCCAATGGAGACATACACATCTCCATAGCTCGCGGCTTCTTCAAGAAAGGCGATATGCCCGCTGTGCAGGACATCAAAACAACCGGATACAAATACTTTAGGCATAATGTCAGATATCAGAGAGAAAATATTTATTCGATAACGCCGCGTTTACGCAGACGCTCCAGATATTTGGGAGCCCACTCCACGGGTTCATCCTTGCCAAAGGTACGGCAATATGGCTCAACGGGGTACATGTCCTCACAAGCTTCCAGAGCAGCCTCACGGGCTTCCGGGGTTTCATAGAGATAAACGGCATAACCGCCATGCCCACCACCGCAATACTTGTGCGCCAGACAATCACCTATTTTGGGCAGCGGCTTCATCCCCTCCTCCAGCTGGAGCTTGTAGCTCATCTGCACCCCAATGGCAAGCACTGTAATGTCCTGTTCCTGCACGCCCAGGCGAGCCACTCGCCCTGCCTTGGCAATCTTCCGGAAGCTCCGTTTCAAGCAGGCAAGCCCCGGCGTATTATGCTCTATGCGAGTGTCATACACAGCCATGCATCCACGGAGAAATTCCCCTGTATTCTTGAAATCCAGCACGGGTTTTTTACCGGATTTCCACACGCAGGCTCCCGTTTCAGCAATCACGGCCGGATCCTGCCAGCCCACACCCAAACCGAGCTCAGATGCCACGGGATCCCAACCGTTAAGCACGCTCCAGCCACCACTTCCCCCCATACCGGCACCTTTGCGGTACAGCCATTCTTTCAGTGATACCGTAGGGGACACGGAGCAGTTGACCACATATTCCCCGGGTATGGCATTTTCCGGCACATCCAACCAGCCGCCGGCAAAATCCACCCGCAGCGGCACATGAGTCGGAGCCTTGATACGATCCAGCATCGCGGTACTGCCGGAGGCTTTACCCTTTGGTGCAGACTTTTCCAGAATCACAAACTCCACACCCTGTTCTTCACAAAAGCGTCGCTTTGCTTCCTTATAGCGATCATCTGTTGTAACGGCGAGAATATCAGGCTTTACTTTCAAAAAGGCCGAACGGAAAGAAAGTGCCACATCCTCATCCGTAGAGAGCACCACCTCATCCACCTGTTCGAGGGAAGAAATGACAGCCATCTTATCCGCATCATCCAGCAGAGATTTACGCCCGTACAAGCGCCACAACAAATCAGCAGGAGGATACGACACAATCAAGTAGTCCCCCAAAGCCCGAGCATCTTCAAAAAACTTCACATGGCCCGCATGCAGAACATGATACGCACCCGTCACAAAAACCTTCTTCATAACCTATTAGCAATTAAATATTAAACTTATTTCTGCAAACCAAGCCAACGATAAAACATTGTATTAAAATCAGGAATTATTGATTTCTTTGCTGTGGGAGCAGCAGCCCCTCCCGCAGGGGGGCATTGCGAGGAATCACCGGCAACCAACCAACGTTGCAGCAAAGGAATTGCCAAAGCAGACAGTGCCTGCAGTGCCACAGCTCGTGCTTTCAAGTCAGGCTTAGTCTGTGGTTTCTTTTTCTTTGCCGAAAACTTTGCCGCCAGAACCCCGGAGAGTACAAGCCCCCCCAGAGCAACACCCATCGTCTTTATTGCCGTTGCAGATAGGGGGAAAGAACGAATACTCCCCTGCACCCCACTCCGCACAGACTCCACAGCGTCCACCACCCGAACACGACTGGCAGCCACGCGAGTCAGGATTTGTCGGCGGCTTTCATCATCAACGCGAGACATTGCTTATCATTCTTTAATTCCTGTATAGTTGCGGGGGCAAAAGGCTTGCGGCCATATTTTCCGGCCAACCACACCAAAAGCACAGCACCAGACAAGTGCAGGCCCAGCACTGCGCTCAGAGCACCAATCCACCCCAGCCACAACTGCAGCACAGCACACAGCAGAGCACTCGCCAGCATATACGCGCCGGCCAGCAGCACACATGCCGCAGCAAACAGGCAGATACGCCGAAGCTGAGCCTGCATATAGTCCTGAAGCTCGGCAGCAAACAGCTCTGCCAAAGCACCCAGATGCTCAGACACCTGAGCCGCCACCGTGCGCACCCCCTCAAAAGCAGCTGCAGCCTGCCGTTTATATTCGGCAGGCGGAGCTTCTTTTTTTGTGAATAATCCAAACATACGGTCCCGGCAAACCCATTGAACCATCACCCACTGAGCAACAGTCCCACAAAATGTGTCAATACGGTTCTCAGCGCTTGGAAACACCCAGCAGCAAACCGACTAGCACACCAATCCCGAGAGCCCCAAGCACGGAGCCGGTGGGGTTCTCCTTCACATAGGCCTCACCAGCCTTATGCAATTCCTTTGCCTTGCTGCAGGTTACATCCCACCCCTCATTCACCTGGCGGCGAGCCTGCTCCGTATACTGACGAACGCTATCCATTTGCTCAGCAGCCACAGCACGCAGTTTCTCATACTGGTCACAGGCATACTTTCGGGCAGCAGTAAGGCGATCACATGCATCTGCCGTGGGCGCAGGCGCAGGCACCGGGGTCTCGATTTTCTCGTCGTTTTCCATGGTATATTGATGATTTATTTTATCTGAAAGGAACATAGGCAGGAGCAGATGCTTCCTGCATATTCCACATATATAGCACACCTCTGCGCAAAAAGCAAGCTAACAGCTCAAAATTATGACGTTTTTACAAGCAATCCTCCGCACAATCAGATTACGCGGGCATTTTTGCGTCTGCGCACATTATTGCCTTGCCTTTCACACACATCTACGCTATAATGCCACGGCTTCAAATAACTGGCATGAAAGCAATTCTTGCACTCGAAAACGGAACTATCTTCGAAGGCACCTCATTCGGTGCCACCGGCACTTTCACCGGCGAACTCACCTTCAACACATCCGTTGTAGGCTATCAGGAACTTATTACCGACCCCTCCTGGAAAGGTCTTTTCCTCACATACACCTACACCCACATCGGCAGCTACGGCGTAAATGAGGATGACAACGAAAGCTCCCGCCCGCAGGCCGCTGCAGTGATTGCGACGGAACTTTCCCGTCTGCACTCCAACTGGCGTGCCACGGAATCTTTCGGAGACTGGCTGGCACGCTACGGGGTTCCCGGCATCGAAGGTGTAGATACACGCAAACTCACCCTCATCATACGCGAGCAGGGCTCCATGCGCGCCTGCATCACCACCGAACTGAGTGCTGATGAAGCCATTGCCACAGCCAAGGCAGCCCCCACACTGACCGGGGCAGACACCGCTGTAAAGGTATCTACGGCTGCCCCCTACCGCTGGGATGGAGAATCCCGAGCCTGGAAACTGCCAAACAAATCCCGCGGCGACCTCTCCTACTACACTGAGCTTCCCGCCGCCACCCACAAAGCCGCGGTGCTGGATCTGGGTGTGCAGCGCAGCGTGCTGGCTACGCTCCGCCGGGACGGGTTCGATGTAACCGTCCTTCCTGCGACAAGCTCGGCAGAAGATATCCTTGCCATGGGGGTGGACGGGCTGTTCATCTCCCACGGTCCCGGAGATCCCGCCGCGCTCTCCGGCATTGCCGCAGAGGTAGCCAAGCTTGTGGGCAAGCTGCCCATCTACGCCATGGGGCTGGGGCATCTGGTACTCTCCATAGCTCTGGGGTGTAAAACCGTGAAACTCCCCTTCGGTCATCACGGCGGCAACTACGCCGTGCGAGACCTCCGCAGCAACGCCGTCTCCATCACCACGCAGAATAATTTCTTTGCCGTGGAAACAGATTCCGTCTGTGGAGATGCTCTTATCACCCACACGAATCTGAGCGACGGCACGGTGGCAGGAGTGGCAAGCAAGAGCTTCCCCGCTGCCGGTGTGCAGTTCCTGCCGGTTCCTCCCCCCGATGATGCTTCCCGCACCTTTGCGGAATTCATCGACATGGTAGACTCTTTCAAGAAATAACCGCCCGCTCGGGCGTCATCTTACTCCCCCCATCATGAACACACTCGTTATCGGCTCCCAGTGGGGCGATGAAGGCAAGGGCAAGGTCATCGATTTCCTGACGGAAACCGCTGACTTTGTCATCCGCAGTCAGGGCGGCAGCAACGCCGGGCACACCGTTATAGCCAACGGTAAGAAATACGTCCTCCACCTGGTGCCCTCCGGCATACTGTGGCCGGGCAAGGTCAACGTCATCGGCAACGGCGTCGTCATCAACCCCACCTCACTTGTGGAAGAAATGACCTACCTGCGCGACCTCGGCGTTTCCATCACCCCGGAAAACCTCATCATCTCTGACCGAGCCCACGTGGTACTGCCCATCCATAAAGAAATTGATGCCGCGCAGGAAGAGGCTCTCGGTGAGCACAAAATCGGCACCACCAAACAGGGAATCGGCCCCACCTATGCCGACAAGGCTCGCCGCATCGGCATCCGCATGATTGACCTGGAAGACCCGGAGCGTCTCCGCAAGGTGCTGGAAGCCCGCATCGAGACCGCAAACGATGAGCTGGCCCGCCTCGGGTGGCCGAAAGCAGACCCGCAGGTGACCATGAATGCCGTGATGACCGCAGCCGACGTGCTGCGCCCGCACATCACCAACACCATTCCCGCCGTCAACAAAGCCATCAAGGCCGGCAAGACCGTTCTCTTCGAGGGTGCTCAGGGAGCCATGCTCGACATTGATTTCGGCACCTACCCCTTTGTCACCAGCTCCAACACAAGCGCAGGCGGCTGCTGCACCGGCTCCGGAGTAGCTCCCACCCGCATCGACAAGATTATTGGTGTCTGCAAGGCCTACACCACCCGTGTGGGAGAAGGCCCCATGGTCACGGAAGATGCCGAGATTGCTGATTACCTTCACGGGCTGGGGCGTGAGTTCGGAGCCACCACCGGTCGTCCCCGCCGCTGCGGCTGGGCAGACGGCGTTGTGCTTCGCTACTCTGCCATGTTCAACGGTTTTGATGAGATGGCCATGACCAATCTGGACGGATTGGATGAATGCGACACCATCAAGATTTGCACCGGCTACCGCTGCGGGGATGAGATACTGGAGTACCCCCCTGCCCTCATGGATGACTGGGCAAAGTGCGAGCCCGTGTATGAGAGCGTCCCCGGGTGGAAACAAGATATCTCCCAATGCACCACATGGGAAGAGCTGCCCGCAGCTTGCCAGGCATACGTGAAGCGTTTCGGAGAGGTCATCGGCTGCCCCGTGGGCACTGTGGGCGTGGGACCGGATCGTGAGCAGACCATCAACGTACCGCTCTGAAGTCAGCACTTTATCCCCTCACTCACCGCCTTGTTTCCGCACCGAAACAAGGCGGTTTTCATTTCTGCGCGACAGGGGGGGGGGGAGAAGTTCCCTACCCGAAATTAATGCAGCGACTCTACCAAGCAGATAGAGTCGCTGCATGACAGGTTGCAATAAAAATCAATTATGCCTCATCAGCATCACCGAGCAGCTCAGTCATAAGACCATCCGGATCGGTATGAATGGATTCACGAGTGGAGAGATTTTTAAGCTCTACCTCCGGGTACTCAGAACCGATAACCACAGCGTAACGGGCACCGATTTTTTCCGCACGCTTGAGTTGGTTCCCCATTTTGGCAGGAGACAGCGGCAAATCCACCCGCACCCCGGCATCTCGCAAAACAGAAGCAAGGCTCAGCATCTGCGGGCGCATCTCCGGCGCAGCCAGCACCAGGCACACATCGCAAGCATCAGGCTTAAGCACAGCATCTCTCAATGCACGGGCAGCGGGGCAGGCTTCTATCAGGTGAGCAATCACCGCATCCCCCATGGCAAAGCCCGTGGCGGGCATATCCACCGCACCATTGGAAAGCGTTGCCACGAGTCCGTTGTAACGCCCGCCACCGGCCACGGCACGCAGGCTGCGGCCCTTGTCAAAAATCTCAAACACCAGCCCGGTGTAATAAGCCAACCCACGCACGACATGCAGATCCAGCTGCACATACTCCGCCAGCCCGCGGGCTTCCAGCTCCGCCAACACGGCATCATACCGCGGGGAACACCCGGCAGGCGGGTTCTGAATAAAGTCTACCAGTTCCTCACGCTTCATGCCGAAAGCGGACAGCTTCTCCTGACAGGCTTCCGGGCGGTCACGCTCAAACTTGTCAATCACAGCAAGAAAATCGCCCACGCGCTCCTCAGGCACCCCGTTTTCTGCAGCATAGCGCAGCCAGACCTCACGGTCACTCACGCGCACCACAAAATCCTCTGCTGTAAAACCAAACTCGCGCATACAATCAATGGCCAGAGCAATCAGTTCGGCATCCGAGCCCTCCCCTGCTTCACCCAGAATATCGGCATTGAACTGCACAAACTCGCGCAAACGCCCCTTCTGCGGTTTTTCATAGCGGAAGCAGGAGCCAATTTCAAACCACTTCAGCGGCTTGGTATACTCACGCTGATAAGCAGCAGCGATTCGCCCCAGAGAAGCCGTCAGCTCAGGGCGCACAGTAATATCGCGCTCCCCCTGGTCAGTAAAGCGGAAAAGCTGGGTGGGCAGCTCACCGCCGCTCTTTTTCAGATACAGCTCCGTGGCCTCAAGGGTGGGTGCTTCCCACTCCACAAAACCGTAACGGTGCGCCACGCGTCGCCACGTGTTGAACAGGTAGTTGCGGAAAGCGCATTCCTGCGGCGCAAAGTCGCGGAACCCCGGCAGCGGCTGAAAACGAGCATCTGGCATGGTATTCTGATAATAGTGGTTACGCCGCCCATTATACGCCAATCTCCTGCCTTGGCAAGTGCAGAACTTTGCGAGGACACGAAAAAAGGCTTCCACAGCGGGAAGCCTTTCCAAAAATTGCCGCAAGCAGCGTTAAATTGCTTACTTGGCGCGGTAGTACTGGTAGTGAACGCGCTCATCAATGGCGAGAGCCTCACGCACCGTGCGGATGACGGTGGGCTCAGCCTCGAAGGCGAAAAGCATATACTGACCGAACTTCAGGTGGTCAGACTCATAAGCGAACTCACGACGGCCCACGTTGGTAACGCCGGAAACCTTGGCACCGGCAGCCTCAAGCTGCTGCGTCATGGCGGCGGTCAGCTCATCGAGGGTGGCAGAGCCCTTCATGTTCAGAACGATCAGTGCTTCGTACTTTCTCATAACTATCTGTTGTGTAAAATGACTTGCTTGCGCAGTTGCGGTGGCATAGGATGCACCTTTTTGGCACAGATTGCAAGCCTAAAGTGTGTTTTGGCGTAAAAAAAACGCATTTTCTCATCTCAGACACGCTAAAACAACGCCCCGGCTGCTGAGCCGGGGCGGAAAAACACAGTATGCTTTATCAGATGAGCTTGAGACGCACCAAATCCTGCGTATCAATCAGACCGACAGGTTTCCGCTCTGCATCCAGCACAACAAGGTCATCGATACGGCGGTCACGGAGCGCTTTTACCGCCACAATCGCCAGCTTATCAGCCTCCACATACACCGGATTTTTGGTCATGATATCGCGCACCGGGCGGGTACCGCAGGAAGTGTCCTTCTGGTAGGCACGGGCAAAGTCACCATGGGTAAACACACCGGCCAAAGAACCGTCCTCCTGCACCAGAATACAGGCACCAACACGTGCCGTGGACATGGCAATGATACAGTCCATGATACTGGAGGATTCCGGCAACTTGGCGAACTCCGTACGCATAATATCACTGATACGGGTCAGCAGCGCGCGACCGAGCGAACCACCGGGGTGGCTGCGGGCAAAGTCCTCCTTGGTGAAATTCTGGGCCTCCAGCAGAGCCATGGCAAGCGCATCACCCATAACCAACATAGCGGTAGAAGATGAAGTAGGAGCCAAATTCAGCGGGTCAGCCTCACGCTCCACGTGGGTATTGAGCACCACATCAGAAAGCTGAGCCAGTGTGGAGTTCGGCTTACCGGTCATACCGATGATGGAGATATCAAAACGCTTGAGGAATGGCATGAGCGTAAGCAACTCAGCAGTCTCACCGGAGTAAGACATGGCAATACAGGCATCACCATCTTGCACAATACCCAAATCACCATGCAGAGCATTCATGGTATCCAGCACCACGGAAGGAGCCCCGGTAGAAGTAAGCGTGGCGGCAATCTTATCACCAATCAAACCGCTCTTACCCACGCCGACAATGATAATCTTGTGCCCGGTGTTAATAGCCTTGCGCATGGCTTCCACCGCCTCATCAAAGGAGTTGTCCAGCTCATTGCCAATGACCTTGAGGGCTTCGATTTCGTCCTCGAACACCTTTTTACCGCGAATGATATGACTAGTCATAATAGTAAAAGAAACTGCTTGAATGCTGACAGTCTAACACAAGCCTGCAGTATCTGCAATGAAAAAAAGCATTTCGGCGGCAAAAGCCGGTCAGAATTCAAACATTCCCTGCCGGGAGCCCGTCTGCGGCGGTGGTTCCGGCAGTGGCTGCTCCCGCAGCCACTGCAGAAGCAAGGCCACTATTTGCAACTGTTCGTGTATGCTGAGTTCCCTGCCCGCCGGGATAGCATGCCACTTCTGTAAACACCCTCGGCAGCAGCAGGCGCAGGCATGCTGCGCCTTGAACACGGGGTGTCCCCGCATAGGCGTTTGCCTGCCGTCTTGCGGCGGCTCTGCCGGGGCCAACCGTGTCCGCACAAAATCAGCGGCATGCGTCGCTATAGCTTCCCACCCCACACGCCGAATGTAAGCGACATCTTCCGCCGACAAGCGAAATCGACGGCGAAACGCGGATTGCATGAGTCGGGTAAGGGATTCCATCATCCGTGCAAAAAAGAACCGCCGGGCGGGATAGCACCGGCGATTCCGAAATAGCAGTGACAGTCGGGTATCAGTTGTTCACGCGACCCAGGTAGGTACCATCTTCCGTTTTCACGGAAATACGCTGACCGGGGTTGATGAACAGAGGCACCTGTACCACCAGACCGGTGGTCATCGTAGCACTCTTGTACACATTGTTTGCAGAGTTACCCTTCACGCCCTCAGGAGCCTCTGCCACCTCCATGGTGATAGCGGCAGGCAGCTCAATAGAGCACACAATCTCATCGGTAAAGAGCAGCACATAAGTCTCACCCTCAATAAGGTAATCCTTCACCGGCTCAACGATGTCCTCGCTCACGCACACATCCTCATAGGTCTCCGTGTTGAGGAAGTGGTAGCCCATGCCGTCCACATAGGAGAACTCCATCTCCTCACGGCTGAGCATCACGCCCTCCAGGAAATCATTGGAGGTAAGGCGCAGGTTGTAATCCTTCTTGGTAGCAATGCTGCGGATGGTCATCTGCACATAGGAAGCCATGCGGGGGGGAGTCTTGAGCTGGCTCTCACGCACAACGCAGATATCACCGTTGTAATTCACGGCGTGACCTTTGCGAAGCTGAATAACAGGAACTTTTGCCATAGCGCGCGGAGACTATCAGAGCCCCGTGCTTTAGTCAAGCTTTTTCTCACTCAGCGGATTAAAAAAACAGACAAACAGGCTCGGCAGTTACCCCACAGCCTCAGGTGCTACAGGAATTTCAACTATGTAAGCAAGAGTGCCATCCCAGCCGGAAAAACGCCGAAACGCTGTTACCGCACAGCATTTCGGCGTTTTATCATTCACGAGCAAACGCAGACACGTGAATCATTCTTTGCTTTGCTGTTCAGGGGCGGTTGGCGTTTCTTGTCCGGGAATTTCCGGATAAGGAGGTCTCTGCTTCCCAAATAGACAACAGAACATATAATCGACTATACTTTTTCTCCTTTCCCATACTTTCCTGATGGCACGCAAAAGCAGATTCCCGCCAGCTTTTCTGCTGCGGTAACTTTCCGACCAGAAACCTCTGCGGGAGAAATCCATCTTTATATTTGCTTCGTAAAACAGATCCTCCACAGGGTGTAACCACATCCCCTGCACAATGCCTGTGCAAAAATACTCAACAGGTGAATAATTTGCTTCCGCAGCCATGTATAAGTGATAACGAAGAGCTCGGGCACGGCGGGTTCCCCATCGTTCAAATTGCCATGCACTTTCATGCGTTCTGAGCAGTTGCAAAAGAGCTGATTTACGCCATATTGCCGCCTGACATGATACAAAGTATGAATCCTTACGGGAAACCCGCTTCCAGTTTGAGTATACCGCTTCCTTATGAATACCGTTAGCGTTCTTGTTCAAGTAAACACAATCGATATCACTTTCTTTTTCCATGATGCTTACCACCCGCATTGCCTCAAAAATCCAGTCACCGAACTGACACTTTTCACGAGTTAGGCTGACACGTGAAAAGCTGGATGCCTCATAAATCAGGCACTAACATATACACATGTCACTCAAAATGAGTAAACAAGCAATAATAGA
>JAFQEY010000101.1 GCA_017398765.1 Akkermansia sp.
GAGCCCCGTGGGGCGACATAAAATAGCCCGGCGATGGAGCTGCGTTAGCAGCGGAATCCCGGGAAAAACGAAAAAAACAAACCGAAACCCCGCATGGGGTGACATAATGCGGGGTGTTAGTCTTAACGTAAAATGCAACAATGAACCCGCTGTAACTCAATGCGTCGCATTATACCACCCCTGCCGGGGTCCATCTATATTTGGGTGTTTTCCCCCGGGGTTACACCGCTGCGCGGCTTCACCCCCGGGCTATCATATATCGCCCCTCAACCGGGGCTCAAGATTTCGCAGCCCGCCGGGCTGCCGAACTCCATCACTACCGCCGCCATACGGCGGTAATTTCACTATCCGCAGAGCGGATAATTTCACTGTGCTGCTAAGCACAATTTCACGTTGCGCAGCAACATTTCACTGTGCCGAAAGGCGCAATTTCTCCACTAATCCCTCACGCGCCTTTTTCACCCAAACGGCAATACCCGCTTGACCAACAAGGATAATCCCCTGCGTACGTGTTGGTACAATCAGGGAAATGGAAATTTGTAGAAAGCGCCCGGTCAGAGCCTGGCGGATATCGTGAAGTCCTACAGCTATAGCATGAGCGGTGACACGCTGGCTCTGGCCGCGCTGGCCGCCCGCCGCAGACGCAAGTAAAGGGAAGTCTAGAAATGGACATCGGCGTTCTACTCGGCACGCAGCAGGGTCAGAACGCCGATTTTCTGTACGCCGGAAAGGCGGCGCAAAGCCGCTGCACAGGCGCGCGCCGTAGCCCCGGTGGTGTATACATCATCCACCAGCAGTAAGTGGGGCGGGGCTTCGGTTATGCCAGGTATCAGGCGGTAGGCCTGCCGGGCATTGAGCTGTCGCTCCCGCGCAGAAAGCCGGGTCTGGCTGGTATACTCTGTCCCCACCCGCTGCAGCAGTTGCAGCATCCGCAACCCACGCAGCTTCCCCAATGCCCGTGCCAGCTCTTCTGCCTGGTTATATCCGCGCCGCATCAGGCGACCGCGCTCTACCGGCACGGGAACCAGCACCCAGTCCCCGTGTTCCCGCAGCTCCGGGGTCTGCTCCCACACATTGGCAAGCAGTGGGGCAAGAGCCACGCAGAGGTGGCTTGCACGGGCGTACTTGAATGCATGTACCAATTCCGTGGTAACCGGGGTGCGCATCAGCGCGGCGCGTGCAAAATCATATACTCTGGGAAATACGCGGCAACAGCGGCAGCGGTCAGTACCGGTTTCCAGCCCGTATGTCGGCGCACCGCAGTACAGACAAATAGGGCGGGGCACTCGCTCCAACCCCGCCAGACATGCAGGGCAGATGGTTGCCCCGCTCAACTCCCCGCAAAGCTCACAGGTGTTCGGGTAGAGCCAATCCAGCATCAGTGGCGGTGGCGGGCGATAAATTCCTTGGCAGCCGCCTGATAGGCCAGTGAGGCACTGCCATAGGGATCATGCTCCATGATGGTTTTGCCGAAGCTGGGGGCCTCTGCCACGCGCACGGAGCGGGGGATGACGGCGTTGTAAATTTTGTCCGGCAGGTTCTCCCGCACCTGGCGGATGACCTCATTGGCCAGCTTGGTATTGCTGAACATGGTCATGATAACCCCTTCATGTGTCAGGTTCGGGTTGGCACCGCTGTCGCGAATCTGCTCCATCACATACAGAATCTTGGCAAGACCTTCCAGAGAGAGGGATTCACACTGCATGGGGGTCAGCACCTCATCACAGGCGCAGAGGGAGGAGGTCATGAGCACGCCCAGCGAGGGCGGGGTATCCAGAAACACGTAATCATAGAAATTGCTCTCCCGCAGCCCGGCCATGGCATCCTTCATGCAGCTCAGATGCGTGCCGTTTACCGTCAGCTCCACCTCCACGCCGGACAAATCCATGTGCGCCGGCACCAGCGAGAGGTTGCGGCGGTGCGTGGGCATCACCAAATCCTCCATCAGCGCGTTGCCGATGAGGGCGGGGTAGAGACTCTGGTCACTGCTTTCCACCTCCACCCCCAGCATGGAGCTGGCGTTGGCCTGGGAGTCCATGTCGATGAGCAGCACGCGTTTACCGCGCGCCGCAAGGGCGGCCGACAGGTTCACGGCGGTGGTGGTTTTGCCCACTCCGCCCTTCTGGTTAGCAATGGCGATAATCTTCACGGCGGGGATTCTACCTGAGGCGAACGCATTTTTCAAGCCGATAATGGTTGGCAGACACACAGATATATGCTATGCTTCTGTCATGCAGACAGAAGAGCTTATCTCCGCCGCGCGTCAACTCAGTGCCGACATGAACGCCCTGAGCTTTGCCCCGCCCGTAGCCTATACTTACAACCCGCTGGAATATGCCTGGGAGGGGCATGAAGCCTACATTCGACGTTTTGGAGAAGGCTGCAAGGAGGTGCTCTATCTGGGGATGAACCCCGGACCGTTCGGCATGGCTCAAACGGGAGTTCCTTTCGGAGAAATTGCGGCCGTCACGCTGTGGATGGGTATTACAGCCTCTATCGGACAGCCGCCGGCCACGCATCCCAAGCGTCCGGTGCAGGGCTTTAACTGCCCGCGTTCAGAGGTGAGTGGCCGCCGTCTCTGGGGCTTGTTCGAGGAGATGTATGGCACGGCCGAAGCCTTTTTCAGCAAGGCATACGTGGCGAATTACTGCCCGCTTATCTGGATGAGCGAGAGTGGTGCCAACATTCCCCCCACGCAGCTGCCGAAGGAGCAGGTGGCGCAGATAGATGCCGCCTGCCAACGGCACCTCTGCCGTATCATTGAGATTCTGCAGCCACGCTGTCTCATCGGCGTGGGTGGCTACGCCCTCAAACAGCTGGAGCTTGCCGCCGCCGCCCTGCCGCAGATGTCCTTTACCCTCGGCACCATCCTGCACCCCAGCCCGGCCAGCCCCATGGCCAACAAATGCTGGCCGGAAAAGCCCCGGCAGCAGATACGCGAGATTCTGGAGCAAGCAGGTTTCTGCGTTTAGCAAATCGCACGGGACCCGGGCAGGGAACTCTGTGATTTAATGCCTGAGTTGTTACAATTCAATCATCAACCCATCCCAAGCCGGTTGCATAAAGTCCGGGAGAAGGCGGCTGAGTACCTCAAAATCCACCTCATGCCCGCAGTGTGTCACCAGCCCGAGACCGGGGCGAAGCTGTTGCATGAGGGCTATGTTCTGCTCCACGTTGAAATGCGTTCGGTGGGGGCGGAAGCGTAAACCATCCATGGCCAACGCATCCAGCCCCTCCAGCAGCGGTCGGGAGCTTTCCGGTAGCTCCTGAATATCCGGCACATAGCCGAAACTTTTTCCGCCGGAGCGGAAAACATAGCCATAAGTCTCTACTGTGGCGTGAATCACGGGTACGGGAGTAACGGCTATATCCCCGATAACAAAGGAATCCCCGGCGTGGTCATGTGCCGCAGGGCGGATATAGCCCTGATAGGTGTTGGATTCGGAGAATGCCCAGCCGAACATATTGCGCAGTTGTGCCAGACAGGCGGTTCCGGCATAGAGTGGCAGCCGCTCCGTTCGCCGCCAGCAGAAAGCCCGCATCTCATCAAAGCCTGCGGTGTGGTCAAGGTGTTCATGCGTGTAGATGACCCCATCGATGGCAGTCAGCCTATGCCGCAGGGCCTGTTCCCGCAGATCCGGGCAGGAATCCACCAACAGGGTGGTGGTATTACTCTGCACCAGTACAGAGGAACGCAGCCGCTTGTTACGCGGATTCTCCGACTTGCAGACAGCACACTCACACCCTATCACCGGCACCCCTGTGGAGGTGCCGCTGCCAAGAAAAACTACCTTCATCATCTAAATTGGGATTTGAATTCTGCGCTCATTATGCCATAATAGGCGCGGAACTGAAAGCTAAATATGCTAACACTGCTTAAGATTCGCAATCTCGCTCTGGTGGACGAACTGACATGGGAACCCGGGGAGGGGTTTCTGGGAATAACCGGCGAGACAGGAGCCGGCAAATCGGTCATCATGGGCGGTATCTCACTGGTCATGGGGGAGCGTGCAGATAAAAGCCTCATTCGCAGTGGTGAGGTGCAGTGCAGCATAGAAGCTGTTTTTCGGCTGAAAAATACCGATTTGGTCAACGGGCTGCTAGAGGAAGCCGGAGTACCCGCCTGCGAGGAGGGAGAGCTGCTAGTACGCCGCGTGATTACCGCCACGGGTAACCGCCAGTTTATTAACAACAGCCCGGTTACCCTCCAACTGCTCCGCCGTATTGCCGGTGGTTTGGTGGATATGCACCACCCGGACTCCCACCGCTCGCTCACTTCTCAGGAACGCCAACTGAGCCTGTTGGATGCCTTTGCGGAAGCCGGGGTGCAGCTCTCCGTCTACCACGCAGCCTACCGCCGCTGGTTGGATGCCCGCGCGGCGTACCGCGAGCTGTTGGAGAATGAAATGGCCAATGAGCGCGAGCTGGATTTCCTGCGACACCAGGTAGAAGAAATTGAATCCGCCGCTTTTACTGCGGAAGAGGTGTCCGGGCTGGAAGCCCGCTGGCAGCGGGCGCGCAATGCCGGCCGCCTGCGCGATACGGCATTCCCCATGGCTCAACTTGTTTCCGGTGGTGAAGATTCTCTGCTGGACCGGCTGCACGCTCTGGTACGAATCGGTCGGGAGCTGACCCGGTTGGATGCCGACAGCCAACGCTGGCTTGCTCCGTTGGAGGGAATCATTGAGGAGGCGGAAACGCTGTCAGATGAGCTGCAGCAATACCTCAACCACCTGGATGGTGACCCGGCAGAATTGGCTGAGCTGGAAAACCGCGTGGCTTTGCTGGATTCGCTTAAGCGTAAATATGGGGCGGATTTTGATGCCATTCAACAGCATCTCATCGAATGTCGCGCCCGGCTGGATGCCGTGGATAACCGGGAAGAAATGCTGCGTGTACTCAAAAGAGCAGAAGATGAAGCATACGCTGCACTTCTTACGGCTGCAACCGAACTTTCCTCTGCGCGCCGCAAGGCCGCTCCGCGTCTGGAAAAGGAATTTTTGACACATGCGCGCCAGCTGGGTTTCCGGCAGTCTCTTTTCAGCGTGCGGCTCTCCCCGCTTCCCACCCCCGGGCCTCAGGGCGCAGAAGTGTGTGATTTCCTGTTTGGCCCCAATCCTGGGGAACCGCTTAAAGAGCTGCGACTCATTGCATCCAGTGGTGAAATGGCTCGTGTCATGCTGGCACTTAAGAGTGCGCTGGCTGCTCAGGATGATACCCCGCTGCTGGTGTTTGATGAGATAGATGCCAACGTTGGCGGTGAAATTGCGCGCGCTGTGGGCATGAAGATGCGTGAGCTTGGAAATGAACACCAGGTTATTGCCATTACTCACTTCCCGCAGGTTGCGGCGCTAGCGCAACACCACTACCTCATTTCCAAGGGGGTAAGGAATGATCGTACCGTTTCTCGGCTGGAAGAAGTGCGCGGTGATTCCCGCGTTACTGAGCTGATGCGTATGCTCGGTACTTCCGGTTCCTCTGCCATGGCTCATGCCCGGGAATTGCTTCAAAGCTGAGCAATTCCCGAAAGCCGAACGTTGTAAACGCGCCACGGAAAAGGCCCTTGTCGGGAGCCGTTTGGGATGCTCGAGCAAACTCATTTCCTGCGTCGCCGCGCAGCAAGAGCCGCCAGTGCCAGCAGGCTGAGCGTTGCTGTGGCGGGCTCAGGAACAGCGGCGGAGAGGATAGACAGCGTGCCGTTGTCCGTTCCGGTGTAGGTCAGGCGGTATTGGTCGCTGTTGAGGTTGGTGAAATACGGGGAGGCCAGTATCTCATCATTTTCTGAGATGCTTGTGTAACTTGTTTCCCCCAGCTTCAGGCCATCCACACCGGTGAAGAGTGCCAGACTTTCGCCCGTGTTCAGGCTGTACACGCGGTTGAGCGTGGTGTCATCCAGTGTGATACCCGTGCTCAGGCTCAGGGTGCTGCCCATGGCAAGCCCGCCTTCTGCGACGGAAAGGCTGCTGCCGGAGGCCAGCGTGAGGTTGGCGTTCAGCACGGCACCCTTGCCGAATTCGGCATGCCCACGAACAGTCACATCCGCTTCTTCTGCGGCAATGGCGTTCGCCCCGGTGTAAGCAGACACCGTCTTGTCTGCTGCCACCACCAGCTCTTCCAGATTCAGCCCGGCTGCCTGCTGCATAATGGCCATATCGCCGGCAGAGGCATAGACATCCGTAATGCTGTTGGCAGCATTGCTCACCGTCAGCTTGCCGCTGCCCGCATTCTCCACAGAGGTATCGACCAGCTTATTGAGCAGGCTAGATGCTGAAGCGGATTTTGCTATGATATGGGCATTGGTCAACTCCCACACTTCGTTATTGACTGCATATTCTGAGTCATTTGTTTGAGTGTTGGTACGCAGAGTAGCTTCTGCGCCAGCGCGGCGGTTGGAAATCACTACGTTATCCTGCGTACTTGTCAGC
>JAFQEY010000102.1 GCA_017398765.1 Akkermansia sp.
CGGCAGAATGATTTGGAGGCATTCAGCAAGGACATGCTGAGTTTCGACACGCGCTTCAGAAATCTGCGGGACGAAACCCGCCGGGCGGTGCAGGCGCTGGTGCGCGAGGCGGCAGAAAAAATCGTCGGGATGACGCCGCAAGAGCGGGAGGATTATGCCCATTCTACAGGTGAATTTTATAAGAAGGCTTGGGCCCTGCGGAATGCCTATTATGAACAACAGGGGAAACTCATGTCCGAATACGGGAAGAAGAGCGGCAGGCTGCGTTCTCTGTGTGAACGCCCGATGAATCATATTCAGGGGCTGACCCCGGCTCACCTGGTGCATATTCCTGAGCTGGCCGAGAAGCTGCGGGTGGAACTGCTGGAGCCGGTGGAGAAAAGTCTGTCCAAGTACGACTACCATTTTAAGGAGCTGGACGGAGTTGACACAAAGATAAGCGACGGCACGCTCCGCGTGGATGCGGGGAAATAGGGTGCCGGATTGCGCGCTCAGAGCGGAGCGTTGTGCCGCACCGCGCAGAAACGCCTGCTCGGTGAGCGAAAAAAGTTCATTCACATTTGACATTTCAATCACTTTTGGTACAATCTCCACGTTGGATATGCCCTCTTTACTGAACCAAGCAGCTCTTGCAACAGAAGCTTTCGTCAAGGCCATGCCAAAGACGCAGCGCAAGCAGTATGGTCAATTCTTCACCAGCAAGGAAACGGCAAAATTCATGGCGGAACTTTTTTGTCTGCCGAAAAATAAGTCTGAGCTGGAGATATTGGATGCAGGTGCCGGTAGTGGTATATTATCCATTGCATTAATCGAGAGACTACTTCAGGAAGGTCACATCAGTCGGATACACTTGACCTGTTACGAAACCGACCCCCATATTCTGCCTATCCTCCAATGTAATCTGGATTCCCTGATATCCGAGACGCGCACCCCCGTCAGCTACGAAATTAAAACAGAGAATTATATTACCAGCCAGGAAGATTCATATAACGACAAACTGGGAACAGCCCCGGAATCGAAGCAATATGATATGATTATAGGGAATCCACCCTATATGAAAATATCCAAAAACGCCCCCGAAGCAAAGGCTATGAGTGATGTCTGCCACGGGGCTCCGAATTTATACTTTCTTTTCGCCACAATGGGGATAATGAATTTGAGGGAAGATTCGGAGATGGTGTATATTATTCCGCGTTCCTGGACGTCAGGAGCTTACTTTAAAGAGTTCAGAAAAAAATTACTTTCTCAGTGTGTGATTTCTCATATCCATCTATTCGGAAGCAGAAACAAAGTTTTTGACGGCGAACAGGTGTTGCAGGAAACCATGATTCTCAAAGTTCTCAAAACTTCCCGAAAGAAAGAAACTGTCACAGTCACTACATCCGCTTCCAACAAAGACTTTGCAGCCTTAACAACTTTTCACGCAGCATACGACCAGATAGTGAAAGGAGCAGAATCGTACGTTTATCTCATCACAGATAAGGAGGAAGAATATGCTATCCGTAGACTTTCCCGTTGGGAACAGACGCTCAAAAAGCTCGGATTGCAGATGAAAACCGGTCTCACGGTTGATTTCCGAGAGAAAGAACTGTTACGACAAACTCCGGGTCATGATACAATCCCTCTCTTTTTCCCGCATCATATCAAGCAAGGGAAAGTTGTTTTTCCCATCGGAAAGGGAAATGAATATCTGAGTGCCCAGAAAAAAGCCTTGATTCAGCGTAATTCCAACTATCTTTTTATCAAGCGGTTTACAGCAAAGGAAGAACCAAGACGACTGCAATGCGGCATCTATCTGGCAAGAAAGTATTCTGAACACGCCTATATCAGCACACAGAACAAAATCAATTTCATTGGCGGCTTGCGAGACTTATCAGAATGTGTTGTTTACGGATTATACGTCCTGTTTAACTCAAGCATTTACGACACATATTATCGAATCCTGAATGGTTCTACGCAAGTCAATTCAACAGAAATGAATAACTTACCCGTCCCGGATTTGAACACCATCGAGGCTATGGGAAAAAAACTCATCAGCCGCAAAAGCATGGCTGAATCTGTCTGTAACGAAATTATAGAAAACTACATATATGAATAAGATAGGTTCCATCAAAGCCATGCTGAAGGCTCTCAAGATTCCGCAACCGCAGCAGAATGAGATGTGCTGTCTCGTCTTGCTTGCCTTGGCAGAATTAACGCCACAGACTGATTGGAATAACGCTACAAACAATTGGCATCGCATTCACGATTTACTCCACTTCATTAACAGAAGTCTCGGCGGGAGCTATGCTGAAAACACACGTGAGACCATACGCAAGCACGCCGTACACTATTTTCGCTCGGCGGCCATCATAGAAGATAACGGCAAAGCCACTAACAGCCCCAATTATCGCTACCGACTTACAGATGAAGTGTTGCAGATAATAAGGCGATTGAATACGGATACTTGGCACAAACGCTGCTCTCATTTTCTGAAAAACCACCGAAGCCTTATAGAAAAGCTCGAACAAAAGCGCGCCCTGTCCAAAATTCCGGTTCACATCAACGGCAAACAGCTCGAGTTCTCTCAAGGTAAACATAATGAGCTACAAAAAGCTATAATAGAAGAATTCGCAGCTCGTTTTGCGCCGGGGAGCAGATGTTTGTACGTTGGGGATACGACCAATCGCTCCCTTCTTCTCGATGAAGAATACCTGGGCAGTCTTGGCATACAGTTATCTGTAAGCAACAAGTTGCCGGATATTGTGCTTTACTCAACTGAAAAGAAATGGTTATATTTCATTGAAGCCGTAACTTCCGGCGGCCCTATATCGCCTGCGCGCAAAAATGAATTAGAAACTATGACGCTCGATACGTCCGTTGGCATCATATATGTAACTGCATTCTCTGATTTCAGATCATTCAACAAATTCTCCGGTCAGATTGCATGGGATACCGAAGTCTGGATTGCAGCAGCTCCGGATCACATGATTCATCTCAATGGAGACCGCTTTATAGGGCCCAGGGGTGAATAAGAAATTGAGGTTCATCATTCCGCTCTCTCGCAAAATCCCCAATTTCTGCCGACAATCCCGTTCGCTCGGCGGATTATGGTGTTGACTTTTGTGTGTAGGCGGCGTATATTAGCGCGCGTATGAGCACGAAAAGCTATAAGGACACCATCTTCCTGCCGGATACCACGTTCCCCATGCGTGGTGATCTCACTACCAAAGAGCCGGCCCGCCTGGAGAAATGGGAGAACGAAAAGCTTTACGAGCGAATTATAGCGCGCCGTAAGGCGCAGAATGCACCGAAGTTCGTCCTGCACGATGGACCACCCTTTGCCAATGGTGATGTTCACATGGGTACTGCACTCAATAAGGTGCTTAAGGACCTCATCGTGAAGAGCAAGACCATGGCCGGCTTCTATGCCCCTTTTGTGCCGGGCTGGGACTGCCACGGGCTGCCCATCGAGGCCAAGGTGGTGAAGGAATTCCAAGGGTTAGAGCCGGCGGAAATTCGCCGCCGCTGCGCAGAGTTTGCGCTGGGCTACATCGACCAGCAGCGCGTATCTTTCCGTCGTCTGGGTGTATTCGGTGACTGGTTCAACCCGTACATCACCATGCTGCCGGAGTATGAGGCATGGATTCTGCGTGTCTTTGCCAAGCTGGTGGAGAGCGGTGCCGTGTACCAGTCCCTCAAACCTGTGCAGTGGAGCTACGCTCACCACACCGCTCTGGCTGAGGCAGAGGTGGAATACATGGAGGATACCTCCACTGCCGTCTATGTGGCTTTCAAGATGACCGAGCCGGTCAAGGGTATTGACTGCGAGATGGTCATCTGGACCACCACCCCCTGGACGCTGCCGAGCAACCTGGCCATTGCTCTGCACCCGGATTTCAACTACGTCATCGGCAAGTACAGCAAGGACGGCATTACCCGCAACCTGATTGTGGTGCGCGAGCTGATGGAAACCGTCATGTCCAAGACCGGCTGGCAGCTGGTGGAGGAACTTGCCACCGTGAAGGGCAGCGAGATGGAGCGCATGAACGCCCGCCACCCCTTCCTGGACCGCGATTCTCTTATCATCAATGCTCAGTATGTGACCACGGATGCCGGCACCGGCGCGGTGCATATTGCCCCCGGTCACGGTATGGATGACTACAACGCCGCCATGCAGTACGGTTTGCCCGTGCTTTCCCCGGTGGATGATGATGGTCTGTACACGGAGGAATGCGGCGTACCCTCTCTGGTGGGGCAGCATGTATTCAAGAGTAATGAGGATGTCATCACCACGCTGGTGGGCAATGACCGCCTGCTCGCCCGTGAGGAGTTCACCCACCAGTACCCGCACTGCTGGCGCTCCAAGACCCCCATCATCTTCCGCGCCGTCAAGCAGTTCTTCATCAGCATGGAGAAGCTGCGCCCGCTCGCTCTGGAGCAGATTGACAACACCAAGTGGCTGCCCGCCTGGGGGCGCAACCGTATCTACAGCACCGTGGAGGCCCGCCCGGACTGGTGCATCAGCCGCCAGCGCACCTGGGGTGTCCCCCTGCCTGTGTTCTTTGATGAGGCTGATAAGCCCGTGCTGGATGCCGACATCGTCCGCAAGGTGGCGGATTTGGTGGAGAAGAAGGGAACGAACGTCTGGTTCGAGCTCAGCGACGAAGAACTCTGCGCTGCGCTCGACCTGCCCGCCGGGCTTCGCAAGGGCAAGGACACGCTTGATGTGTGGATTGATTCCGGCTGCTCTCATGTGGCCGTGCTGGAAACGCATCCTGAGCTTGCCGCTCCCTGTGATGTGTATCTGGAGGCTACCGACCAGCACCGCGGCTGGTTCCAGAGCTCGCTCATGCTCTCCTGCGCCTGGCGCGGCGTTGCTCCCTACAAGGAAGTGCTCACGCATGCTTTCGTTGTGAATCAGGATCGCTCCAAGCTCTCCAAGAGCGCCCAGGGAACCTACCAGAAACCCACCAATGCCAAGTACTTCTATGAGAAGTACGGTGCCGACATCGTGCGTCTGTGGGTCAGCAGCGTGGACTGGCAGAACGAAGTCCCCTTTGGGGAGGATCTTTTCAAGCAGATTACTGATCCTTACCGCCGCCTGCGTAATACCCTGCGTATCTTGCTGGCGAACCTCAAGGGGTACAATGGTCAGCAACCCACCGAGCTGTCCCCGCTGGATGCCTGGATTCTCGAGCGACTCAACAATCTTATCCGCGAGGTGCGTGCCGCCTACGCCGCCTATGAGTTCCGCAAGGTGTTCACTGCTATCAACCAGTTCTGCACCAATGATTTGTCGGCTCTCTACATCGACATTACCAAGGACAGCCTGTACTGCGACGCTGCGGATTCTCCGCGCCGCGTGAGCAAGCAGTTCGCCATCTCCCGCGTGTTTGACGCGCTGGTGAAATTGCTGGCACCCATTCTGGCTTACACGGCGGATGAAGCATGGGAGCATGCCGGCAACAGCGGTTCGGTTCATGAGCAGGACTTCCCGGAAGCCGATGCCGCTTTTGATGCCGGGCTCACGGAAATCTTTGCCCGTCTGCAGCAGATTAAGAGCGTCATTCAGGTGGCCATTGAGGCTCAGGTCAAGGCCAAGGTCTTCAACAAGAACAACGAGGCTGCTGTGCAGGTGACCCTGCCGGAAAATGAAGCTGCCCGCGTGGTTGAGCTGATGTCCGATGCCGATTTTGCCAAGGAATTCTTCATTGTGGCAGACGTGAAAGTCGGCACCGGTGCAGAACTGAGTGCTACTGCCGAACGCAGCCCGTATGCCATGTGCCCCCGCTGCCGTCGCTATGAACCGGCGGTGAATGAGGAAGGGCTCTGTGCCCGCTGTGCCGCTGTCATGGCATAAGCTGAATTAGTCCTTTTCCGCCGCCCGGTTTGCCGCCGGGCGGCGTTTCACTCACAACCCGATGACATTCATGAAAGAACGTATTCCGCTGTATCTTATTCTCCTCATCGTGGGGCTGTATGCACTGGACCAGGTGAGCAAGTGGGCTGTCGTGCTCAACTTCAGCTATGACTGGCTGCGCCAGTTTTCACCGGACTATATCAGTGTGCTCAGCGACAACGGCATCATGCACTTCAACCTCGTGCGCGTGCATAACACGGGCGTGGCATTCGGTGCCGGCAACGGAACCGCCTGGGCTCCCTTCCTCTTCCTGGGTATTCAGATAGTGGCACTGGTGTGGCTCTACCGTCTCTTCCGCAAGGGGTTCTTCTGTACCCGTCTGCTGAAAGTGGCCTGGGCACTCATCATCACCGGTATTATCGGCAACATGACCGACCGCCTCCTCCAGGGCTTCTTCCGCCCGGAAGCCGGGGAACTGGGCTTCTTTGCCAACCTCATGAACGGTTATGTGGTGGACTTCCTGGACTTCTCCTTCCCCTGGATTACATCTGAAAACTGGCCGTTGGGTTACCACTGGCCCTCCTTCAACGTGGCGGATTCCTGCGTGTGCATCGCTGCGGGGCTCTTCGTTATCGCTTCCTTCATTACCCCGGAGCTCAAGGATAAGAAAGATAACAAGGAAACTGTATGAAATACTTGATTTTTCTTATTCTGTTGGGGGCTCCGGCTTTGGCCGGCTTTCCGCAGCCCACGCAGCAGGTGAAGCTGAGCTACGGGCAGCAGCAAGCCACTGTGGTGTTCGCCACGGACGGTTCGTCCATTACCAAAGCCAAAGCTCACTGCGATTGTACCACCTTGAAAAATGAGGGTGCCAAACTCATTGCTCAGGTAGATACCTCCCAATTCGAAGGCAAGGTAAGCAAAACCATTGATGCCACCACGGCCGATGGCAAGACGACGCGCCTGACCATGCAATTTGATGTGCCTCCTGCCATTGTTCTCTCCGCCCGCAGTCTGCAGTGGAAAGTCGGCAGTAAGTCGACACCGAAGGTGCTCAGTATCAAGCTTCCCAAGGGGTCGCCCGTCAAAGATGTCAGGGATGCCGGGCTCAGTGGTGATTCTTTTGACTACCGCCCGCAGGTCATCACTAAAGGGCGTGAGTACAGCATTACCGTCACCCCGCTGAGTACGCAAAAAGCTGTATTGAATCGTCTGGTCATCAAGACTGACAGCTCCGATCCCCGCTACGCGCAACAGATTATATATCTTCAGGTGCGGAAGTAACGCTCTTTTCAGTCGAGCGGAATTCGGAATAACAGGAGTATATGGAATCGCCCTCCACTCGGGAACAATCTGCTAACATGATTGTTCGCATACTGCGCAGCTGTTGGATTCTGCCCCTTTCCATAGCAGTGGGGTGGGTGCTGTATGCGGTCGTGGCGTGGTGGGGGAGTTATGTGTCCCTGAATGAGGGGGTGGAGCCGCCGCTGTGGCTGGTCATTGTGATGGGTATCTGTCTGGTGCTGATGGTATCCACGCTCCTGCTGGGGCCGCTGTGGCTCATCGTCATGACCGTGCTGTGGATTCGGCAGCGGCAGTGGGCGCGGCTCGTGTGGGGGTGGGTGTGTTCTGCCTGTGCCGGTGGTGTGGCGGGGGTAGTGCTGGTTTTCATGATGGTGCTGACTATTTCCGGCCCCGGTGATAACTTTGCCCGTGATTTGACTGTGCCGGAAGATGCGGCGTTTGTGCTGCCGCGCGGGATGCGTTATGCCTGTAATTCAGAGGCAAGTCCGCAGGTTAAGGCGCGGATAGATGCTGCCCCGAAGTTGCCACCGCTGAGCGGACCCGACGATGCGGCGGCACCGAATCTGCTGAAGCTGACCCGCGAGCACCCGCAATTGCTGCAGGAATACCTGTTGCGCTGTCTGTATGCGGAGGCGGTGAACCCGAATTTTACCGCCCATGTGCTGGTGGATTCTCTCTACCTGCGGCATGCGCATGACCCGCAGTCGCGCTTTCTGATGAATCGGTTGGTGGATACGATGGGTTATGGTGACGGTGTTTCCGTGAAGCTGGGCGACTGCCCGGAGGGTCAATGGCAATTCCCTCTGGAAAACGGTTGGAGCCTGGCCCTGCGTTCTCCGTCGCATGCCCGATTGGGGGAAGGAAAGATACCGGATTGTTCTTCTGCCATTGCCCGGTTGGATGCGGCACTGGCTCCCCTGGCGCAGAACCCTGCCCGTGATTATCTGGACAGCTTCCTGCCACCCATGCCGGAAACGCCCTTCCTGAGCATCTGGAGTGATAGCTCCGGCACCTATTACATGATGATGGTCATTCCGGCGGATTTCCCGCAGGGCGAGTTTGAATTGCGGGCGCATGAGTACACCAAAGGAAAGCGGGTACTCTTTTCCCGGAACTTCCTGCCGGAGCAGCGGTTGGGTGATGTCTGCCGCGTGATTTGCTCTGACCGCTGGGTGACGGTAGAAAGCGGTAACTGGGATGAATTTTACGTTTCCGTCTGGGAAATCTGGTTCACCCCGTCCGGTGGCGGCGAGTCACGCTGCGTCAGCTCGCAGAACTTCCTGATGGAAGGTTGGCAGCACTGAAAACGGCCCCTCCCGAGCAGCTCGTAATCAGTTTTTTTGCCGAAATGGACGCTGAATTGTCAGAAAAACGCTTCGTTGTGAAAAATGTTCCGCTCGTAAAGTGTTTACAGTAGGCGAATTGCGAGACGGGCGGAAAAATCCGCAGTGATACTGCGGATTTTTCCATAATAGCACTGCGGATTTTTCTGATTTTGCTTGACGAACAGGAGAAAGTGAGGCAAAATGGGGGAGCAATGACGGAGACGTGTACCTATTATCCCCGAACTGCAGCGGCGAAAGTAGCCTATCTTTCATCGCACTATCCTTGTGTGCTGGTGTTGGGAGCTCGACAGGTGGGAAAGTCTACCATGTTGCAGGAATTATGTCCCTCCGGGATGAATTACGTGACGCTGGATGATTTCAAATTGGCGGAACAGGCCAGGCGTGACCCGATGGGGTTCTTGCAGGAATACAGGGAGCCCTTATTCATCGATGAAGTGCAGTATGCTCCGGAATTGTTGCGGGCAATCAAGTTGAAGGTGGATGCCGGAAAGAGGAACGGCATGTACTGGTTGACCGGCTCACAGCAATTCCACTTGATGAAGGGGGTGACGGAAACGCTTGTGGGACGCGTGGGGATAGTGGATTTACACAGCATGTCGCAGCGCGAGGCTTTGGGGGTAGGGGCCTCTGCTCCGGTTTTTGATCCTGAGTCTCCCGGTGATTATGCCGAGGGAGGACAGGTGTGCGATATTCATACATTGTATGAGCGTATCTGGAGAGGTGGCTACCCGGCATTAAAGCGTGATCCGGAGCTGGAGCCTGAAGGCTTTTTTGATTCCTATGTGCGTACTTTTCTGGAACGCGATGTGAGGGAACTCTCACAAGTGGGAAACCGTGCAGCCTTTGTTAAGTTTATGCAATCGGCAGCCTTGCGCACCGGGCAGCAGCTGGTCTATGCAGATCTGGCCCGAGATGCGGAAGTGTCACCTAATACGGTCAAGGCATGGGTTTCCATCTTAGAGACCACAGGGATTGTAGCATTGTTGCAGCCCTATTCCGCGAATGCTATCAAGCGGTTGACCAAGACCCCAAAACTGTATTTTATGGATACCGGGTTGTGCGCCTGGCTGGCGGGGTGGACGAGTGCAAAATCGCTTATGAAAGGCTCCATGGCCGGGTCTATTCTGGAAACCTGGGTTTATGGGCAGCTCATCAGGAGCTTTAACCACAATGGGAAACGCCCTCAGCTGTATTTCTTCCGGGATGCCAAGGGTACGGCCGAGGTGGATTTCTTGCTGGTGCAGGATGGAGGCATTTACCCCATGGAGGTGAAGAGAGGCAGTAACCCGGATGCCGCAGATTTACGCCATGCCCGCAAAATTCCGACAGACCCGCTGGAGCTCAGACCGGGCATAGTGTTCTGCACAGCTGAGCAGCCGTACACCCTGGCCGATGGAATCAGAGCCTTCCCCGTTTCCTTGTTGTAAGTAATCAGCAGACGTGATTCCCTGCTGAGAACCCGACATTCGCGTAGGTTCGTACGTGTGGATAGGGGAGTTTCAATACCTGTTTTTCTGGAAAGTTTTTCGATTTTTTGTAGCGTTAAGAGTCATTGAGAGATAACGTGAATGGTCAACATGCTCATTCACGCCTTGATTCCCTGAATGTAGACGCGTCCGGTGGGGGTGTGGACAAGGGCTCTCATGCGGATGCTCGGGAAGGTGGGGTCATCGGTGAAGCTGAGATAGACCATCTCCTGCGGGCGGCTTTTGGGGCAGCGGGGGAGGAACTCCTGCTCATAGAGCCACTTCCAGTCGCAAATCTCGTAGGGATGCGCGCCGGTTCTGTTCTGCCAGCCGACTTCTTCCAGCGCAGCGACCCCGCCGGACAGCGTGCCGAACAGCTCCCAATTGGTGCCCTGTACCCAGCCGTAGGAAAAGTCGTTTTCCTCGATTTTCACCGGTTGGAGACAGCTGCGGACGTGTGGGGAGAATTTCAGCCACAGCCAGTGGGCTGCCAGCAGCGCGGGCACGATGAGCGGGAGGAGGAGATAACGTTTTTTCATGGATAAAACAGGAGTTGTTCGGAAAGTTAGAGTATACTGCACCTTTCTTTGTTCAAATTTTGGGAAAGCCGGGCAGAATGCGCTTGCAAATCATGAAGTGGATATGGTAGAGTACAGTAATGCAAGCAGCAGATTTCAAACCGGAGTGGAAGCGTCTGGCCGATTTGCCGGACGCGGAGGGTTTTGCCGGCTCATACGCCGGTGTGAGCAATGGGGCACTCATCGTGACCGGCGGTGCCAATTTCCCGGAGAAACCGCTCTGGGAAGGCGGCCCGAAGCGCTGGACCGACCGCGTGTTTGTGATGCCTGAGGGCAGCATCGGCTGGCAGGATGCCACCCCGCTGCCCAAGCCGCTGGGCTATGGTGCAACGGCTACCCTGCCGCAGGGCATGATGCTTATCGGCGGGTCGAATGTCGGTGGTGCCGTGGCTGATTGCTACATGCTGGTCTGGGAGAACGGGGATGTGAGCTGCAAGCCTGTGGCTCCTCTGCCCGTGACTCTTACCGGGCATGCCGCCGTGGTGATGGGGGGCAAGGTGTATGTGCAGGGTGGCAGCATTGCCGTGGGTGAGCAGGATGCCGAGAACCGCATGTGGATTTATGACCCCGCCGCCGATACCTGGAGCGAGGGCGAGCCGCTGCCCGGTCGCGGGCGTTTCCTGCACCAGATGGCCGTTATCGGCAACACGCTCTACGTGCTGGGCGGTATTGGTATTGTGCCCGGTGAGGACGGTCGCCAGGTGCGCGAGATGCTTACCGAAGCCTGGAGCTATTCCGAGGCAACGGGTTGGCGGCGTCTGAGCTACCTGCCGCATTTCTGCGGAGCCGCTCCCACGCCCGCTCCGGTCATCAACGGGTGCATTTACCTGATGGGTGGTGATGATGCTACCGTCAAGGGCTTCACGCCCGCCAATCACCCCGGCTTTCATAATCAGAGCCTCTGCTACTGCCCGGCCTCGGACAGCTGGAGCGATTCCGGCGAGATTGCCGTGGCTCGTGCCGTGCTTCCCTGCGCGGAGTGGAACGGTCTGGCGGTCATCGTGAACGGTGAGCAGCGTCCCGGCAAGCGCTCCAATCAGGTCTGGGGTGCTAAATTGCACTGATAACATCTATTTTTTGTCATGCTGAAAACACTTGTCATTCTGGCGGCAACGACCGCCCTGCCGCTGGCGGCTCAGTGCTGCGGCGGTTGCTGTGCCCACTCTCCTGCCACCACCACGGTGCAGGCTCTCCCGTTGGCAGAGAGTCCCACCATTTCCGATAAGGTGGGGCGCGCCGGTATGGTGGCCTCTGTGGTCAGAACCCCGGAAGGTCCGCGGATTCTCGCTATCGGCGGTGCCAATTTCCCGAATGCCAAGCCGGGAGCCAAGACGCCTGCGGAGCGCGGCGCCAAGGTGTTCTACGATGAAATTCTGAGCATCAACCCGCTGGATGGCAGCTGCGCCGTTGCGGCTAAGTTGCCGTACCCGATTGGCTATGCCGCCCACACGAGCAAAGGCTGCTGCATGGTGATTGCCGGCGGCTGCAACATGGAGGGGCATGTGGCCACCGTTACCCGCATCACGGCAGACGGCAAGACTGAGGCACTGCCGAGTCTGCCCGTCACCACGGCGTATCCCGCTTTCGTGCAGGTGGGCAGCAAGCTCTATGTGTTCGGCGGTCAGGAAAAGGCCGAATCCGTCACTTGCCTGAGCAAGAGCTACGTGCTGGATTTGGCCGCCCCCGATAAGGGCTGGACGGAGCTGGCACCCATGCCGGGAGAGGGCCGCATGCTGGCGGCCGCCGGTGTTTGGCGCGACGGCAAAATCTATGTGACCGGCGGTTGCTCTCTGCATCCGGATGCCAAGGGCGCTGCTGAGCGTACCTATCTGAAGAGCACGCTGTGCTATGACCCCGCTGCCAACAGCTGGAGCACCGCCGCCGATATGCCGGAAACCATCGTGGCTCCGGCTACTCCCATGCCGACCACACCCGGCGGCATGCTGCTGCTCTGCGGCGACCCCGGCAACTTTTACCGTGCCAGTCTGGCCGGTAATGCCCCCGCCGACCATCCCGGACAGAACAAGACCGTGTACTGCTTTAACCCGCAGACCGGAGCCTGGACCGTTGCCGGACAGAACAGCGTTGGTATTGCCACCGCCCCGGCAGTCAAGGTCATGGGTACGGTATTCATCATCTCCGGTGAGACTCATCCCGGTGTCCGCACTCCCGTCATCTCTACTCTCAACACGAAATAAACAACAACATATACTACTATGCCTGAACCTAATCCCGTATTAGCATTCCTGGCCGACCTCACCCCCTGGGTAGCCATTGGTATTGCCGTGCTGGCCATCATGGCCGCCTGTAAAAAAGGACTCACCAAGCCCTCCATTCCTCAGAATGCCCCCGTCACCAAGCCCGGCAAATGGGCCTGGATTGCCGTGGCCGTACTCTGGGTGGTGGTGATGCTGAACTACTTTGACCGCCAGCTGTTGGCGGTGCTGAACACCTCCATGACTGAGGGCCCCGGCTGCATTGAAATGACGCAGGCCCAGTTCGGTATCGTGACATCTGCTTTCCTGATTGTGTATGCTGCTCTCTCTCCCGTGGGCGGCTACCTGGCAGACCGTTTCAGCCGTTCCTTCATCATCATGTGCTCTCTGGTGGTCTGGTCGATTGTGACCTGGATGACCGGTAAGTCCGAGTCTTATGAAGAACTGATTTTCTGGCGCGCCATGATGGGCGTGAGCGAGGCTTTCTACATTCCCGCTGCTCTGGCTCTTATCACCGACTACCATCGCGGTGGTACCCGCTCGCTGGCTACGGGCTTACACATGAGCGGTATCTATGCCGGTCAGGTGCTGGCCGGGTGCGGTGCCATGATGGCCGGCGACCCCTGCCAGCTTGGGTGGCGTCTCACCTTTGAGCTGTTCGGTTTCGTCGGTGTGGCTTACGGCCTTATCGTGCTGTTCTTCCTGCGCGACCCGAAGGCCGAGGAGGCTGCCGCCGCCGCGACGGAGGAAACTGTCAAGGAAGCTGCGCCTGCGGTTCCCGAATTCACGATGGGTCAGATGCTCAAGAGCATCTTCACCGGTCGTGGTATGTACCTGTTGCTGCTCATGATTTCCTTTGCCGGTTTCGCCAACTGGTTCCTGCTGGGCTGGTATCCGCGTCTGCTGCAGGATATGTTCGGCATTTCCGAGGCTGAGGCCGGACCTCAGGCCACGTTCTGGATTAACATTGCCAAGTACATCTCCGTGCTGGCCTGCGCCGTGATTGCTGACCGCTGGTATCTGCGCAACAAGAATGCCCGTGCCTATGTGCCCGGTATCGCTTTCTGCATCGCCGGTCCCTGCGTGCTGCTGGCCATGATGTTCGGTACGGGTATCGGTCTGGGTGCCGTGCTGGCTCTTGTGGCCATGCAGGGTGTGGCTCAGGGTTCCATGGATGCCACGCTGATGCCGGTGCTGCGCTCCACCATCGATGAGCGTTTCGCCGCCACGGGATACGGCCTGCTGAACCTCACATCCGTGGGTGCCGGTGCTCTGGTTTCCTGGCTGGGCGGTATGCTCAAGGATGCCGGCACGCCGCTGTCTGCCGTGCTGAGCCTGGCTGGTGTGCTCATGATGCTCTGCGGTATCATCCTCTTCCTCCTTCCCAAGAAAAAGGAAGCCTGATGTAACACCGCTTCAACAGAATCTCTGATTCTTTTCTCCAGCGGGGGCAAGGTACGAGCTTTTAGCTTGACTTGCCCCCGCTTTCGCGTCAGAATATCAGCGTGAAGTTACGTTCAATCCCTTTGATGCTGATGGCTGCGCTGCCGGTGGTGGCACAGCAGCCGGAAACGGTTGTTGCTCCTCCCGCTCCGGCTCCGGAACCTGCCGCTCCCGCACCGGAAGTGCAGACTGCACCCGCCGCTTCGGAACAGGCAGCGCCCGCACCGGAGCAGGCAGCTCCTGCACCTGAGCCGACTCCCGCTCCTGCACCTGAGCCGACTCCTGTACCCGCACCTGAGCCGACTCCTGCACCCGAAGAGCAGCCCGCGCCCCAACCTGAGCAGCCCGCCCCCGCCCCTGCGCCGGAGTCTCAGCCGATGCCCGATAGTCAACCGTCAACAGTCAATGGTCAATCTTCTCTCGTTTCCGCCTATCGCGGCATAGTGAAGGTCGAGGTGGCGGCCAGCCGTCCGGATTACCGCACACCGTGGCAGAGCGGCTCTTTTGGCCGCGGCAACGGCACGGGATTCATGGTGGAGCCCGGCTTATTCCTGACCAATGCCCATGTGGTGTCCAATGCCGAGCGCATTTACCTGATGCCCTATGCAGATGCCCGCCAGCTGCCTGCTCGTGTCAAGTTCATCTCACATGAATCGGATTTGGCCTTGCTGGAAGTAGCGGATGCCGCCGCGTTTGCCGATGTGCCCTGCCTGAAACTGAGCACGGAGCTGCCGAATCTGGAGGATGAGGTGAGAGCTGTCGGCTACCCCATCGGCGGTAAGCGCCTTTCCGTGACGCGCGGTATTATCTCCCGCATTGACACCATCAAATACGCCCACTCACGGCAGGATGAGCATCTGGCCGTGCAGATAGATGCCGCCATCAACCCCGGTAACAGCGGTGGTCCCGTCCTGAAAGGCGATGAGGTGGTCGGTGTCGCTTTCCAGGGGCTGTTGGAAGCTAATTCCACCGGCTACATGATACCCGCCCCCGTCATCAGCCGTTTCCTGCAGGATATTAAAGACGGTAAGTACGACGGCTACGTGGAGCTGGGGGCCACGTTCACCCCGCTGGAGAACCCCGCCATGCGCCGCCGATACGGTCTGGACGAACAGAGCCCCGGTTGCCTGGTGGCAGATGTGGTGAAAGGCGGTTGTGCGGACGGCGTGTTGCAGCCCGGTGATATTGTTCAGAGTATCAACGGCCTGAGTGTTGACCGTAGTGCCATGATTGAGCTGAACGGTGTTCGTGTGGGGCTGGAAGAGCTCGCAGAGCGCGCCTTCCTGGGAGATGTGCTCAAATGCACGATTCTCCGCGATGGTGCGACACAGGAAGCGGAGCTGAGTCCCGCCCCGCTGCCTGCCTGGAAAGTGATGGCTCTGGCGCATGATGAGAAGCCGCGCTACGTGCATTTTGCCGGGTTGGTATTCCAGCCGCTGCATTTCAATGTGATTGCTGCCCATAACATTTCCCCCGGCTCGTTCATGGTGGAGATGGAGGATTACCTCCGGGGCGGTTTCCGCAGCCGCACGGATGTGGTGGTACTCACCCGTGTGCTGCCGGATGAGGTGAATGCACGCTTTGACGATCCCGGCCGCCGCATTGTCACAAAGGTGAATGGGGAGGAAGTCAAGGGACTGGCGCACCTGTACAGCCTCCTGTACCCGGAGAACGGGCAGCCCCGCCCGGATTTTACTGTGATAGAATTTGCCGATGCCGCCCGACCGATGGTGATAGATAACGCCACGCTGGATGCTGCCAATGAACGTATTTCGCGCAGCTACGGCATTCCCGCACCTGCCCGCCTGAACCCCTGACCCATTTTCCTACGAACATGTTCCGTACACTCACCGCCCTGGCTCTGACCGGTTTGCTGCTGAGCTCCTGCGAGCCTACCCAGCGCACTAACCCGGAAGCGGAGAAAGCCCGAGCCGCTGCCCGTATCAAGGCTCAGCAGGAAAAGGCTGCGGCTGATGCCGAAGCCGCACGCAAAGCCGAGGAAGCCCGCAAAAAAGCAGCGGAGGAAGCCGCCGCCCGGCAGGCTGCAGCAGCAAAACCGGCACCCGCGCCGGATGCCTCCTCCTCTATCCTTCTCGTTAACAGCTCGCTCCAGAACTATAATCCCATGCAGCCGTGGGAAAAGGAAAATGTGCGCAAGGTGAGCGCTCTGGGCGTAAGCCTGGGCAACGGCATGGTGCTCACCACCGGCAATGTGGTGAAAGCCGCAACCTATGTGGAGCTGAGCCTGCCTGACCAGTCGCGCACCGTCCCCGCACGCGTCATTCGCTGGGATGAGGACCTCAATCTTGCCCTGTTGGGCGTGCTGCATGAGTCAGATGCCTCCATCATCAGCGACCGGGTGGCACTGCAGACCGGCGACCCCATGAAACAGGGCGATGCCGCAGAGCTGGCCGGGCTCGTGGATGGTCTTGTCCCGGTGAAAATCCCCATGCAGGCAGAGAGCTTTGAGGTGGATACCATTCCGCAGCTGCAGCTGCGTGCTGCCCGCCCCATCCCCGCTGAGCATGACAGCGGAGCCCCCGTCATGAAGGACGGTAAGCTGGTGGGACTGAGTGTGGGATATAATTCTGAGAGCATGTTGCTCACCGTGGTGAACGCGGAAATGATTCAGCGTTTCCTCGCTCAGCAGGAGGGGGAAGCAGTCCCGGTGCTGGGATTGCAGTTCGCCAAGCTCAGCGACCCTGTGTTCCGTCGCTATCTCAAACTGGCACCCGACTCCGGCGGCCTGTACATCAGCAAGGTGTTGCCGGGCGGCTCTGCGGAGTCTGTCGGTATCCGCAAGGGAGACGTGCTCATGGCGGTGGATGATATGCCCATCGACAATGTGGGACGCTGCAAGCATCCCCTGTACGGTACGATTGATGCCACCGCCGTCCTGCGCGGTCACAAGCCCGTGGGTGCGGTGCTCAATTTCAGCATCAGCCGCGCCGGACAGATCCAGAACTTCAACATGACACTGGATCGCAAGGTGATGGATTCCCGCATGTTCGGAGTAGATAAAACCGGGGTGCAACCGCGCTATGTCATGTGGGGCGGTCTGTTGTTCCAACCGCTTACGGAAACCTATCTGAACCACATCCGCCGCGCTTCCGGCGGTAATATCCCTCTGGAGTTCCAGAAACTCGTCAATGATGAGGACGCACTCCGCGCGGAAGGCATAACGGAGGTCGTGGCGCTTACCGCCGTTGTTCCCACTCCGGCCACGTTGGGGTACGATTCCGTGCGCTTCTGCCGGGTAGAGGCCGTCAACGGCAAGGCGGTAAAGGACTTTACCCACTTTGTACACCTGCTGGATGAACCCTCGGAAAACGGATTGGTGGAACTGCGTCTCAATAAAGCACCCTTCCGCATCTATCTGGATGTCAATGCTGTAGAATCTGCCAACCGGATTCTTCAGGAAAAAGGTATCTCCCCCCTGCGTGTGGTGGAGCGCTGAATGTTTTTCAACATTTCTCCGGGAGGCAAGTCTGTGTGCAGAAATGGCATACCGGCTTGCCTCCTGCGGCAAAAAATACAAAGGGAGGAAAATCGATGAATTATTTTGCCCTGGAGTTTATCGTGGGAAGCCGGAATGAGGTTCATCGGGCTTTTAATGACATGTTGCAGATAATGCAGGCAACGCATGGCATCATGCCCTCATTCTATCACGACACGGTTTCGCATTCTCTTGTGCTGGTCTGGCACTACAAGAGGCATACAAACGAACAGGCATGGGATGTCTGCCACCACATTCCGCAGGTATTGTTCAACGATAACAGACGCGCCTTTCTCAACTTCTGCCATCAATATCAGACCTCACCCATCGTTTTTGGTTCGGAACCATGTTGGCGCATGCTTCGATTCGGCAACCCCCATGCTTTTACCTGCTTCGGTGAGATTCCCTGGTCATTATCGGATGCCGAGGTGTTGCATGAAGGTGAATGGAATCCCCGGACATTCGCAGCAAGTGTCAAAGAGTTGCAGGCAAGCATGGTAACAATGGTGCAGTCATTTGCAGAAGCAGAAACAGGAATGCCGGATTTCAGTATCATTTATATGATGTATAAGAAACTGGAAGCCATGGCCATCACAACCGATTCCATGGAAAGCGTGCAGCCCTGTCTGCATTTGCTGAATGCGCGCTTTACGGAAGAAAGGTGAGGGTCGGGCGACGGGGGCTATCATGGTGCCACCTCCGGCCTGCCCGGATTGTTCCACTCCGGAATCAGCTGTAGCAGGAGCTTTTGGGTGGGGGTATCCACGTCTGCCCGGAAGTGATAGGGTTCTCTGCAATACGGATGCACGGAAAAGGGAGCGTTTTTGAAGAGCATGAAGGACTCTATCGGGGCGTCGTTTTCATCCAGCAGGGTGAGGTGATATCTTGTGTAAAAGCGCTCTCCTGACGGACGCACCATCATTTTCCGGCGGCGAATGGTCTCGCGTCTTTGCTGTTCCTTGATGGCAAGGGCATGTAGACGCGGCAGGGCTGCTGGGCTGATGCCGATATCACGATACGAGTGGTTGAAGTTGTCATCGCATTCCTCCAGAACAACTTTTGTCGGCATGGGAACCGATTCAACGCAGCAGGCGCACAGCCAAAAGAGGCAGATGAATGCCGTCACAAGCAGGGAAAAGAGCGGTTTTGTATTCATATCCTTACTAAAGAATCCTCTAACGCCCTTGATGTTAGAGGGTTGTAAAGTTTATGCCCTTTGAGGTGAGTACGTCTCCGAGGATATGAATGAAAAGCAAGAAAGTATAACGCATTATTTATAAGTGCTTTACAAATCATCAAAAGGGTTTATGATGGGGCTTTTTTCGTTTTTCTCAGTCTCCACCCCTTGACAAAATCCGTACCATACGTATAATGACTCCAGATAACCTCCCCCGCTTAGGGTTGGAATCCGTTGATTCCTTCAACTGCGCACATGGGGAGGGTTTTTATTTTGTATGGAATACTTCAAGCCGCATCTCTCCATTCAACAGCAGGTCGCACTACTCACACAGCGCGGTCTCGAGGGAGACGCTTCACTACTTGCAACCCGGTTGAAGAATGTAGGCTATTACCGCTTCAGCGCTTACCTGCATCCTTTTCGTGTCAGGAATCAGCAAGGTGTCATTGGCAACAACTATGTCCCCGGTACAACACTGGATAAAGTGTGGTCTCACTACCTCTTTGACCGCAAGTTGCGTTTCTTGATGATGGATGCCATTGAGCGCATCGAAGTTGCTCTCCGCAGTCGCATTGCTTACCACCACACCGCGAACAAATCGCCCTTTGACTATGCAAGCCCAGCCTATTTCCCCAATTGGAAGGGCTACATGCAGAGTTTAGAACGTGTCCGAATTCAGAAAAACAAGAACGGTCATATCGTACCAAGCGGCAAAGACTCCGTCGACCATTTCTTCAACACCTACGGCGACAAACACGACTATCTGCCTCTTTGGATGGCGGTAGGAGAAATGGAGTTCGGCACCATTGTTTACTTCTATTCCCATTCCGATAAAATCATCAGAAAGGCTATTGCACGTGAATGGAGCATCGATACTGGTACCTTATTCACCTGGCTGACTTCCTTGCGCGTGCTGCGCAACGATTGTGCCCACCATGCCCGAATCTGGAATAAAACCTTCCTGACCGTTCCCCGAATGAACAACACCCCGGCCTTGCCTTGGGATCATGTCTATTCCGACAAAGCCGGCAAGTGGGTCAGACCCACCGCAAGCCTTGCCGGGGCGGTATCCATGCTCCAATCGCAAGCTAACCTTGCCCCTCTTCTGTTCATCTGCCGTTATCTGCTCAAACAGGTGGCACCCTCCTCCCAATGGCACGTGCGCATGCAGCAATTCCTGCATGATTCACAACAACAAGGCATCCCCCTTCACAAAATGGGGCTGCTGCCCTACTGGGAAACCCACCCGCTGTGGAAGTAACCAATAACTCCTAATCCTTTATGAAGTTTTCAGATCTGTGTAATTATTACCGGGAATGCTTAAAAAAGGATGAGGTGAGTGTCGCTCTAAAAAGCGGGTGTGGCCTGTTTTTAGGTGGGAACGGAGGTCTTGATGAGGAAATACCCCTTACCGATGAGCTTGAACACTTTGTTTTGCAATATGGTGTTGACTTGAACGTAGGTTATCCATGTTACATAAACAACAAAGGTGAGTATATACCTATATTTACGCGTTGGTATAATTAAAAACTAAAACTCGTCATAAAGAGGAATTGCGATTGCGTAACTTGTTTATTTGCAGCACAATAAATAAGCTAAAACACGTACTTGCACAAACAAGCTATGCAACCACACAAACAGTTTGACAGAATTTTGGAGATATGCAAGTTTTTCTCTCTGGGCTTTTTCAATTCTCACGGAAACTTGCAGCATTGCGGACGAAAGCCTCTTTGCGCTGATGTCGAAATCATTGCTCTTTCGCTTTTCCGGGAGTTCCTTTCCATCGATAGCGAATGTCTGTTTTTTTGATACGCTGCAATCAATACTCCCAGACCTTGCCATTCGTGTGGGCTCTCGGAGAAATTATAATGCTCGTCGCCATCATTTGGCGTATCTTATCGAAAAAATCAGAGCTCGCATTGTCAAGAGTATTCCCGATGATGAATCGGGCTCTATCAGACTGATTGATTCGATGCCTATCGAGGTTTGTAGATATTCAAGAGCAAAGAGTTGTCGCATATTAAAGGATAATGAGCAGAGTGCTCCGACATTTGGTTATGGCGCGACTCAGCAGCAGCATTATTACGGCTATAAATTACACTGTGTCTGTTCTGCGAGCGGTATCATTCATCGGTATGATTTAAGTCAGGCTCATCATCATGACATCAACTATCTGCATGATGTAAAAGATGAGTTTTCTACCTGCGTTCTTATAGGGGACAAAGGCTATCGCAGTAATCCCTGGAGGCTAACCTTGTTCGAGTATGCCGGAATCGAATTAGCCACCCCTTGCCGACAGAATGAGCTCATTCAATACACAATGCCGGAGGATTATCAGAGACTCCGAAAGCGCGTGGAAGTAGTCTTTTCTCAGTTAGTGGATCAGTTTTCCATTCGCAAGAGCTATGCGAAATCTCAGAGGGGGCTTTTCCTGAAAGTTATTTCTAAAGTAACCTTATTTACTCTGCTTCAGTATATAAACTATCAAGAAAAGCGTTCGCTTTGTCAGCTTCGCTACACGTTATCCGCCTAATCTCTAATTATGCCAATGCGTAATTATCCGTTAAAGTTTCGTTTGAGGCAATACGGCACGTCACACAATGAAAGAACACCTTTTCTGATTGTAAATGACTCCTGTGGGTGGGCGGCTTACAGGAATCGTTTGATGCGGCGGCATACTTCCTCGACATTGTCCCGGCTGTTGAAGGCAGAAATGCGGAAGAAGCCTTCACCATGTGCACCGAACCCTGCACCCGGGGTGATGACCACCAGTGCTTCGCGGAGCA